>NZ_VMHP01000001.1:1595763-1914916 GCF_008795985.1 Marinobacter halotolerans | reverse complement strand
TTCCATCTGCTCAAGGGTGGGAAGACTGCGGGTCCAGATTGCCATCAACTGCTACCTCCTGATGTTAAAGTCCGCGCAAAAGGCGGGCATGGGTGCTTGAGTTTATACAGACGGGAAACGAACGACCATCGTGATTTATTTTAATGCGAATCGTTTGCATTCATTATTGCTAGTGCTAATCTCATAAAAGGATCAGCAAACAGGAGAATGAGCGATGAGCAGATCAGCTACCCAACTGGCCGGGAATGCCGGCAGCATATTCAGGGCCTGGCTGGATTTGAGCCAGCAGCAACGTCCCCGGCGCCTCAGAACACCCGGGTCAGCTCCTGCTTCTGCCAGCCCAACCGGCCAGTCTCCACAATCTGACGGCGCATCCCGGGTACCGGGCGGATCATAAACAGGTCGCCATTGCGTCCCACCAACCGCCGGGGCACCCCTGTCGCCTCAGCAATGTCGGCATGGGCCCGCATATGCTCTTCTTCGCCATGAACCGGGATGGCGATGGACGGCCGCACCCAGCGGTACATGGCTTCCAGCTCTTCCCGGGCCGGATGGCCGGATGCATGGATAGGCAGGCTGGCCGATTCTGCAGTCAACACATCGACACCCATCGCTTCCAGCTGGCTTATAAGGGCATTAATAGCCTCTTCATTGCCGGGAATGGCCCGGGCGCTGAAGATCACCCGGTCACCCGCTTCCAGTTCAAAATCCGGATGATTGCCCGAGGCCAGCCGCCGCAGTGCGGTTCGTGGTTCGCCCTGGCTGCCGGTAGCCACCGCCAGCACTTCCTCCCTCGGCAGGTATCCGAAGTGGCTGGACTGGATCAGCGAGTCCGCTGTATCCCATAGCCCCGCTGCCTTGGCGGCACTGCTCATGTTGATCAGTGAGCGGCCCATCAACCCCATGTAGCGACCGGTGGCCCGGGCCACGGCCGCCAGCGTATGCAGCCGGGCGATATTGCTGCCAAAACAGGCGACGATTACACGGCCTTTCGCCGGACCAATGGCGTCCAACAGCCCGCCATAGAGTGCCGATTCCGACATGGAATGCCCGGCCACCGTGGCATTAGTCGAGTCGCAGACCATGGCAACCACCCCTTCTTCAGCCAGGTCGGTAAAGGTGCTTTTGCGGTAGCCATGGCCGACCAGGGGCTGGTCATCCAGCTTCCAGTCACCGCTGTGGAAAATGTTGCCCGCGGCGGTGCGAATCATCAGGGCATTGGGGTCCGGAATGGAGTGGGTCAGCGCCAGCCATTGCACATCAAACGGTCCGATCTGCCGCCGGTCACCGGCATCCAGCACAAAAATGGGCACCCGATGGAGGAGATCGAACTCCGCCAGCTTGCGGCGCAGGATTTCGGCGGTAAAGCGGCTGGTGTAGATCGGGCACTGCAGCAGGGGCCAGAGATAGGGGACCGCGCCAATGTGATCCTCGTGGGCATGGGTGATCACCAGGCCTGCCAGCCGATCCCGCCGGTCGGCAATAAAGGCCGGGTCGGCCATCTGGACCGGTGGTTCTCCGGAATGATGGACGGTGCCATCCGCCGAGACCCTTCCCGGTTTCGGAAAAGTGACCCCGCAATCCACCATCAGCCACTGGCCATCGTGACCGTACAGATTGAGATTCATGCCGATTTCGCCGGTTCCGCCCAGAGGCAGAAACCAGAGATCGTTTTCATCCGGGGTCATGGTAAGGACGTATCCCTGTGGTCAAACGGTTGAAGTGATGCGGTTTCGGCACCACAGACTGTGTTAAGCAATTCAATTCAGTTACGTAAACTGATTTCAAAAGGAGCAGGCGAATGAACATATTGATGGTTCTTACCTCACATGACCAGATGGGCGATACCGGCCACAAAACCGGTTTCTGGCTTGAGGAGTTCACGGCCCCCTACTACGTGTTCAAGGATGCCGGCGCCAATATCACTCTGGCTACTCCCAAAGGCGGCCAACCGCCCATTGACCCGAATAGTGAAGGCGAAGACGCGCTGACAGAAACTACCCGTCGCTTCCAAGAGGATGCTCACGCCAAAGAATCCCTGGCAAGCACCAAGAAGCTGGCCGACGTGGACATGAACGAATTCGACGCGATTTTCTACCCCGGCGGCCATGGACCTCTGTGGGATCTGGCCAACGACGCCAAATCCGCAGAGCTGATCAAGACCGCGTATGAGCAGGACAAGGTGATCGGCGCTGTCTGTCACGCTCCGGCGGTCTTCAAAGACGTGGAAGTCAAACCCGGCCAGAACCTGGTGGGCGGCCGCAACGTGACCGGCTTCAGTAACAGCGAGGAAGAAACCGTGGGACTGACCAAAGTGGTTCCTTTCCTGGTGGAAGACATGCTTAAGGAAAAGAACGGCCGTTATACCAGCGGCGATGACTTCACGCCGCACATTGTGGTGGACGGCAGACTGGTCACCGGTCAGAATCCGCCTTCTTCAGAAGGCACCGCCAAGGCCGTACTGCAGGCGCTTGAGGATGCCCACGCAACCCACGGCAACTGATTAATCAGTTGCCTGATCTTCCCCGGCGTGGCTGATCAGCACGCCGGGTGCTCCCCTTTCCAGCAACTCCCGAATCGACTCCGGCACCGGTGTTTTGGCCATTATTGATGGCTGAATCAGCACATAGGTGATGTCGGCGTCCGCAACCAGCATTTCATCCCCCAAACGATAGAACTCCAGATGCAGGGTGAAAGACGTATTGCCAATCCGACCCGCCTGGATCCGCGCTTCCAGCACATCATCAAACCTCGCCGGCGCCCGGTAATTCAGGTTCAGGCTGACCACCTGGATGTCCAGATCCTGATCCAGTAGCCGCTGGTAGTCACCGAACAGGGTCCGGATGTATTCGTTGACTGCAATATCCACATAGTCCGCATAGCGGGCGTTGAACACGACGCTCTGGGCATCGCATTCACCATAGCGGACACGGAAGCGAAAACGGAACATCAGAAGTGAATCACCGTCCGGATGCTCTTGCCCTCATGCATCAGCTCGAACGCCTCGTTGATGTCTTCCAGCGGCATGTTGTGGGTAATGAACACATCCAGCGGAATCTCGCCGGTCTTGGCTTTCTCGACGTAGCCCGGCAATTCGGTACGGCCTTTCACGCCGCCGAACGCAGAGCCTTTCCAGACCCGGCCGGTGACCAGCTGGAAGGGACGGGTGCTGATTTCCTCGCCAGCACCGGCCACGCCGATAATGACAGACTCACCCCAACCCTTGTGGCAGCATTCCAGCGCTGACCGCATCACCTGAACGTTGCCAATGCACTCGAAGGAGTAGTCCACGCCGCCGTCGGTCATCTCGATGATCACTTCCTGAATCGGCTTGTCGTAGTCCTTGGGATTGACCACGTCCGTGGCGCCCAACTCCTTGGCAATGTCGAACTTACCGGGGTTGATGTCGATGGCAATGATGCGGCTGGCCTTGGCCATGGTAGCGCCGATGATCGCCGCCAGACCGATGCCGCCCAGGCCGAAGATAGCAACGGTTGCGCCTTCTTCGACTTTGGCGGTGTTCAGTACGGCACCAATACCGGTAGTCACACCACAGCCCAGCAGGCAGACTTTTTCCAACGGTGCTTCCTTGGGGATCTTTGCCAGCGAGACTTCAGGCAGAACCGTGTACTCGGAAAACGTGGAGCACCCCATGTAGTGGTAGATGGGCTCGCCCTTGTAGGAGAACCGCGAGGTGCCGTCTGGCATGACGCCCTTGCCTTGGGTCTCGCGCACGGAACCACAGAGGTTGGTCTTGCCGGAGGTACAGAACTTACATTTGCCACACTCGGCCGTGTAAAGCGGGATAACGTGATCACCCACTTCAAAAGACGTCACACCCTCGCCCACGGCTTCCACAATGCCACCGCCTTCATGGCCCAGAATGGCCGGGAAGTTACCTTCAGAATCGGCGCCGGAGAGGGTGTAAGCGTCAGTGTGGCACACGCCAGTGGCGACAATGCGCACCAGAACTTCGCCTTTTTTCGGTGCTTCTACATCAACTTCCACGATTTCCAGCGGTTTGTTGGGCGCGAACGCCACGGCAGCACGGGATTTAATCACTGGCAGACTCCTTGAATACAGTTCGGGGCTGATCCGGCTATTCGGGACAGCATGTCTCGGCTTTTACGGGTTTGACCCATTGTAGACGACCGGTCTAATATAACAACCATGACATCGAACGACACGCGCAATCACATCATCCAGACCGGTGCCGACCTGATCGGCCAGAAAGGTTTTGGCGCTACGGGCATCAACGGCGTACTGACAACCGCCGGGGTGCCTAAAGGGTCGTTTTACCATTATTTTAGTAGCAAAAACGATTTCGGGCTTGCGGTCATTGATGCCTTCGCCGAGGAATACGACGCGAAGCTGGATCGGATTCTCAACGATACCAGCCGCTCCTGCCTTGATCGCCTTCGTGCCTACTTCGACACTGGCCTGGATACCATGACCAGTTGCGAGTTCACCCGCGGCTGCCTTATCGGCAATCTTGGCCAGGAACTGGCCGGGCAGAATGAAGCTTTCCGCAAACGCCTCGATACTGTATTCCAGGGCTGGGAAAAGCGTTTCGAGCGCTGCATCGAAGAAGCAAGACTGGCTGGAGATGTGGACAAATCCATCGATCCCGCCGATGTCGCCAGCTTCCTGCTGTCAGGCTGGGAAGGCGCCATTCTAAGAGCCAAGGTCTTGAAGAGCACCGAGCCGATGGAGCGGTTTGTTCGTGTCTTTTTCCGGCAATGTCTTGGCATTGCCTGACGTCTCCCCTTTTTTTCGCCCTTCTTCTAGTAGACTGGTCTAATTACATCGACTTCATTCAAAAAAGGATAATCAATGAACAATCCAAACGATGCACTGTTTCAACCCTATCTTCTGGGCGATCTTACCCTGCCCAACCGGGTTCTGATGTCACCATTGACCCGGGCCCGCGCCACTCAGCCTGGCGATATTCCCAACGAGATGAATGCCCAGTATTACCAGCAGCGTGCCGGTGCTGGCCTCATCTTCAGCGAGGCCACTCAGGTATCGCCCCAGGGCAAGGGCTATGCGTTCACACCCGGCATCCACTCCCCCGAGCAGGTAGTGGGCTGGAAAAAAATCACCACCGCCGTGCACATGGCCGGTGGGCGAATGCACGCTCAGCTATGGCATGTGGGCCGGATTTCCCACACGGCCCTGCAGCCAGATGGCAATAAACCAGTGGCTCCGTCTGCCATCCAGCCTGAGGGCGCGAAAACCTTTATCAGTGCCGATTCAGGCATGGTGGATGTACCGCAGCCCAGGGCTCTGGAAGCAAGTGAAATGCCGGATATTGTAGAGCAGTTTCGTCAGGGCGCCATCAACGCCAAGGCAGCAGGGTTCAACGGTGTAGAAGTCCACGCCGCCAACGGCTACCTGCTGGACCAGTTCCTCAAGAGCGGCAGCAATCAGCGCACCGACGAATTTGGCGGTTCGGTGGAAAACCGTATGCGCTTGCCGCTGATGGTGATGGAAGCCGTCATCGACGTCTGGGGTAAAGAAAATGTCGGTGTACGTATCAGCCCCACCGGCAGCTTCAACGCCATGTATGACGAGGATCCAGAGGAAACCTTTGGTGCCTTTGCCAGTCGCCTGAACGATCTGGGTATTGCCTATCTGGAAGTGGTTGAAGATTCCTTCCAGGGCAACCACGCCAATGGTCGCCCGGAAGAAGTGATCGACGCTATCCAGGCCGGATTCAAGGGCACCTATATTGCCAACGGCGCCTACACAGCAGAGGAAGCGCGTAAGCGTATCGGCGCTGGCCGTTGCGACCTGGTCACCTTTGGCCGGCCGTTTATTGCCAATCCGGACCTGCCGGAGCGTTTCCGCCAGCACGCCGAATTGAACGAGTGGGACGACAGCACGTTTTATGGCGGCGATGAGCGCGGCTATACCGATTACCCGACGCTGAAAGAACTCGAGATCAGCGCCTGAATAAAGTTTTTATCCACAAAAGGAGACAAACCATGAGCAACAGCAACGATCCGATCAATAGCAAAGTCGTCATCATTACCGGCGCCAGCAGTGGTCTCGGCGAAGCCACGGCCCGCCGTTTGGCAGACCGCGGTGCAAAACTGGTGCTGGCAGCACGCCGGGAAGATCGCCTGAAAGCCCTGACCGAGGACCTGAAGTCAAAAGGCGCCGAAGTCATCTGGCAGGTCACCGATGTAACCGACCGCAACCAGGTAGAAGCCCTGGCCGCATCGGCCAAAGAAGCCTTTGGCAGGATCGATGTACTGGTGAATAACGCCGGCCTGATGCCACTGGCACCGCTGGATGCACTCAAGGTCGACGAGTGGGACCAGATGGTGGATGTGAACATCAAGGGTGTGATGTACGGCATCGCGGCGGTGTTGCCCACCATGCGGGAGCAACATAGCGGTCACGTGATCAACCTGTCGTCCGTCGCCGGTCACAAGCTCTTCCCCGGTGCCGCTGTCTACTGCGCCACCAAATACGCAGTCAAGGCCCTCTCGGAAGGTCTGCGCATGGAAGCCGGTGACGAGATTCGCAGCACCAACATCTCACCGGGTGCCGTAGCGACCGAACTCACCAGCACTATCACCGATCCGGATGCCAAGAAAGCGGCAGAGGATCTGTACAGTGTTGCGATTGATGCCGACGCCGTGGCACGGGCCATCGTTTACGCCATCGAGCAACCGGCCGATGTCGATATCAACGAGATTATCCTGCGGCCCACTGCCCAGGAACTGTAAACCGGAGCTGTACAAGCTGAATCCGTCACGACGCCGCCCTTCTGGGGCGGCGTCCCGTTAAGACAGCATCACCGGCCGATTTCATCGATCGCATTCTGCACATCGGTCGCACCGCCCTGGATTTCAGCAACGATCGACTCAGCGTCTATCACCTGCTTTCTGCCTTCAACGGCCTTTCCAAGGACCTCCCCAACCTGACGCTCGACGCCCCCTGAAAGCTCCAGAATCGCATGAATGACGTCCGCAATTTCTTTGGTGGCGACGCCTGTATTGGCAGCCAGCGTGCGAACTTCATCAGCAACGACGGCAAAACCTCTCCCATGCTCACCGGCGCGGGCTGCCTCAATGGCGGCGTTCAGCGCCAGCAGATTGGTCTGGTCCGCCACCCCGGCGATGGTCCCAACCATTTTTTCGATACTCTGGGAACGTTCGTTCAGATCCGCAATGATCGCCTTTGCCCTGTCGACTCCCGCCTCAATCTGCTCGGAAGTGGACCTGGAATGCTGAAGCGCCTCCATGGCACGTTTGGCTACGGCCCGGGTCTGGGTCGCCGTTGTCGAGGCAACCGTGGCGGCGTCCTGGGTCTTTATGGCCGTCTCTACCCGGCCAGTTATATCACTGGCAAACTTGATCACTTTTTCAACCCGGCCCTGCTCATCAAAAACCGGGTTGTAGCTGGCTTCGAGCCACAGGTCTGAGCCATCTGACCGGATGCGCCGGAACTGTCCGCTTTTAAACTCGCCTTTGGCAAGGTTCTCCCAGAAGTCCGGATGCTCGCGGTAGAAATCCCCATCGCAAAAGATACGGTGATGCTTACCGCGCACCTCCTCTTCCCGGTAACCAATGGCATCGAGAAAATTCTGATTGGCCCGGATAATAGTGCCATCCGGCTCAAACTCGATGGTGGCCATGGACCGGTTGATGGCTTTGAACGCCGCTTCCTGATCCCGCAGACGGTCGTGCTCCGGCGTTACGTCCGAAGCGATTTTCATCACCCGTTCAATCCGGCCCTGTTCATCCTTGATCGGGAAGTAGGTTGCTTCCAGCCACAGCTTGTCGCCTTTTTTGCCCCGCCGGGGAAAAGTGCCAGCGTGAGACCGGCCACTGCGCAGTACCTCCCAAAACTCGCGGTATTCGCTGGAGCGTGCATAGTCCGGGTCACAGAAAAGGCTGTGGTGCTTCCCCAAAACTTCATCCCGCGAGTAACCAATCACGTCAAGAAACAGTTCATTTACCGCCAGAATGACACCATCCGGGGAAAATTCGATGGTTGCCATGGCGCTTGAGATCGCCTCCTGCACAGCCTCGCAGTGATGCACGCGTTGCCGATAATCGGCCAGTTCGGCCGTTCTTTGCTTCGTCAAAAACATTCTTTTCTTCTCAAAGAGGTCCTGAGGATCTGACCACGGACATCCTGTTCTGTGGCAATCGGTATGGTTGCGAATTATAGCCATTATCTATTGGTTTTCTCAAAACCATATTCAGTGTTTTACCGTATTACTTTTCTATCAAAACCATAGACAAGGCTGATAGCTATGAAGACCCTCTACTGGCTGACGCGGGATCTTCGCCTGCACGACAACGCTGCCATGCTGGCCGCGTCGCAGTCGGACATGCTGCTTTGCGTCTACGTCGTGGACCCCCGCTGGTTCAAACCGGGTCCGCTTCAGTGCCGTGCCATGGGAAGCCACCGGTGGCGTTTTCTGTGGCAGAGCCTGATGGCCCTGGAAAAGAGCCTTCGTCCTCTGGGCCAGCGCCTTCACATTGCATTCGGCGAACCAGAGACGGTCTTGCCGGAGCTGGTGCAAAATTTTTCCATGGATCGGGTCATCCGTTCCCGCCAGCCCGGCACTGAAGAGGCCGGGCAATGGCAGTCGGTGAAAGACCGCTTACCCCGCACAACCTTCCAGCAATTCGAAACTCTCAGTCTGTTCACCGAAGGCTCCCTGCCCATGACGCTGGAGGACCTGCCGGGCACCTTTTCGCAGTTTCGCAAACAGGTGGAAAAAGCCGGGCAGCGCCATTCAGAGGCGTTGCGCATCCGAATCCTGACGGCGCTGCCACCTCCCCCGGGATTCCCGGAGGATAACCGCGGTGAATGCCCGCCAATTCCGGAACCAAAACACGCCATCGCCTTTCGGGGCGGCGAGGATGCCGGCCTGGCCCGGCTGAAAGAATTCGTCTTCCAGAACCACAGCATTGCCACTTACAAGGAAACCCGCAATGCGCTGGACACCTGGGACGCGTCGTCCAAGTTTTCACCCTGGCTGGCCAATGGCTGTTTATCAGCGCGGGAGGTGGCGAAAACCATTGAAGAGTACGAGCGAACCGAGACCAGCAATGAATCCACCTACTGGCTCTGGTTCGAACTACTCTGGCGGGAATATTATTACTGGTATGCCCTGAAACATGGGGCCAACCTGTTCAGACGAGACGGCGTGCAGCGCAAGCGCCGACCCTGGACCTTTTACGGCCATCGATTCATGGCATGGTGCCAGGGCAACACCGAATACCCCTTGGTCAATGCCGCCATGAATCAGCTGCGGGAAACCGGCTACATGAGCAACCGGGCCCGCCAGCTGGTGGCCAGTTGTTTTGTCAACGAACTGGAACTCGACTGGCGATACGGCGCGGCCTGGTTTCAGGAGCAGCTGATCGACTACGACGTGGCAAGCAACTGGGGCAACTGGCAGTATCTGGCAGGCGTGGGTGCCGACCCCCGCGGATTGCGGCAGTTCAACCTGGAAAAACAGGCCCGGGAATACGACCCCGACGGCGAATTCGTGGCCCGCTGGAACGGTAAAGCCGATCAGCCCGTTGGACTGCATCTGGTTGATGCGGCTGACTGGCCGGTGTAATACTCATCCACCCACGCTCTTGTTAAAGGACACGCCAGCCATGACCACCAGCCATCAGGCGCTTGCCCGCATCGTGGACACCTGCCAGCCCGAGAGCCTGGTGGTATGCGGCGATATTGCCGTAGAAGTGGGAGAGCACTGGCATCAGCATCGCAAGACGTCCTACGTCATTACCCTGGATGCCCGGTCCCCGAACTCGGCCTTTCCACTACCGCAAACACAGGATCTTGCCCTTATCACCCATACCCTGGAGGAACTCGCCCATGGCGAGGGGGAAATGCTGCTGGGTCAGCTTCGTAACTACGGCACTCACCAGATCGCTGTCGTGGTCGATCCCGAGCAGGGCTGGGACTTCAAGGATTTCATCGGGCTTGGGTTCCGCCGTCAGGCCGAGCTTGACGATAATGGCCGGGCGTTGACGCTCTACACCTACAACATCGACAACTACAACCATAAGCGCGCCTGGAACAACCCGAAAAACTGGGCCAACCCGGAAATGTGGGGCAAGGCGTGGTGGTGAGGACTCTCTGATATGAAACCCAGCACGATACGGATCGGTCGCCGATACCGCGCCAACCGCCTGGACGGCCCCTACGATGCCATCGTGATCGGCTCCGGCATCGGCGGACTGACCACCGCCGCCTGCCTGTCGAAAGCGGGTAAAAAGGTGCTGGTACTGGAGCAGCACTACACCGCCGGCGGCTATACCCACAGCTACGCCCGCAACGGCTACGAATGGGACGTGGGGGTTCACTACATTGGCGACATGGGCAGCCCCAACACCCTGGGCCGAAAGCTGTTCGACTATATTACCGACGGCAAACTGCACTGGGCGCCAATGGACGAGAACTACGACCGTTTTTTCCTGGGCGATAAAGTCGTCAACCTGCGCGCCGGGAAAGCCGGCTTCCGCTATTCGCTGGTCAGCGAGTTCCCGGATGAGGAAGAAGCCATTGATCAGTACATCAGCCTGCTAAGCAAGGTCGCCGGAGGCATGCAGTGGTATACCCTGTCCAAAATCTCGCCCGGGCTGCTGCAACCGCTGATCGGCAAGGGTCTGGACATGACCCTGCCGGACTGTTTTAACAAAACCACTTATGAAGTGTTGCGGGAACTGACTGACAACGAGGAGCTGATCGGCGCCATTACCGGCCAGTGGGGCGACTGCGGGGTTACCCCCAAGCAGTCCAGCTTCATGATTCACGCGCTCATCGCCAAACACTACATCCATGGCGGTTATTACCCGGTCGGCGGCGCGTCGGAAATCGCCAAGACCATCATCCCCGTAATCCAGCAATCCGGGGGCGAGGTGTTTACCTATGCAGACGTAGCCGAGATCCTCATCCACAAAGGCAAAACCGTCGGTGTGAGAATGGCCGATGGCCAGGACATCAAGGCCCACACCGTCATCAGTAACGCCGGCGTGATCAACACCTTTGAAAAACTGCTGCCGCCGGGCATCGCTGACAAATGTGGCTATCAGACAAAACGTCAGCATATCCGGCAGTCCATGCCCCATATCGGGCTCTATCTGGGCCTGAAGGGCACGCCGGAGCAGCTCGGGCTGCCCCGAACCAACTTCTGGATCTATCCCAGCGCCCATCACGACGACAATGTGGAAGCCTTCCTTGAGGACACCAGCGCTGACTTCCCGGTCGTTTACGTGTCTTTTCCCGCCGCCAAGGACCCGGACTACCAAAACCGGTGGCCCGGCACCTCCACCATCGAAGTGGTGGCACCCACCACCTGGGAAATGTTCGAAGCCTGGAAAGACACCACCTGGGGCAAGCGCGGCGGTGACTATGAAGCGCTGAAGAACGACATCACCGATCGCATCATGGAGGTGGTCTACGAAAAACTTCCCCATCTGCGCGGCAAAGTGGACTACCTGGAAACCTCCACTCCCCTGTCTACCGCCTGGTTCTGCCGCTATGAACGGGGCGAACTCTACGGCCTGGACCACACCCCGGAACGCTTCGACCAGCAATGGCTGCGGCCGAAAACCGAGGTTCCTGGCCTGTATCTGACCGGCCAGGACGTACTCACCTGTGGCGTTGTGGGTGCAATGATCGGTGGATTGATGACGTCCCTCTCGTTTTTGGGTCTACGAGGGGCGCCCCTGGCGAAACGAATTTTTGTTGGATAGCCTGGATTTCTATGAAAACAACCGAACTCGAGGAACCGGAACTGTCCCGGATTATTGAAATGGCCTGGGAAGACCGCACGCCCTTTGAAGCCATTGAGGCGCTTTATGGTCTGCCAGAGAAGGAAGTGATCCGGGTGATGCGTCGCTCGCTGAAGCCGGCCAGTTTCCGGCTCTGGCGAAAGCGGGTTAGCGGTCGTAAAACCAAGCATCGCGCCCTGCGGCCGGAGGGCGTCATTCGTGGTTATTGCCCTACCCAGTATAAGCGATAGACCGGGAAGCTAGATTTGCTGAACGGCGCCAAGGTTGCGACGACAGGCTCCAAGGTAGGAATCGCCGAACAGATTGTAGTGGTTGAGCGTATGGTAGAGGTTATAGACGGGCCGCTTCCGCTCGTATGCTGCCGTCAGGGGATAGACCGCATGGTAGGCTCGGTAGAAATCCGGCGAGAAGCCGCCAAACAAATGAGTCATGGCCAGATCGGCTTCCCGGTCGCCATAGTAGGCGGCCGGGTCAATCAGCCAGGGGCCATCGCGGTCGAAAATCGCATTTCCCGACCACAGGTCTCCATGGAGCACACTGGGATGATCGCAATGCTCATCAAGGAATACCTGCACTCTCTCACCGCAGGCATCCAGGGTGGATTCGAATTCGTCGCGTACTCCGCCGTCGGCAATCATCGACACCTGAGGCCTCAGCCGGTATTCCAGGAAAAATTTTCCCCAGTGATCCATCAGGGTGTTCTTTTGTCGAGAAAGCCCGATCATGTTGTCCGCGTCAAGCCCATACCGATCGATAGGCAGCCTATGCATACGCGCCAGGCCTTCACCCAGCGCAGCCATCTTCTCGGGGGTGGCAGGTGCCGGGTTGATGCGGGGGATAACCAGTTCCGATTCCGAGACACTGAGAACTTCAGGAACCCGAACGGCGCCAGGCCCCTCAACGCCAGCAGCGCGAAGCGTATCATCGAGCAGTCGCAGGCCCTGGGCTTCCCGAATCAGCGCGTCGGAATACGAGGCGGCGTTACGTTTGATGAACTTCTCCATCCAGTTAGTATAAATGCTTCGGGCGGGCCGGTTTCAACCCTTGGCTTCAGAGGGCGCCTGTTAGAAGATAGGCTCGCTAATTAATGCCGGACAGGACGACGGTTGCATGGCCATATTCAATGATCGCAAAGCAAAACAGCAGCTTGACCGTGAAGCAGGCAAAGTGAGAGAGCAGGACGTCAACGAATTACTCGAGAAACAACAGGCCATTGAAGAGAAAGTCCGCAACAGCGGCAAGCTGATGCGTTTCAGTTCCGATATACGCCTGATGTTTTCCATGCTCCGTGACTACTGGCAAGGCAATTACCGTGCTGTGCCGTGGAAAAGCATCGCGGCCATCGCCGGTGCGCTGGTATACGTGCTGAACCCGCTGGACGTAATTCCGGATCTTATTCTGGGTTTTGGTTTTATTGACGATGCGGGCGTTGTTGCCCTCTGCCTGACGATGGTCGAATCCGACCTTCTGCGTTACGCAGCCTGGAAAGAACACAAGGAGGAGTCTTGGACTTCGCAACCCTGATTGGACTGCTCGGTGCACTGCTTCTTATTTCCTCTGCGGTTATCCTTGGTGTTTCGCCTGATGTCTTCATAAACCCTGCGTCCCTGCTGATCGTTGTGGGCGGCAGCCTCCTCGTGGTGCTGGCGAAGTTCAGCTTTGTCCAGTTTTTCGGAGCCTTCAAAGCGGCCGCCCGGGCGTTCAAGTTCCGGTTACCGGACATGCTGGACAGCATTGATGAGCTGGTAGAGGTTGCCCAGGTCGCGAGAAAGCAGGGCGTGCTTGGCCTGGAAGGCCGGGATGTTTCCACCGAATTTCTTGGCCAGGGCATCCAGATGCTGGTGGATGGCCACAATGGCGACACTATCAAACAGTTGCTGAACAAAGAACGGCTGATGACCCTCGATCACAACCGGTCCGGCGCCAAGGTCTTTACCGCCCTGGCGGATGTGGCGCCGGCCATGGGCATGATCGGCACGTTGATCGGTCTGGTCCAGATGCTGTCCAACATGGAAGACCCGAAGTCCATCGGCCCCGCCATGGCGGTAGCGCTGCTCACGACCCTCTATGGCGCAATGATCGCCACCATGATTGCAACGCCCATAGCCGATAAGCTGTCACTGCGGATGACCGAAGAGGCCCGCCTGCAGTCCCTCTACATTGATGCGCTGGTGGCGATCCAGGAAGGCACCAATCCGCGGGTTGTGGAACAGATGCTGTCCAGCTACCTGACGCCAAAGCAGCGTGAGAAGCAGGGGCAAACTGAAGAGGCCACAGGTTAGCAATCATGGATGAACTGCCCGAGGAGGAGAAACCGGGGATTCCGGCCTGGGTCGTCACCTTTGCCGACCTTATGTCTCTGCTGATGTGCTTTTTTGTGCTGTTGCTGTCGTTCTCCGAAATCGACGCACAGAAGTTCAAGCAGATCGCCGGGGAGCTCTCCAAAGCCTTTGGCGTTCAGCGTGAAGTGCCCGCACTGGAAATCCCACAGGGCACCAGTCCGATTTTCGATAAGTTTTCCCCGGCGCCGCCCGAGCCCACCGTGCTGGAACAGGTAAAGCAGACCACCACCACGGAAGAGCCGGAACTGGAAACGCTGAAAAGTCCCGAAGCCAAGGCAATTGCAGAAGCCGTTCAGGAACAGATGGACGAGCGCGTCGACAGAATTCTCGAGGTGCTGGAACCGGCCATTGCCGAGGGCCGCATCAGCGTCACTCAGGACCAGACACGTATTATCATCCGTATCGAGGAAAAGGGCTCGTTTGGCTCTGCGTCAGCGAACGTAACCTATGATTTCGAGGGACTGCTTCTGGACATGGCTCCGATACTGGCGGACATGCCCGGCGACATCGCCATCGAAGGCCACACCGACGACCTGCCGATCAATACCAGCCAGTTTGCCAGCAACTGGAATCTGTCCGCCGCCCGGGCGGCCGCCGTGGCCAATGTGTTGCTGGCCCGCGGTCAACTGGAGGCAGACCGGGTCAGCGTCACCGGCAAGGCCGACACCCAGCCCCTGGTGCCCAACACATCTGCTGCAAACCGGGCCCGAAACCGACGGGTCGAGATCATCCTCGACCTGTCCGACAAGGTTCAGGAGGAGATTCTGCGGCTTAGGGAACTGATTGGCTCCGCGCCCTCTGGTCAACAGGAGCCGCTTCTCGAGCCCACCATAGAACCGGGCCCCTCCGGCAATCGGATCTCCTGGTAGCGCACCATAAAAGCCCACATTCGCTCATTGCGCACTACTTTCGTGCGCTTTCGAGCTTAATGTAATGGCGCTTCTACCCAACGATCTCTCTTAGCCCCCGAACTTCCTGCCTATGCATTATTTTGGAACATCTATTGCTTAGCTTGCCCTCTTTGAATGCATTGTCGCCCCCGGGGCACGTCGTTTAACCATTCAGGAGAGATCACCCAGTGGATATCACCAGTGCAGTTCACACGCTGACCGAAAGCGCCAACACGCTGTTCATTCTTATCGGCGCCATTATGGTGCTGGCGATGCACGCCGGCTTTGCCTTCCTCGAAGTCGGCACCGTACGGCACAAGAACCAGGTTAATGCCCTGGTCAAGATCATGACCGACTTCGGCGTCTCCGCCGTGATGTACTTTTTTATCGGCTACTACGTGGCCTACGGCAGCCACTTCATGACCGGTGCCAGCGAGCTTACCGCCAGCAACGGTTACGAACTGGTGAAGTTCTTCTTTTTGATGACCTTTGCCGCGGCCATTCCCGCGATCGTCTCCGGTGGCGTCGCCGAACGCGCCCGCTTCTACCCAATGCTGATTGCATCTGCAGTGATCGTCGGTTTTGTCTATCCGTTTTTCGAAGGCATGATCTGGAACGGCAACTACGGTTTCCAGGGCTGGCTGGAGAACCAGTTTGGTGCACCTTTCCATGACTTCGCCGGCTCCGTTGTAGTGCACGCCGTCGGTGGCTGGATCGCCCTGGCCGCCGTTCTACTGCTGGGAGCCCGTAACGGACGTTATCGCAACGGCCGGGTGGTGGCCTTCGCCCCGTCCAGCATCCCCTTCCTGGCCCTTGGCGCCTGGATTCTGACCGTCGGCTGGTTCGGTTTTAACGTGATGTCTGCCCAGACCATGGACGGCATCAGCGGCCTGGTCGCCGTCAACAGCCTGATGGCCATGGTAGGCGGCGTGCTGGTTGCCATGTTTGTGGGCCGGAAGGACCCCGGCTTCATTCACAACGGTCCGCTCGCCGGCCTGGTGGCTGTCTGTGCAGGCTCCGACCTGATGCACCCTGTCGGTGCACTGATCACCGGTGGCGTTGCCGGTGCGCTCTTCGTCTTTCTGTTTGACTGGGCTCAGGACCGGATCGAGCGCCTGGACGATGTACTGGGTGTCTGGCCGCTTCATGGCGTCTGTGGTGTCTGGGGTGCAATCGCCTGCGGCATCTTCGGCCAGGAAGCCCTGGGTGGCCTTGGCGGCGTCAGCCTGACCTCCCAGATCATCGGCTCCATTGCCGGCGTCGCGGTGGCTTTCATCGGTGGCCTGGCGGTCTACGGTGCGGTCAAGGCCGTTTCCGGCATCCGCCTCACCGAAGAGGAAGAATTCAACGGCGCCGACCTGAGCATCCACCGCATCGGTGCCAACGCCACTGATTAATCCTTTTTCCTCCCTTCGGGGGAGTGAGCCACGCGCGCCACTCCCCCCGTTTTTGACAAAGCCCCTGTCTGCTCCTTTACTGAAGTCTGAGGTCTGCCCGCCAAATGCAAATACTGGCCCACCATTTGCTGCGGTTTTACACAGAACTTTCTAACGAACTGAAACCGGATATCAGACACGGCGTCATAAACGCCGCCAAGGGAGAAGTGTGTAACCATGCTGATAAAAACTCCGGAGGACGGTCTCTACGACGAGCTGTTCGACCCCAACAATCGCGTCCGCCCTCACTACCGAACCCTCGAGAACTGGTTGATCAACTCGGACGAGGATCTGATCGCTGAAAAGCGCCGTGAAGCCAATGTGCTGTTCCAGCGTCTGGGCATCACCTTCAACGTCTATGGCCAGGATGAGGGCACGGATCGTCTCATCCCCTTCGACCTGATCCCCAGGGTCATCTCTGCTTCGGACTGGCACAAGCTGCAGAGTGGTCTGCGCCAAAGGGTGAATGCGCTCAACCGCTTCCTGCATGATATCTACCACAACTTCGACATCGTAAAAGCGGGAGTCATCAACGCCGAGCAGGTATTTGCCAACCCCCAGTACCAGCCCGGGATGCAGAACCTGAAACTGCCCCGCAACCTCTACTCCCATATCGCCGGCATCGACCTGATCCGCAACAACGACGGCGATTTTTACGTGCTGGAAGACAACCTGCGCTGCCCGAGCGGCGTATCCTATATGCTGGAAAACCGCCGGATGATGATGCGGCTTTTTCCGGAACTTTTTGCGGAAGCACCGGTGGCCCCGGTGGATCATTACCCGGCGCTGTTGGGTGAAACCCTGCGGGCCGCATCACTGAAGCCCAACCCCACCGTCGCGGTCCTGACACCGGGCCGCTTCAACAGTGCCTATTTCGAGCACGCCTTCCTGGCCCGCCAGATGGGCGTGGAACTCGTGGAAGGTGCCGACCTGTTCGTGCGCAAGAACAAGGTCTTCATGAAGACCACCATCGGGCCCCAGCAGGTGGATGTCATCTATCGCCGGATTGACGATGACTTCCTGGATCCTCTGTCCGGCAACCCGCACTCCATGCTGGGCGTGCCCGGCCTTTACGGCGCCTACCGCAGTGGCAACGTAGTGCTGGCCAACGCCATGGGCACCGGCGTGGCGGACGACAAGTCCATTTATCCCTACGTCCCGGACATGATCCGCTTTTACCTGAGCGAGGAGCCGATTCTGAAAAACGTGCCAACCTGGCAGTGCCGCAAACCCAAGGATCTGAAATACGTGCTGGAGCACCTGCCGGAACTGGTAGTCAAGGAAGCCCAGGGCGCAGGCGGCTACGGCATGCTGATCGGGCCCAGAGCCTCCAAGAAGGAAATCAGTCATTTCCGCGACCTGTTGAAAGCAAAGCCCCATCACTACATCGCCCAGCCGACTCTCAGTCTCTCTACCTGCCCCACGTTTGTGGAGGAGGGGATCGCACCAAGACACCTCGACCTCAGGCCCTTTGTATTGAGCGGCAAGAAAGTCCAGATGGTGCCCGGTGGACTTACAAGGGTGGCATTGAAGGAAGGCTCATTGGTGGTGAACTCGTCCCAGGGCGGCGGAACGAAGGACACCTGGGTGCTGGAGGACGACTTATGCTGAGCCGCGACGCATCCAGCCTGTTCTGGATGGCCCGCTATCTGGAACGCGCTGAATCCCAGGCCCGCCTGCTGGACATCAGCCTGACCATGGCGCTGATCGATGTTCCGGAAGACCGGGAAGAGCAGCTATCCGTGCCTCTGCTGGTCACCGGCACGTCCGGGGAATTCGAAAAACTCTACGGCGATGTGACCCCCCAGAACCTGATCGACTTCATGCTGCTGGATGACCGCCATCCCGCCAGCGTGTTCAACATCATTCAAAGCGCCCGGGACAACGCACTTCATGTACGCGGCAGCCTGTCCGCAGACGTGTGGGAAAGCATCAACCTGTCGTACATTGAAATGAAGGAGTTACGCAAGACTGGCGTTACTGAATCCAATGCCAGCCAGATCTTTGACTGGACCCGGGCCCGCTCCCACATCTTCCGGGGCGCCGCCTATGGCACTCTGCTTCGAACCGACGCCTTTCATTTCATGCGTCTGGGTACGTTTATCGAAAGAGCCGACACCACCGCCCGGGTGCTGGACATCCGGCATGAAATGGCCAGCGCATCCCATAACGAGCACGCGACCCGCTCCTTTTTCGAGTGGACCGCACTGCTGCATTCACTGGCGGCATTCGAAGCCTACCAACAGATTTACGGCCCCAACATATTGCCGCTGAACGTCGCCGAACTGTTGATACTGGAGCTGGACGTACCCCGTTCCCTGCACGCCTGCCTGCATGAAATTGTGGCACTGCTGGAACTTGTCGACAGCGGTGATGCCAGGAGAGCCAGACGAATGGCCAACAGCCTGTACGCCAATATTCATTACGGCGACCGGGACTACATAGCCGAACGTGGCCTGCACGAATACCTGACCGACTTCCTGGAGCGGATTCAGGACATTTCCGCACAGATCCAGAAGGACTATATGGGGTGGCAGGCATGAAACTGAAAATTCGCCACGAAACGACCTATACCTATGACGAACCCACCCAGACCAGCATCCAATACCTGAGGCTGACGCCCCGCAACACGCCCCAGCAGCGTATTCTTGCCTGGAATCTGCGTACCCCCGGCGACACCAGCATGATGACGGACGGATTCGGCAACCAGGTTACCGTGATGACCATGGACAAACCGGTTTCCGAAATCACGCTGACGGCAGAGGGCATCGTAGACCTGACGGGCAAGCCTCTGACCAAGGATGATTCACCCTTCCCGCCGGAAGTTTTCCTGCGTCCAACGCCGCTGACTGAAGTGAACAAGCCTATCAAGCAGTTTGCCAAGCAGTTCTCTGCGAACAAACGCAGCCTGGTGCGAATGATGAACCGGATCCTGGAACACATCGAGTTCATGCCCGGCGCTACCACCGTCACCCACACCGCGGCGGAAGCCTTTGACCAGAAACGGGGGGTGTGTCAGGACCATACCCACGTGTTTATCGCCTGCTGCCGGTACATCGGCGTGCCAGTGCGTTATGTCAGTGGCTATATCCATACCAACAGCGAAGACCACCTGGCCACTCATGCCTGGGCAGAGGTCTGGCTGGGCCGCAACTGGCACACCTTTGACGTGGTGAACCTGCTGAACGTGGCAGAAAGCCATATCAAACTGGCGACGGGTCTGGATTATCTGGATGCGGCGCCGGTAAGAGGAATGCGCAGCGGGGGCGGGACCGAGCGTCTTCACACCAGAGCGTGGGTCACCCCCGCAAGTGAGAGTCAGTAACCGGGCAAAGCCGATTAAAAAGACGAACGCGCCGCATGATTTCTCTGAAAAACCGGGTAAACTGACGCCGTTCAGTCTGTTCCCGAGGATACCCGCTTATGACCTATTGTGTGGCGATGCGACTGGCCGATGGCCTTGTATTCGCATCCGATTCCCGCACCAATGCAGGTTTCGACCAGATTTCCACGTTCCGGAAAATGCACGTCTTTGAGCAGGAAGGAGAGCGCGAACTGGTTATACTGTCCGCCGGTAACCTTGCCACAAGCCAGAGCGTGATCAGCCTGCTGGATAAACGAAGCGGCACCAAGGATCTCAACCTGCTGAACGCCCCCTCCATGTTCGAGGCAGCCGAGCTTGTAGGGCAGACCATGCGGGAAGTCATCCGACGGGACAATCCAGACGGCAAGATCAGCCACGTGGATTTCAGCTGCTCGATGATTCTGGGCGGGCAGATTCGCGGCGAGAATCCACGGCTGTTCAACGTCTACCCGGAGGGCAACTTTATCGAGGCCACCCGGGAAACCCCCTACTTCCAGATTGGCGAATCCAAGTACGGCAAACCGATACTCGACCGGATAATGAGTTTCGATACGCCTCTGGAGCGGGCCTACCAGTGCGCGCTGATTTCCTTCGACTCCACCATGAAAAGCAACCTCTCAGTGGGCATGCCGCTGGATGTGGCGATCTATCGTAATGATCAGCTCAAACCCTGCTTCATTGAACAGGTCGACGACCACAACGATTACTTCCATCAGTTGCGGGCCGATTGGCATCGCGGCCTCCAGACGCTGTTCAGCGACCTGAAACCGCCCACCATTCGCTGATCTGCACGGGCTTATCGTCCATAGCCGGTCAGCTCCATATAGCCCACACCAGCATGGGAGCCTTCCACGGTCACCGGGCTTTCCCAGTAGGGGTAAAGCCCGTCGTTCCAGTACTGGCCGGGCGGTGCCGACACGCTGACATCCACACCATGATCGGGTATCTGTAGCCGGAACTGTCCTGGGACACGGCCGTTTTCAGAGGTCCGCCAATCCCTCCCGGTGAGCTCAATCTGGTCCGGCTCCAGCGACGTCACCGAGCCATCCGGCGCAATCCAGCTGCCGGAGAGAAAATTCCGTTCATCCTCACGCAAACGGAAGGCCATCAGCTTGTGGCCGTCCTCAAGATGCAGTGCAAACCAGTCCCAGCCCTGCTGGCCGGTTTTCAACAACTGACTGCTCCACTCCCGATCGAACCAACCCCGGCCGGAGACGTCCACGGCCTTGCCCCCGACGGTAACCGTTCCGGCAATCCGGATGTCCACCAGACTGAAATACATGGAGCCCTCGCCAGTAGCCGATTTGGCACTGAAACCCTGGTCGCCATGGGCTACCGGATTGCCACTGATTTGAAGGGAAAGGTCGTAGGACCAGCTGTCCGCCTCTACCTGCAAACGCCACAACCCGTCTTCGGAAGACTCAGCAAGTTGCCAATCGTCGAGCCAGACCGCCAGAGGGTCGGCGCGGGCCCCGGCATGGCCGACGTCTCCCCGGGCCAGTTTTTCGGCGAAATAGTGCCGGCCGTCGAAGCTCACTGCGGCGTGGGCCATCCAGGCCGCCTCCAATGGCCAGTTTTCGGCATCGGGTGGTTTAGCATCTGCTGGCCTTGGTTTGATGGCCTGCCGGAACTGGGTCCATTGCAAGCCCAGGGGATCACCTCCTGCAGTTTCCAGATTGGCGGTCAGATACCACCACTCAATCCGATGCTGGGGATGAGGGCCAAAATCTTCAGGAAACCCCAGTTGGTCTCCCGGACCGGGCTGCAAAAATGGCACCTCGTCCCGCGAATCCGCAACTCCGGTCAGCCCGGCAAAGCCACCTTGCCCAGTTTGCTCGGAGCAGCCTGCCAAAACAGCTACTAACACCAGCCAGAAGAACCGGCTCATCGTTCACCTCCGGACAGGGCACTGGCACTCTCCGGTGCCGACGCAGGGCTGTTCAGCTGCCGGCGCATCAGCAGGGCAATACTCAGCCCCACCAACAGGCTTAGTGCACCAAGCTCCAGCCAGAACCCCGGATAAACTGCCATCGGCAGGGACCAGCCGAAGGCCAGGGGATTGATACGATGCACCAGCACCCAGGTCAGCCACACCCCCAGGGGCAGTGCCAGCAGGGCAATGGCCGTAGTCAGTGACAGTGCCAGCCGGGTCAGCTGGGTTGCGGCCTGCCGGCGCGGCAGCCCCCAGACAACCAGCAGCCGGAAGTACCAGGCCCGGGTAGAGAACAACACCCAGCCCATCATCAACAGGGCAATAGCCGCCAGTATCAGGGTCAAAATCGTCATTGCCCGGGTCAGCAGAAAGGTCTGGTCAAAGATAGCGGAGGCCAGGGCCTCGATCGCCCGGTTGTCCCGCACCGTGAGCTGCTCTACGCTCCAGATCCGTTTCAGATTGCGGCTGATGGCCTCTATCGACATTGTTCCCGGTGATATCGACAGACTTTGAAAGCTGACCCGGAAATCCGGGGGCAGCGCCGATGCGTGAACCAGAATCTCGCCGGCAGGCCGGCCATAATCCGGGTAGATCGCCAGGACCGGGAACTCGCTAACCTGCTGGCCCAGTTGCAGCGGAAGCGTATCGCCAATGGCCACCGACCACCGGCGCGCCAGCTGTTCATTCACCATCACGCCCGGCCCCTCTGCCAGGCTCTGCCAGGGCGAATTCACCGATTCAAACAGCTGCCAGCCGGTCACCAGAGGGCCAATGGGGCTCAGTGCAAACACATCCACCACCGGCCCCTGCTTTCCAAACGAATTCGTCAGGGCTGCTTCACCCCGGATGACCCGATGCCAGCGCCCCGAAGCTTTGAGCGCCGGCTGTTCCATCAGCCAAGCTGCCGCCGCACCGGCATCTGCGCCCTCAGGAACTTCAATGTAATACTCTGCCTCCAGCCGTTGCGCCAGCCATTGATCAAAAGTGCTTTCGAAGGTGGTAACCAGTGCCTGGACTGCCAGCACCATAGCCATGGCAAACTGGAGCGCTACCAAGGGCAGAGCCAGGCGCCGCGCCAGTACGGAGAGTTCCCGGTGGCGCCAGCGCGCAAGCGGATCTGACTCGCGCCCGGCTCGCCAGTCCGCCAACAGGGAGATCAAAAACGGCGCCAGAATGCCAGCCGCGACAAACACCATGGCCACAGCGAGGAACAGCCACACCAGGCCCGGCGCCCAGACTGACAGGGCAATCCCTGCAAGCAAAAAAAGCACGGGTAACAGGCCCTGCGGCGGGCCGGCAACAGCCAATCGCCGGGCCAGGGGCCGGAGATAGTCCGCCAGGCACGCCACCAGAACGACCGCCAGCATGGTGGCAACCGGCACCAACCAGCCGCCGCCCCGCCCGGCATACAGCGGCGTATCAAAAAGCCCTTCCAGGGCTCGCCCGAACCCGCTCCCCAGGCCCGTCGCCAGCCAACGACCAAGCCAGACACCGGGGACGATGCATACCAGGGCCAACGCCATAATCTCAAACACCAGCAGGCGGCTGATCCGGCTCTGGGGGACTCCAAAACGCCGCAGCAATGCGAAACTTTCCCGGCGTTGGGCCAGACCCAGCAGATAGACACTGCGCAGCAGCAAAGCGGTGATCAGCAGAACAAGCACGCCAAGGGCGTCCAGATTCAGCAGAAAGCTTTCGCCCAGCTCGCCGGTGTCGGGCCCGAGGGAAAACGCAGCAAGCAGGTAACCCGGAGGCAAGCCGGCATCACTGTCGGTCCCGGAAATCAGCAACGACAACTCTCCCGCCGGGGGTTCCTGTGCCTCTGCCAGCTCGGCCGCTTCGCTGATATCCACGAAGGGCGCACCATTGAGTTCACCACGCCAGGGCGTATTGCCCTGATCCGCACGATCAAAGCAGCCAGCCGCCAGGGGATCAACACCCACTACGCGTCCGGCGCCGGACAATGCCACTTCCAGCCAGGGCATGACACACAGGCCCGCGCGCCTGAGTGTCACGAAGTCCTGCACGGAAACCGGCTCACCATCAGCCCGGATCACCTGCTGGCGCTCTGCCACCGCCGATTCGCTCTGATCAAGGCTGGCCCGGGCCTGGCTGGTCAGATGGTGAACGCCAGTCCAGAGCATGGTGGCCAGTACAATCATGGCCGCCAGCGCCAGCAGCTGGAGGGGATGACGTCGATAGTGGCTGAACAGAGCGGCCAACAGGGTCATGATAGGCTCAGGAACCGGGCTGGTGCCCGAGGTCCAGATGGTGACTGCATCGAGTAGCCAGTTCGGTGTCATGGGTGGCAAGAATCAGGCTACAGCCATGGCGTGCCTGAAGCTCGAACAGTTGGCGGGTAACAGCTTCGGCGGTGTGCCGGTCCAGACTGCCTGTGGGCTCATCCGCAAGAATCAGGGCCGGGTTCATCGCAAACGCCATGGCAAGGGCCGCTCGCTGCCGCTGGCCACCCGAGACCTGGTCCGGATAGCGGCCAGCAAGCTCGCCGATACCCAGGCGCTCCAGCCGGTCCCGGCAGTCGTCGTCATTCTGTCCGGCGAGGCGGGCACGCAGGCGGACGTTATCCAGCAATGACAGGGCCGGCATCAGGTTTGCTTCCTGGAAAACCACACCAATCTGTTGTCTCCGGAGCTTTGCCCAGCGGGCCTCTGCCTGATGCCCCCGTTCTTGGGTCCGACTGTCAAACGCCTCACCCAGTACTTCAATCCGGCCGGCGTCGGGCTGCTCCAGGCCACACAGGATATTGAGCACCGTACTCTTGCCTGATCCCGAGCGACCGGTCAGCGCCAGGGATTCGCCGCGATCGAGTCGCAGGGAGAGATCACTCAGCACCGACACCGGCTGATTACCGCTGCGGAACTGTTTATTCAGGCCTCGGGCCACAAGTACAGGTTCCACCATGCTCTTCCACTCAGGTTATTCGGGCGCCCCCAGGGGCTCGGCGACCGTCCCTCGCCGGCTGGCACGCCATTCCCGGTACTGTTCAAGCCACGACAGCAATGACGGGACAACCACCAGCACCAGCAGCGTCGACAGACCCAGTCCGAAGGCAATGGAAGTAGCCATAGGAATCAGGAACTGCGCCTGCAGGGACGTTTCAAACAACAATGGCAGGAGGCCGCCAATGGTTGTCAGCGAGGTCAGCAGTACCGCCCTGACTCTCTGAACCGCCGCTTCGTTCAGCGCATCGGTAATGCCCAGGCCTTTCTGCCGCTGCTGATTGTAAAAAGCTACGAGGATAATCGCGTTATTGACCACAATACCCGACAGCCCAAACAGCCCGAACAGTGACAGAATGGTTAACTGCAGGCCCATCAGCCAGTGCCCCAGCAAGGCACCCACCAGAGCAAACGGGATAATCGCCATGACAATCAACGGTAGGCTCCAGGACGCAAACACCCATGCCAGCACCACATACATGAGTCCGAGGCCGATCAACAGCCCGGTTTTCATATCGGCCATGGTTTCCCGCTGGTCAGCGGCCCGGCCTTCGAAGCTGTAGCGCACGTTGTATCGGCTGGCAATGTCCGGTAATGCCTCCGCCTGCAGGCTGGCGAGAGTCTGGTCAGTGGTACTGACCCGCGTATTCAGGCCTGAGGTAACCTCCACCGCCAGCTTGCCATCGGCGTGACGCAGCGCCTGGAAGCCCTGGCGATGATCCAGATTCATTACCTGACTGAGCGGCACAAAACGTCCGTCGGGCACCCGCACAGTCATCCGGGACAGGGTCGACAGACGTTCCCGCTGATCCCGGGGCAACTGCACGCGCACTTCGACCTCGTCACGGCCGTCCTGGTAGATCTGTGCAACCCGGCCATCGAATGCGGCCCGCAGCTGCCTACCAAGATCCGCGGTGGTCAGCCCCAGGGCCTTCCCGGAGGGGCTGACCTGATAGATCAGCTGCTCCCTGCCCCAGGGCATATCGTCTTCCACATCCAGTACCCCCGGCAGGGTGGCAAGCGCCTGACCCAGCTCATCCGCGGCCCGCTTCAGGTCTTCTGCGTTTTCACCGGTCAGTCGTACATTAACGTCGCGCCCCGGTGGCCCCGCCTGGCGTTCGGAAATCGTCAGATTATCCAGTCCGGCCGGTATCTCCAGCCTGCTGCGCCATTCGGTGATGAACTCGGGATTTCGAACCGATCGCCGGTCCGACGGCACCAGCTCGATCATCATCGATCCCAGCTCGTCACCGCTGCGGGAGCTGCCTTCCGCCCCGAGAGTTGCGCCCTGGGTGGTCACCGCGTGGAGAATGAAGTCGCCGCCCAGGGCCGCCTCGGTCTCGTTCAGCGTTCGCTGCATCTGGCCGAGAAACCTGTCCACGGTGCCCCGGTCGGTGCCGGCGACGAAGCTGGCATTTGCGTAAAACACCGAGGGCTCCGGGGTTGGAAAAAAGTTGAAGCCGAGCCGGCCACCGGCAAGCAAGCCAACGGTCAACAGGGCCAAAGCCACCGCAGTCGCTACGGTAGCGCCCCGATGCTCCAGGCTGTAACGAGAGAAGCGCCGGAAACGGCCTTCCCGGAACCGGTCGAAGCTCTTCTCGAAGCCGCGCCGGAAACGCTCCACAGGGCCCGGTTTTTTCGGCGCTGTCTCTGCCTCCCCTGATTTTTTCTTGCGGCGGGGCACAAAGGCGTGCCGCAGGTGCGCAGGCAGCACAATGAAACATTCCAGCAGGGAGGCCACCAGAACGCAGATCATCACCAGTGGAATGTCGCCGAGAATATTGCCGATCACGCCGCCCACAACCAGCAGGGGCATGAAGGCCGCAACGGTGGTCAGGGAGGACGCCAGCACCGGCCAGACCATCCTTTTGGCAGCACCTTCGGAGGCGTAAATGGATTCCTCCCCCATTCGGGCATGGGCATCGGCGTCCTCCCCCACCACAATGGCGTCGTCGACAATCACCCCCAGCGCCATGATCAGGGCAAACAGGGATATCATGTTGATCGACCCGCCTATCAGCCAGAGCACCGCCATGGCGGCGAGAAACGCGGTCGGAATACCGATGGCCACCCACATGGCGACGCGACCCGGCAGAAACAGATAGAGCAGGCAAACCACCAGTACCAGACCACCCAGACCGTTGTTCACCAGCAGGGAGATACGATCATCCAGCAGCTGCCAGGTTTCGTCATATACCTCCAGCTCGATAGTCGGCGGCAGCAGCGGCCGGGTGTCCGCCAGCCAGGTTTCCAGCACCTTCGCCGCCGCCAGTGAGTTGCCATTTTCCGACCGCTGCAGCTGGAGCTCGACCGCCGGGTTGCCGTCTTTCTCCAGAGACACCTGGCTCTCCCGGGCTTCCTGCCGGATAATCGCGATATCGCCCAGGTTCAGCTGGATACGTTCGCCGCTGAGCACCGGAATGTTCTCGAATTCCTGGGGGCTGCGGCGCTGCTCCACCGCCCGCAGTTCACGGGTGGCGTCCTGCTGGGCCATCATACCCGCCGGCAGGTCCCGTGAAATGGCGGCAACCCGCTCGGCAATCTGGTCCAGCGACAGCCCCAGGGTCTCAAGCCGTTCAACCGGCACATCAATACTGATCTGCTGTTCCGGAAGGCCACGGATGGAGACCCGATCGATTCCCCGCTGCAACAGCTCATCCTCAAAACGGTAGGCCATTTGCCGCAATTCACTTCGGTCTACGTCACCCGACATTAGCAACCGAGCCACGGGCTCATACCGCTCCACCCGGGTTACCTGGGGTTCCTCCGCTTCAGCAGGAAAGTTGGTGAATTCGTCGACCTGCTGGCGAACATCGTCCAGGGCCAGAATCGGATTAGTGCCCTCCTCGAATTCCAAGGTAATGGACGACACGCCCTGGGCCGAGGTGGAGGTCATTTTTTTCAGACCGTCGACACTGCGCAAACGCTGCTCCAGCGGGTTGGTAATGCCTTGCTCGACATCCTCGGCGGAGGCACCACTCCAGACCACGCGAACGCTGACGATATCCAGTGCAAAGGTGGGAAAAAACTGGATGTTCATCCGGGTCAGTGCCAACACACCGCCGAGCAGCATCACCAGCATCACCAGGTTGGCGGCAACCCGGTGATGCACGAAAAACCCGATCACACCTTTCCCGCGTCTCATTGCTCAGAAGCTCCGGGATCGGCCACATCCACCTTGAGGCCGGTGACGGCGTTGGGCAGATGCGTGGTGATCAGCCGTGCACCCGGAACCAGGGCCTCGCCGGACACCAGCAGGCGACGTTCGCCGTTGCTGGCGCGGGCTTCGCCAATGCGCTCCACCTCGACACGCTGCATACGATTATCGTCGTTCATCAGGTAGACCGCGTTTGCGCCGTAAAGCGCGCTGAAGGGAATCGCCACGGTCTGCGCCCGCTCAGGCCGTTCCAGCATGACCGGCAGCAGTCCGCCCGGCCTCAGGCCCTGCGGCGATCCTCTCACCGCCAGAATGGCTTCGGTGCCAGCCGGGTCGGCAGTACCGGCAAAGCGTACCAGGTCAAACCGGTGCTGCTGCCCTTCGCTGAACGCCGACAGTGTTTCACCCGCTACGAGCGCATTCACCAGCTCGGTGCGATACATTTCCGGCACCCGCGCCCGCAGCTCCAGGCCTTCGGTCGGATACAGCGACAGCAAGGGTTCATTGCGGGATACCTGATCACCCGGCGCAACCTGAACCCCGGTCACAACGCCGTCAAAGGGCGCGCGCACGGTGGCACGCTCGGCATCCCGTTGCATCGATGCCAGGCTGGCTTGGACCTGGGCCAGTCGGGCCTGGAGGCTTTGCAGCCGGGCCGGATGCTCGTCAATGGCGCGCTCCCGGTTACTCACCATCAGCTCCGCCCGGGCCAGCGCGTCAGTTGCTGCCTCCAGGTCTTCCTGTGATGCCAGGTTCCGCGTTACCAGCGACTGGATCCTTTCAAGCTGCCGCCGGGCATTGGCTTCGATCGCCCTTTCACTTTCAAGGGCCGACTGATCGTTCCGGTACCGCACCTGCTCTGACCGGATCTGGGCCTCGAGATCCGCAACCTGAGCTTCTGCCTGGGCGAGCACTGGTCGGATGTCGGCGTCATCCAGCGCAACCAGTAATTCGCCGGCCCGGACCCGCTGGCCCTCGGACACCGGCCGCTGGTCGATCCGTCCGGCCAGGGTCGCGGTGACCGTCACCTGTTCCGGCGCTACAATTTCACCATAAAGGGGCAGTACCGGCACATGGCTTCCCGGCTGGAGCTTCTGGACATTGACCCGCCAACTGCGCTCAGTGGCGGTGACTTCTGCCGGTTCCGGACGGGTCATTTTCAGAAACAGGAAACCGGCAATACCCAGGGCAAGAATCAGAACGGGAAAAAGTCGTTTGGACATTACTCACTGGCCAGCTAAGGTAATTGACAACCGTCGGACTGACGGGAACGAATGACGTACATGGAGCGAATAATACTTGTCTGCGCAAGAGCATGTCAGCCTCATCAGCGTCTTCATGCTGAACGCCCTGATTGTGATGGCGGCGGTGCTTATTCACCACGAAGCCCTGTTACGGCTTAGCAGTTTTCTCAACAAGATGCACCAGAGCCACCGGTTTCGCCTGATCACCGCGGTTTTCGGCGTGCTCCTGGCCCACACCGCGGAGGTCTGGCTCTTCGCCGCCGCCTATTTCTTCATGCATCACGGGGACGGCTGGGGCCAGCTCACCGGTAATTTCAGCGGCAGCTTTCTGGATTCCGTCTACTTCTCCTTCACCACCTTCACCACCGTTGGCTACGGCGACATACAGCCCGAGGGAGACCTCCGCTATCTGACGGGTATTGAAGGCCTGACCGGATTTGTTCTGATTACCTGGAGCGCCTCCTTCCTGTTTGTCGAGATGCAGCGCTATTGGCCAAGCCGGTAATCATCTCCTGCCTGGCTTCAGAACACCCCGGTTCCGGTGGTCTGCTGAGTTGTGGGGTCACACCCATTTGCACCGGGCCAGTGTGTAATACAGCAAAGGTACCACGATGATGGTGAAGATCGTGGACATGGCCAGACCGAACACCAGCGAAATCGCCAGGCCGTTGAAAATCGGATCGTTCAGAATAAAGTAGGCGCCCACCATGGCCGAGATCGCCGTGAGTGCGATGGGCTTGATCCTTACCGCGCCCGCCAGCACAACGGCCTCGCCCAGCTCCACCCGCTCGTCAATCAGCTGCCGGATAAACACCACCAGCAGGATGGAGTTGCGGACAATGATCCCCGCCAGGGCAATCATTCCGATCATGCTGGTGGCGGTGAATTCCCGCCCCATCAACGCATGGCCCGGCATGATGCCGATCAGGGTCAGCGGAATCGGCGCCATGATCACCAGCGGCAGAATGTATGAACGGAACTGGGCCACCAGCAGCACAAAGATCATGAAAATGCCCACGCTGTAGGCTGCGCCCATGTCGCGGAAGGTCTTGTAGGTAATCTGCCACTCACCATCCCACTTCAGGGCTCCCTGTTCCGGCAACACTGGCTGGCTGATGAAATACTGGTCCGGCGCGCCGGGATCCTGTTGCAGGCGATCGACCATGTCGAACATGCCATACAGGGGTGAATCGATTTCGCCGGCCATGGCTGCGGTCACATAGGTGACCGGCAACAGATCCTTGTGGTAGATCGCACCCATCCAGTCCGCCTCCCGAACCTCGGCAATACTGGCCAGCGGCACCAGCTGGCCATTACGGCTGCGCACGTTCACCGATAGCAGGACCGCAGGCTGCGCCTTGTCACCTTCGGCAAGAATGACCCGGATCGGCACCGGGTATTTGACATGTTCATCGTGCAGGAAGCTGACACCCCGTCCACCCAGGGCGGTTTGCAGGGCCATCACCACCTGGCCCTGGGATACCCCAAGGCGAGTCGCCCGGGACCGGTCTACCACCACCTCCCACTGTCGGGTCGGCGCTTCCAGCGTGGTATCAATCTGGACCAATCCGTCCACATGGGTCATGCCCTCGGCCACCCTGCGCGCCAATTCGGCCCGCCGCTCGGTATCCACGGCGTAGATTTCCGCGACCACCGGAGCCATCACCGGCGGGCCCGGCGGTACTTCAACTACCTTGACCTCGGCGTCGTAGCGGTCCCCGATCTCCGTCAACGGGTCGCGCAGGGACTGCGCGATAGCATGGGATTGCCGTGCCCGGTTCTCCTCAGCAACGAGGTTTACCTGGATATCGCCCTGGTATGGTTCGCTGCGCAGGTAGTACTGCCGCACCAAGCCATTGAAGTTGATTGGAGAAGCCGTGCCGGCGTAGGTCTGCCAGCTGGCCACCTCATCCACCGTCTCGAGGTAATGCCCCATCTCCAGCAGCACCCGCTGAGTATTCTCCATGGGCGTGCGCTCGGGCATATCCACCACAATCTGCAGCTCAGACTTGTTGTCGAACGGCAGCATTTTCAGGATCACCGCCTGGAATACCGGCAACGAAGCCGCCGCGACCGTCAGCAGTACGACACCCAGCGCCAGCAATCGGCGCCGCCAGGGATGATCACCCAGAAACGGCGACAGCACGGTCCGGAAAACTCGCAACGCAGTGGAATTGACACCTTCTGCGGAATTCGAGGCCTCGGCAGCCTCCTCCACCGCCTGGCCTTTCTTGTGGCGTAACAGGCGCAATGCCAGCCAGGGCGCCACTACAAAAGCCACAATCTGGGAAATCACCATACCGGCGGAAGCATTGATCGGAATCGGACTCATGTAGGGCCCCATCAGGCCAGAGACAAAAGCCATGGGGATCAATGCGGCCATGATGGTAAGGCTCGCCATGATGGTGGGGGTGCCAACCTCATCCACCGCCACCGGAATGATGTCCTTGACCGCCCGGCGGGAGCCCTGGATACGCCGGTTGATATTCTCCGTAATAACAATACCGTCGTCCACCAGGATGCCGATGGAGAAAATCAACGCAAACAGCGACACCCGGTTCAGGGTGAAGCCCCAGGCCCAGGAAAACACCAGGGTCAGCAACAGGGTAATGAGAACCGCAATGCCGACAATCAGCGCCTGGCGCCAGCCCATGGCGGCGAGCACCAGAATCATCACCGCCAGCGTGGCCGAGATCAGGTCTGAAATCAGTTTACGGGCTTTCCGGGAGGCGGTTTCGCCGTAGTCCCGGGTGACCAGGACCTCCACCCCGACCGGCAGGGCCCGGTTGCGTAGCCGGTCCAGTCGTTCCTTGATGGCGGTGGTGATATCAATGGCGTTCTCGCCGGGTTTCTTGGCGATCGCCAGAGTGACCGCCGGGTAAACCTGACCGGGCGTACCAGCGGTTTCGGTTTTCCCGCCCGGACCGAATCCGGTCATCACACTCTGGTCCGGGACAGTGCCACCACGGCGAACCCGGGCCACGTCCTCCAGATGCACCGCGGCGCCGTTGTGCATGCCCACCACCAGGTTGCGCACATCCTCCACGGTCTCCAGCAACGTACCTACCTGCACCGGTATCGACAGGTTATTGCGGGTCACCCGGGATTCCTGACTGCTGGCGTTTGAGGCCTGCAGGGCTGTCTCGATGTCATGGACCGTCAGCTGAAAGCCGGCCAGCAGGGCGGGATCAAAGACAATGTCGACACGGTCCGGCACGCCGCCAACGGTGTAGACGCCCCGGGTACCGGGAACCCGTTTGAGAGCCACTTCAAGCATGTGGGCCAGACGGGTGAGTTCCTCACCGGTGTGGCCGTTGACCGGGTCGTAGAGGGTCAGGGTCATCACCGGTACATCGTCAATGCCCTTGGGCTTGACCAGCGGCTGGGTGGCGCCGAGGTTCGCAGGCAGCCAATCCTGATTGGAGTAGACCTGGTTATACAGACGCACGAGGGCTTCCTGCCGGGGTACACCCACCTCAAACTGAACGGTGATCACCGCCTGACCCTGGCGCGAGACGGAGTAGACATGCTCGACGCCCTTGATCTCGCTCATCACCTGCTCGGCAGGCGTGGCAATGGCGCTCTCCACTTCCCGGGCACTGGCGCCGGGGAAGCCCACCATGATATCGGCCATGGTGACATCAATCTGGGGTTCTTCCTCTTTCGGGGTAATGATCACCGCCAGGATACCCAGAATCACCGCCAATACCGCCAGCAACGGCGTGAGTTTATTGTCCTGGAAAACCCGGGCAATGACGCCGGAGGGTCCGACGCCAGGCAGTTCTTCGCTCACCGGCTTTCCTCCCCACCAGGCCCGGCGGCCTCAGGCAGGGTCAGGCGTTCACTGCCCGCGAGAAGCGACGGATTGGTCACTACCTTTTCACCCTCACCAAGACCGGCCAGAATTTCCAGGCGATCACCATCGCGGATGCCCGCACGCACCTGGCGTAGGCGGGGGCGGTCGTTACTGTCCATGACATACACCGCCCGGAGTTCACTGCGATGAATCAGGCTGCTGGCCGGCACCCAGAGGGCCTCGCGGCTGGCAACCGGCACGCCGACTTTCACCAGCATGCCCGGAAACAGGGAGCCGTTGGGTTCATCAAGCTGCATCCGCAACCGGAAGGTGTGGGTGGCCGGGTCGGCGTAGGGATAGAACGTCATCTCGCCGGTTTCCAGTACCCGGCCATCGGTCAGGGTAACCTGCGCCTGACGCTCTTTGCGCGCCAGCTCTGCGTACTTCTGGGGCAGATCAACCACAATCCGGAGCTGCTCAAGCGACAGCCCGCTGAGCAGGGGCTGCCCGGGGCTTACGGACTCGCCCAGCTCAACGTGCCGTTCCGTCAGGATACCGTCATAGGGCGCCACAACCCGGGTGTAACTCAGCTGCTTTTCGGCCTCCGCAACTGCGGCCCGTGCCCGCTCCACTCTGGCCCTGGCCGCCGCCAGGTTATTCCGGGCCTGGTCAAACTCCTGCCGGGCCACCAACCCACGGGCGTGCACCTCCTCAATCCGTGCAAAGCGTTGGCTGGCATCGGTCAGTGCCGCCTCTGCCTCTTCAAGTCCCGCCTGAGCCTGGTTCAGCCTTGACTGCTGCTCGCTGTCCTCAAGTTGAACGATCAGGTCACCCGCTGCCACCGAATCGTCGACGTCAAACGGCAGTTTCTGGACGGTGCCACTGGTCTGGGCCGAGACGGTACTCTTCTGGACCGCCTCGATAACACCATCAAGATGGACGGTTTCCGGGAAACTGCTGCGCTCCGCGACCGCGGTCTTCAGCGTCAGCGAACTGTCGCTCTGCCCTTGGACCGTTGCGGCCGTCAGCGCGAGGGCCACGATAAAGGCTGCAGCAGCGATCCGACTCATCTCAGCACCTCCGGCCAAAACAGTTTGGCAATTAGGTAACAAAAAAAGGTTATCAACAATCACAGCCCGAGGACACGACACGTTCTTCACCTGCCAACGCCATTCAATACGGCCCCGCAAAGAGTCCGAGCGTGGGCGCCGGTTCCGGGCTGAATGTCCGGATCAGATGGAAGTGTTGAGTGCCCTCCAGGCATCAAACGCACTCAGGAAAACCCGGCCACTGAGCTTTTCCAGTAGCGGCGTCGCTTTCAACTGATCCATCACAGGCCCTTTCACGTCCGACAGGTGCAGGCGGACGCCCGCGTCGGTCAGGCGTTCATTGATGGTTTCCAGGCTTTCCATGGCGGACGCGTCCACCAGGTTGACGGCAGGGCACACAAGCACCAGATCTGTCATCTCTGGCTGACCGGCCACCAGTTCCATCACCCGGTCCTCCAGAAATCGGGCATTGGCAAAATACAGGCTTTCGTCAATACGCAGGAAGGTGACCCGGGGGCAGAGCTCCACCTTGTGCCGTTCCACATTGCGAAAGTGCTCGGTTCCCGGCACCCGGCCAATCACGGCGCTGTGGGGCTGGCTGGTGCGATACAAGAACAACCCGATGGAAAGCCCCATCCCGGCCAGGATGCCGGCCTCGACACTGTGCACCAGCGTCAGCGTGATGGTGGCCAGCATGGCGCCGAAATCCGGCTTCGAGTAACGCCAGGTTCGTCTCAACGCGGGCAGGTCAATCAGCCCGGCCACCGCCACAATAATGGTTGCCGCCAGTGTTGCTTTGGGCAGGTCCGCAATCAGTGGGGTCAGTGTCAGGGTGGCTGCCGTGATTCCCACGGCGGCATAGAAACTCGACGCGGGTGTTCTTGCTCCAGCATCGAAGTTCACAACGGAACGGGATAAGCCTCCCGTCACCGGCATGCCTGATGAGACACCCGCCCCGAGATTGGCAGCACCCAGGCCGATCAGTTCCTGATTGGGGTCAATACGCTGCCGACGCCTGGCCGCCAGGGTCTGGGCAATGGAGACTGACTCCACAAAACCCACCACGCTAATCAGCAACGCACCCACCAACATAGGTTTCCACAGGTGGAAATCCGACGCACCCATCGACAGGCTCGGCAACGACAGGGCCGGCAGCCCCGATGGAATAAACCCCACGACAGCCAGCCCCTGTTGCTCCAGATCCAGCCACCGGGCAAGCAAAATAGTGATTGCCACCGCCGCAATCGGCGCAAGCTTGCCGATCACTCCCGGCAATAACCGCCGGGCCAGTAGCAGAAATACCAGCACGCCACCGCCTGTCACCAGAGACAGAGCATGAATGTTACCCAGACCGGGGCCCATGGAAACAAGCAGATCCAGCAGATTATACCCGGAGGCGGGGATACCCAGCAGGTGCTTGACCTGGCTGGCGATGATGACCAGGGCCGAGGCCGTCATGAACCCGGATATCACCGGATGGCTGAGAAAATTGGCGAGGAACCCCAGCCGCATGCAGCCCATGAGGATCAGCATCAGACCGGACAGCAACGCCAGGATGATGGCGCCGGTGATATAAGCTTCGCTGCCAGCTTCAAACAGTGGCGCCAGTACCGCCGCGGTCATCAGCGCGACAATGGCCATCGGCCCCACCGACAAGTTGCTGCTGGAGCCGAACAGCGCATAGAGCACCAGCGGCAGGATACTTGCGTAAAGACCCACTTGGGGCGGCAAACCGGCCAGAAGTGCATAGGCAAGAGACTGGGGAATCAGCATCACGGTAACCAGAACCGCCGCCACCAGATCACGGCCCGCATCCGCCCGCCGATAGGCAGGAAGCCAGCCGATAATTGGCAGAATCCGCTCGAGTTTCATGGCTGTCTCAACATCGCCCTAGAAAAAGTTCAGGGGCACTTTCAGATAGACCTGCCCGTTGCTCTCGGCCGGCGGCATTTCTCCGGCCCGCATATTCACCTGAACAGACGGAATAATCAGCCTTGGCATTCCCAACGTAGCGTCCCGTTCCTCCCTCATGGCCACAAACTCGTCTTCTGTCGTCCCTTCTTGCACGTGAATGTTGGATTTGCGCTGCTCCGCAACGGTGGTTTCCGGGTTAAAGGTTTCTCTGTCCGGCCCTTTGTAGTCGTGACAGAGAAACAGCCGGGTATCACCGGGAAGGGACAACACCTTTTGAATAGACCGGAACAGCACCCGGGCATCACCACCGGGAAAATCACAGCGGGCCGTACCGTAATCCGGCATGAACAGGGTGTCCCCCACAAACGCTGCATCGCCGAACACGTAGGTCAGGCAGGCGGGCGTGTGCCCGGGCGTGTGCAGAACCTTTCCCTGCAACTGGCCAATGGTCAGCGTGTCGCCTTCTTCAAACAGGCAGTCGAACTGGCTGCCATCCCGCGCAAAGTCAGTGCCGGCGTTGAACGCCTTTCCGAAAATTTCCTGCACCTCGACAATTCTGGCTCCAATACCGGTTTTTCCGCCCAGTGTTTCATGCAGATAGGGCGCGGCCGACAGATGATCCGCGTGAACATGGGTTTCCAGAATCCATTCGACATTCAGACCCTGTTCCCGAATGTAGTCGATGATCTGGTCCGCCGAGCGCAGGTCGGTCCGCCCGGCGGCATAATCAAAATCCAGAACCGAATCGATGATGGCGCAGGCACTGCTGGCCGGGTCCCGGACCACATAACTGAAGGTATTGGTAGGCTCGTCGAAGAAAGGTTGAACCTGTGGAGATTGCATCGTTTTCACCTCGCCTGGTCGTTTAACCTTTTTGGTATAAGGATATACTATTTTGTAATATACGCCGGCACACCGAAACTGACAACGTAGAGATTTCCCTTACTGAAGGATAGCTGGCCTGACGGTTTAAACGGGCGGTTTGCGGGAGGACGGCGGGCTATTCGCCCACCGTGAACGAGAGAATTCTGGAAAGGTGGCTATAGGGCAGCCCGGTCTCCCGGCGCCAGGCGTTAAACGCCTGCTGGGCCTGGGTCAGGGCCTTCTTGCTGCCGGGTGTCGCATCAAACAGACCTTCCCGTCTCAGGGCCGTGACCACATCCGTAGACAGGATGAACCCATCCCAGCCGACGCGGCGCAGAAAATACTGGGCACTGGCACCGCCGAGTCGATCGCCATGCTTCTTGAGGTAAACGAGCAGGCCAACCTGGTCGTCGCTCGGCCACTTCGCCAGAAACCGGCCAAAGCCGCCGTGTTTCTGTGAGGCCTCCACAATCATCCGGGCGTTTTCCGGCACCGTACGGATTTTCTGCATATTTCGAACAATCCGCTCGTCCCGGGCCAGGTCTTCCAGAACCTCTGGTGGCACCTGCTGCCAGTAGATCGGCACGAAACCATCAAACGCCGCCTCAAAATCCGGCCATTTGCGCTCGATGATCCGCCAGACAAAACCGGCCTTGAAGACACAGCGGGTAATCTCGGACAGAAAGCGGTCATCACCCAGTGCTTCCAGTTCGCACGCTGCGGCTGTTTTTGGCAGCGCAGCCTCGACGGCGGCCGCGTCCCCCTTGTGAAAGCAGGCAAATTCGTGGATTTTGGCAAAAGGGGGGATATCCATGGCAGCCTCGGATAAGCAGAATTTCTGTACGGACCGGAATCAGCACGATAACACCATTAAAATGCTTGATTCGAAACTTTCGATTCAGACACGGGATATCAAGCGTCATGTCAGATGCTCTGAACCAGCAAAGCCTTGAAAAGGGTACCAGAGAGCTCGCAGCCCGAGATGCCGACCTTGCCGGCATTGTCCAGCGGCTTGGTACACCGCCCCTCTGGCCCCGTGACCCGGGCTTTGCCACGCTGATCCATATCATCCTGGAACAGCAGATTTCCCTGAAGGCCGCTCACACCATGCTGCTGCGGCTGGAGAGTCACCTGGGCGTGCTGACTCCCTCATCCATTATCGAAGCGGGCAATGACGCATTGCGCGCGCTGGGGCTTACGCGCCAGAAAAGCCGCTATTGCCTTGAACTGGCTACACGGGTCCACTGCGGAGAACTGGTGCTGGAGAATCTTGCGGACCTGCCGACGGAAGAGGGAAGACGGGCGCTGCTAAAGGTTCCGGGCCTGGGACCCTGGAGTGTCGACGTGTATTACATGACCGCACTTCGTAAGCCGGACGTCTGGCCTTTCGGCGACCTTGCCCTGGCCGATGCCATTGCCGACATCAAGGGCCTGGAGGCCCATCCAACCCGGGACGAACAGACCCGCATCACGGAAGCATGGGCGCCCTGGCGTGCCGTCGCCGCGCGACTGCTCTGGGCCCACTACCTTGATGCCAGAGGCCAGCTTGGCTGAACTCCGTCAGCGGCTCTGAACGCAGTCTGGCGGTAATCGCCATATTCGTGTCATTTTCGACAATCTGATTTCTTCGGCAAGGCTGCCATACTCAGAGCAACCAATAATCATAAAACCAGCGACTGAGCCCTTTGATATGAGTGAGACTGCCCCCCAGCCCCAGACCCATTACCGCACCTGCAACATTTGCGAGGCCATGTGCGGCCTTGAGATCAAGCACCAGGGCAAAGAGATTCTGTCCATCAAAGGGGACAAAAACGACCCGTTCAGTCATGGCCATATCTGCCCAAAAGCGGTTGCGTTGCAGGATTTCTACAGTGACAAAGACCGCTTGAAGACGCCTTTAAGGAAAACTGCAGACGGCTGGAAAGAAATCAGCTGGGATGATGCCCTGGAAGAAATCGCCACCCGTTTCCGCGGCATACAGCAAAGCCATGGCCAGGATGCGGTCGGCGTCTATCTGGGCAACCCCAACGCCCATAATTTCGGCAACGCCATCATGCTGCCCAGATTCTTCAAAGCCCTGGGCACCAACAGCCGTTTCAGCTCCGCCTCGGCGGACCAGCTTCCCCATCATGTGGCGTCCAACTACATGCTGGGCGCAGGCATGCTGATTCCCGTGCCGGACATCGACCATACCGATTTCATGCTGATCATCGGCGGCAACCCGATTGTCTCCAACGGCAGCCTGATGACAGCCCCGGGCGTGGGCAAGCGCCTGAAGGCGATTCAGGACCGGGGTGGCAAGGTGGTTGTGGTAGATCCCCGCCGCACGGAAACCGCCAAAAAAGCCGATCAGCATTTATTCATCAAACCTGAAGCCGACGCCCTGCTGATGCTCGCCCTGGCCCATACCCTGTTTGATGAAAACCGGGTGAATACCGGCCACCTGGCGCCGATGATTGAAGGCATTGACCAGCTTGCCGAGACGGTAAAAGCCTATTCGCCGGAAACCGTGGCAGACGCCTGCGGAATCGATGCCCAGACCATCCGCCAGCTCGCCCGCGACATGGCCGGGGCCAAAAGCGCCGTATGTTACAGCCGTATGGGCGCATCCACCCAGTCTTTCGGTGGCCTGTGCCAATGGCTGAACAACGTACTGAACATCCTGACCGGCAACTTCGATCGCCGCGGCGGCGCCATGTTCCCGCAGCCCGCCTTCGATCTGCTACAGGGCAGAAAAGGCAAGGCCAGTTCCTACGGTCGCTTTGAATCCCGGGTGCGCAAGCTGCCGTTCTACAACAGCGAATTCCCGGTGGCGACCCTGGCGGAGGAAATCCTCACCCCGGGTGACGGCCAGATCCGCGCCATGATTACCATTGCCGGCAACCCGGTGCTGTCGAGCCCCGGTGGCGCCGGGCTGGACGAGGCGTTCGAGTCGCTGGATTTCATGGTGTCGGTGGACATCTACCTGAACGAAACCACCCGTCACGCAGACATCATCCTGCCCGCCACCACCGGGCTGGAAGTGCCCCACTTTGATGTTTTCTTCAACTCCTTCGCCGTGCGCAACACCGCCAAATTCTCCGAACCCATGTTCGAGAAAACCGCCAACCAGAAGCACGACTGGGAAATACTGCGGGACCTGTCCCTGCACCTGACCGGCCGGGAAGACGACGGCATCACTCCGGAAATGATGCTGGATGGCGGTCTTAAACAGAGCATCTACGCAGACCAGGGCATGAGCCTGGAGCAACTGAAGTCCAACCCCCACGGCGTGGACCTGGGCCCGCTTCAGCCATGCCTGGAACACCGGATTCAGACCGAGGACGGCAAGCTTCATATCGCCCCGCAGCTGTACCTGGACGACCTGAAACGCCTCAACGAGTTTGCCCTGATGGACGGCACCGGCGACTACCCCTTCGCCATGATCAGCCGCCGCCTGCCCCGCAGCCACAACACCTGGACCCAGAACAGCCATCGGTTGGTCAAAGGCAAAGACCCCTGCACCCTGCAGATCAACCCGGACGATGCCCAAAAACTTGGCCTGCAGGACGGCCAGACGGCGGTAGTGTCATCGCCCGTGGGCCATGTCCGGTTGCCAGTTGAACTGGACGACGACATGTTTGCCGGCGTGGTCAGCATTCCCCAGGGCTGGGGGCACAACCGGCAGAACACCGCAATGACCGTAGCGCAGAATCAGCCGGGGGTCAGCATAAACGACCTGACGGATTCACAGCGGGTGGACCAGCTGACCGGTAATGCCGCATTCAACGGGACCCGTGTGGCAGTCGCGCGGGGATAACCTCCCCGCTAAGAGTCACCATCTCCATAATTTAAAAGTAGGTTTTCGAGAACCAGGACACTACGGCTACACGTTGGATTGATTAGACTCGGTTTCTCGATTCTTTGAGTAAGCGCCGCCGGGTTTTACCAAGGATGTTCACCGGACCAGACAAGGACTGTCAGAATGACCGTTTCATTGAAGAGAGTGCTAACGCTCGTTGTTTTTCTATCTGTGAGCTCGACCCACGCTGGTCTGGTCGATATTGATGAGTCAGGTGGTGTTGCCTACTTCACCTTCGCATTACCCAATAAAGTCATTCGATATGACATGGTCAGCGAGTCCTTTCTTCCCGAAATACCATTATCGGGCACTCCCAGCGCCACCCAACCTTACGGTGGGTCTCTCTACGTAGCTTATGGCCGCAGCGCCTATGCCATTAACCTGAGCAGCCTGACCTCAACTTTCATATCCAACACTAGCGTATCAATTTCAGACGTGATGATAGTGGGCGATGCCCTGTACCTGGTTCAGAACTTTGACCGGGTTATGGCTCGAGCTCTAACGGATTTTTCTTTGATTGAGGAGGAGACGTTCTTTTACAGCGGCACAGGCGCCATCAGCTCGAGCAGCCAAAGTGCCATCTTTTTCAGGGATACGGGCGTGTCGCCCGCAGACTTACGGAAGATCCCGTTAGCCCCGGATGGTACTTTTCAATCATTACAAGACAGCCCATATCACGGCGACTACCCCCGATCTGATCAACTCTATCTTTTCCCTAACGAAAGCCGACTGATCGATAACGCCGGAATCGCCTATTTCACAAGCGATCTGACCTACAGTGGAAGTATTGCAGGCGGCTTCGATGACATGACCTTCTGGCAGGATCATCTACTGGTGAGGCGCGGCAATATAATATATCAGTACAACAGCCAGCTTCTGGAGCTGGGCCAGATGCCCCTTCAGACCACACCGACCAAACTCCTCAGCCATGGCGAGAAGGTGTTGGCCTTTACCGACACGGGCGACCAGATCAGCGTTCAGGAACTGGATCTAACCGGGTTGACACAGCCAGAGCCGGACGCACCGCCCTCGCCGGATTCCCTGCCCTATTCTCCAGAATTCATCGAATTGGACGAAACCACGGGTGATATTTTTCTGCTGGACCGGGAAACCCTTGGCCTCTTTGTTTGGTCGGCTGAATCCGGCACCTACACCAGAAGTATGGGGCTGCTTTCCCCACCAGACTGGATGACATTTTCTCAGGCGCATAACCGCCTTTATCTGGGATACAGCAGCGGTGCCATCACCTATATCGATCTCGCCGCCCCTGAACTTATGGAATCGGCGCTGGTCAATCTGCCGTCCGGCATTCAGGGACTCAAAGCCGCAGGTGATTATCTCTTTGCCGTAGATCCCTCAGGCGCATGGAGCAGCCATTACAGCATTGATGCGAACGGCACGATTGTTGACTCAGAAGAATGGCGCAACCCAAGCGTGGAGTATGTCTGGAACCCCATAACAGAGCGGATTTACCACTTCCGCAATGGCACGTCGCCCAATGACATCGAATGGGCCGAGCTCGATGTCAGCACCGGTCTTCTGGGCGCCGAGGGTGACTCCCCTTACCATTCCAGCGAGTACGCGACGGCCCCTTTGCACATTGACCCGACTGGACAATGGCTCCTCTCAGGCGGTGGCAAGTTTCACGACGCCACGACACTCTCCGAGGTCAACTATCTTTCCAACACAATTACGGACGCGGCCTGGGTCCAAGGGCAACTTTTCACAATCGGCGAAATTGACAGTGCACTCTTCCTCCAGCAGTGGAGCAGTGGCTATGAACGCCTGAACAACATTCCTCTTGATGGCAACGCCAGTTATCAGCTTCTGGCCTATAACGATCAACTGATCATTATTGAACAACGGGATTCTGGCCCACAATTTTCGGTCCTGGCTCCCAACAACGATTCAGATACTGATGGTATTTCGAACCTTCAGGACAACTGCCCTGGCACATCGAACGAGACCCAGAGCGACATTGATCAGGATGGCAAAGGGGATGCCTGCGACAGTGACGCGGACGGCGATGGCATTCCAAACACAGCCGAATTAGACGCTGGCCTCGACCCAATGGACGCCACCGATGCCAACCAGGACATCGATGGCGATGGCTTCAGCAATCTAACTGAGCACCTCCAGGGCACCGGCTTGAATGACCCTGACGACTACCCGGAGCAAACAGACATCTACCTCCAGGATTTCGAGCTCGGAATCTTCCCCAGTGACTTTAGCCACGATCCGCTGGATGACGGAAACTGGTCGATCAGTACGATCAATACCCGCGGTCAATACAGCCTGCGCTCCGGTGCCATTGCAAACAGTGAACAAAGCCGAGTGACCTGGAACTTCCAGGAACCATTACCTGCAGGGACCCTTTCCTTCGACCATCTACGGTCAGCCGAGAGTTGCTGCGACAACCTGCAGATTCTGATCGACGGCAGCAGATCCTGGAATCTTTCAAGCAGCAACGGCGACTGGGTTTCGAATTCAGTTGAGGTACCAGAAGGAACCCTTTCCGTATCGTTTATATACCGAAAGGACGGGTCGGTCAGCTCAGGCAGCGATGCGATCTGGATTGATGATCTTCAATTCTCGCCGTCGGCAGAGCAGCCAAACCTGGATTGGGATGGCGACGGAATCCCCAATGAGACTGAGGAGCAGTTTCAGGCCCTTGATCCGAACGATCCCTCAGATGCTTTCCAGGATTATGATGGGGACGGGGCTGATAACTACTCGGAAGTTCTCTCCGGTTACAACCCTGATCAACCAGATGAGTTTCCCGCCAGACCGCTACTGGAGTCCTACTTTCCCTTGGGCGACATCGTGTGGGAGTTCTCGGACAGCAATGGCCCCATATTCGTCAGAAGCACAAACATGAACCAGCCGGGACGCAATATAATCCGAGAGGGTGACCTGGTCAGGGTTTTTGAGCGTCGGCCTGGGGGCATCTTTATGATGGAAGAAGGCTCACTATCTCAAACCAGTAATGCGGGATATGAATCTCACATCGAATTTCAGGACGGACTGATGTTTCTTCCCGCCGAAATGCAATTAGGCGAAACCAGGCAGCACAGCACACCGGCGAAATTTTATCGCGACGATAAACTGGAACTGGAATTTACGGTCACAACCCGCCTCCAAATGGTGGAAGAATCCTACATTGAATTCGAGGGCCAGGAACGTCGGGTCATCGTGATACTGGAAGAATTCACCTACGGTTTCGAAGATGGTACAACTGACAGTGTCCTGGTATTGCGCGGGTACGCAGAGGACATTGGAGAAATTTACCATTCGGCCCAACCTGACTGGAACCTTGAGGCAATGACCGTGCTGATGATTGACGACAGTATTGCTGTTCAAAGTTCCGGTAAAGGGAAAAAGAGTGAAAGTGGCGGTGGTGGTTCTGCCTCCTGGATACTTCTTCTGATAATGGCGGGCCTGGCACTGATCCGAGTGCCGGGAGTCACCCTTAAATCCCCTTCTTCCTGCGATGGGTAACCTGCTCGCCAGCGATTCCCCAATTATCGGTCTCCACCTCGTCGATGACGACGACGGTGGTGGCCGGGTTTTTATTCAATACTTTCTCAAGTAACTCTGTCACCCCGGAAATAAGCTCACCCTTTTGCTCAGCGGTTGCGCCTTCCTTTGTGATCTTGATATTGACGTACGGCATAAATGACCTCTTCGAGCGATCGCCCGGATTGAACGGTTGGTTATGTTTGTTGCATTGAAACGACGGCTTAAACGTCCACTTCCTCAAACAGATCGGGCACTTCGGTATCCCAGCCGAAGCGATCACGAATCCGCTTGCGCATCATATCGCTGGCCAGGGATTCGCCGTGGCTGATATAGACTTTGTCCGGGCGAAGACTGCCATGGCCCAGCCAGTCCAGGATTTCACGGTAATCGCCGTGGGCCGAAAGTGAACCAATATTGTAGATTTCAGCATTCACGGGCCAGTATTCACCGTGAATTTTCACCGAGTCTGCACCGTTCACCAGGGAGTCTCCGCGGGTACCGGGCGCCTGAAAGCCCGCAAAAACGATGCTGTTCCGGGTATTCGGCAGAAGCGTCTTCAGGTGGTGCAGCACCCGTCCGCCGCTGGCCATCCCGCTGGCTGAAACAATGATGCAGGGATACCGCTTGGCATTGAGTTCAATGGACTCGTCCACGGTTCGAACATACTCGGTGTTGTCATCAATCAGCTCACACTGAGCCTGGTCCAGCTTGTGTTCCTTGTGGTGCCGCACAAAAATCTCCGTGGCGCGGATGGCCATCGGGCTGTTGAGGTACACCGGCATCTTCGGAATTTTCTGTTGCGCCATCAGTCGGTGCACCAGATACAGCAGCATCTGGGCGCGGCCCACCGCAAAGGCGGGCATCAGGACAATGCCGCCCCGGCTGGCGGTCTTGCGGATGATGTCTCCCAGTTCGTCCTCCGGATCACTGTCTTCGTGAAGCCGGTCGCCATAGGTGGACTCACAGACCAGTACGTCAGCTTTCTGGATAGGCTCTGGCGGGCGCATGATAACGTCGCTCTGACGGCCGACATCGCCGGAAAATACCACGGTCCGGTCACTGCTTTTATGGTGAACATGAACACAGGATGACCCCAGAATGTGGCCAGCAGGGGTAAACGTCACCTCAAAGCCCTTTAGCGGCTCGATCGTCTCGTGGTAATGCACGGACTCGAAGTGTTTAAGGGCCTCGAAGGCATCTTTCTGGGTGAACAGTGGCACGGGATGATCGTGCTTTGAAAAGCCTTTGCGGAATGCGTATTTGGCGTCTTCTTCCTGAAGATAACCCGCGTCCGGAAGCAGCACCTTGCAGAGATCGTGGGTGGCTTTGGTGCAATAGATTTTGCCCTTGAATCCGTTCTTGACCAGTGCCGGCAGATACCCGCTGTGATCGATATGGGCGTGAGTGAGAACAACGGCATCAATGGTGCCCGGCTCCACCGGGAAAGGCGCCCAGTTACGCCGGCGCAGGTGCTTCACGCCCTGGTACATGCCACAGTCCACCAGAAGTCGTCGGTCACCCTCTGACAACAAATGCCGGGACCCGGTTACCGTGCCCACACCGCCCAGAAAACGTAGTTTCATCCATGCCTCCATTTGTCTGATGTTACCCAGGCTCAAGTCTACGCCTGGCACCCCTCTTGTCCACAAATCTCGGGGGGCTGGTTCGAAAGGCTTTCCGGAAAAGTGTATTACACTTGTATTGTTCGCGGGAAACCGAGGAGGCAAGGAATCATGCCCACCCCTTTACCAGATCGGAAAGCACTCGATCACCAGGCCCAACTCCATCCCGACTTTGCCGCCTGGCGCGAGGGTTACGGAGTCATCCGCCACCAACCGGAAACCCAGCGACAGGCCCTGAAACTGGCCGAACAGCTGGTTGCAAAGGGGCATCAGCCGGATTTTGCCAATGTGTTCCAACAGCTTTCCGCCCTAGACCGGCTGACCAGTGCAGGCCTGTGGCTGGTGGTTCACATGACCTATACCAACCGGATCCGCATGGATGGTGAGCCCCTTGCGCCAGAAGACTTCAAGGTTAACCCGGAGGGCCATACCGGGGGCGCACTCAACATGGTGCCTGCCTACGCCGCCTACCTGACCCTGAACAGCCTGACCGGCACTACAAGAAGCTGGCTGATGGGCCAGGGGCACTGCGTGGCGGCCATTGATGCCCTGAACGTGCTGACCGGCAATCTTCACCCGGAACAGAAGGCCCGTTACCGGGACACCGACGAGGGGCTGAACCATCTGGTCTCGGATTTCTACAGTTACCGGCAACGGCCGGGTGGCGGCATGGCTGCGCCCCTCGGAAGCCATGTCAATCCGCACACCGCTGGCGGCATTATTGAAGGCGGCTACCTGGGGTTCGCCGAGCTGCAATACGTCCACATGCCGCTGCCCGGGGAATCCCTGGTTGCTTTCCTGTCAGACGGCGCCGCAGAGGAACAGCGGGGCAGCGACTGGGTGCCCCGCTGGTGGCGCGCAGAGGACTGTGGCCTGGTCATGCCCATCATGATTGCCAACGGCAGACGCATAGAACAGCGAACCGAACTGGGCACCCGGGAAGGGCTGGAACGGTTTGCGGAACGGCTATCTGACCATGACTTTGAGCCCCGACGCTTCGATGGCTGTGACCCGGCGGCCTTTGTATGCACGCTGTACGACATGGAACAGAGGCTGGACGAGCAGGGCGAGCTTGCCCGCCGGGGACAGCTGACGTATCCCGCCCGGATTCCCTTCGGCATCGCGGAATCCATCAAGGGCTTTGGCTTCTATGGCGCCGGCAGCAACGCCGCCCATAACCTGCCGCTGCCGGGAAACCCGCACACCGATGCAGACGCGCGGAAACTGTTTAACGAGCATGCACGCAAGGTCTGGGTAGCGCCGGACCTTCTGGCCAGCTCAGTCGAGCTGCTGTGCCGGCACAATCAGCAACAGCGCCCGCTGGAACGGGATCACCCCCTGGCACGGCGCCAGCCGGCAACTCCGGTGATTCCGGAAGTACCGCCTGCCCATGAGGCCTGTTCGCCCATGCTGGCCGTGGATCGCTTTTTCCAGGCGCTGGTGGCATCCAACCCTGACCTCCGGCCAAGGGTGGGCAACCCGGATGAGCTGGCCAGCAACCGCCTTGGCGGCGTACTCACAGCGCTGCGCCATCGGGTGATCGACCCGGAGAATGACCTTGAATCCGTGCATGGCAAGGTCATTACCGCACTCAACGAGGAAGCCATTGTCTCCGCCTGCCTGGCGAACAAGGCGGGCCTGAACCTGGTCGCCAGCTACGAGGCCTTCTGCCCGAAGATGCTGGGCGCCATCCGACAGGAACTGATTTTTGCCCGCCACCAGAAAGAAGTCGGCCGTCCGGCCCAGTGGCTGGGGTTTCCGGTCATTGCCACTTCCCACACCTGGGAAAATGGCAAGAACGAGCAATCCCACCAGGACACAACCTTCTGCGAGGTGTTGTTGGCCGAGATGAACGACGTCAGCCGGGTGCTTTTCCCCGCCGATTACAACAGCACTCTGGCGGTTCTGCCCGGCGTATTTCGGGAAAGAGGAAGACTGAGCTGCATGGTGGTGCCCAAACGGGACAGGCCCTGCCTGTTTTCCCCCTCAGACGCCGACCTGCTGGCCCAGAACGGCGCCATACTGGTCGATGAGCATACAGCCAGCGGCGAGCCTTTGTTGTTGATCGGCAATGGCGCCTACCAGCTCTCGGAGCTTATCCGTGCCTGCGAAAGGCTCAAGGAAACCGGTGCGCCTTTCCGCCTGGTCTACCTGCAGGAACCGGGACGCTTCCGACAGCCCCGGGATGCCATGGAGGCCGAGGTCTGCCTGGCCGAGCGGGAACAGGAACGCCTGCTGCCAAAGCGTCTGAAGAACAGGATTGCCCTGACCCACATGCGCCCGGAAGTGTTCCGCGGCCATTTGCCAGCGCTATTCCCGGACACCTCACGGGCCCATGTTATGGGATACAGCAACCGCGGCGGAACCCTGAACGAAGCCGGCATGCTGTTTGCCAACCGATGCTCCTGGGCCCACGTCCTGGTGGCCTGTGCCGATCTGCTGGGCAGGCCCGCCGGGGAGTGGCTGTCGGATCAGGAGCTGGCCGCTGTTGAAGGCCGGGGATCGCCCTCTGTGATTACCGGGACTCAGCCCTGACGGGCCAGAAGCGACGACGAACCCAGGTCTCGATTTCCAGAATGACCAGCACCGCAACCCCGGCGACACACGCGAAGCCCAGCATCTCGAGTGACAGTGCACGGGTTTCGAAGGTGGCGTTAAACCAGGGCAGATAGGTGAACAGCAGTTGCAGGCCTGCGACGGTCGCGACCGCGCCCAGCACAACTGGCGTTCCCAAAACCCCGCGAAGGGTGATGGATGGGCTATCCAGGTAGCGCACGGCAAACAGGTAGAACACCTCCATGGCCACCAGGGTATTCACGGCCAGGGTACGGGCCAGGCTCTGGTCCCCATGCTGATGCATGGCCCAGAACCAGGCAGCGAAGATCCCTGCCAGGAACAGCACTGATACAAAGAACACCCGCCAGACCAGAAATCCCTGTAGCAGGGATTGTTCTCTGGGCCGCGGCGGGTGTTTCATCACATCCGGTTCCGGAGGCTCGAAGGCCAGGGTCATGGCCAGCACAACCGAACTGACCATATTGACCCAGAGAATCTGCAACGCCGAAATAGGCAGCGCCAGCCCCAACAACAAAGCAGTGATAAGGCTGATGGACTCGCCGCCATTAATCGGCAGCATAAACGCGATGCCCTTTTTCAGATTGGTGTATACCGTACGACCTTCACGGACAGCTGCGGCAAGGCTGGCAAAATTATCGTCCAGCAACACCACCGATGACGCCTCGCGCGCCGCTTCCGACCCCTTGACGCCCATCGCAATGCCCACATCGGCACGCTTCAGCGCAGGCGCGTCATTAACGCCGTCACCAGTCATGGCAACAACCCCGTGCCGGGCCTGCAGTGCCTCCACCAGCCTCAGTTTGTGTTCCGGACTGGTGCGAGCGAACACATCCACTTCGGTCGCCAGTTGCTGCAACTGTTCAGCGCTCAGACCATCCAGTTCCTTTCCGGTGAGCACCCGGTCGCTGTTACGCAAGCCCAACTTGCGGGCAATGGCGCCTGCAGTCAGGGCATGGTCGCCAGTGATCATTTTTACCCGTATACCCGCCGCGTGGCAGTCAGATATCGCGCGTATGGCCTCCTGTCTGGGCGGGTCCAATAGCCCCACCAGACCCAGCAGTTCCACGCCGGTATCCAGGTCTTCGATCGCCAGGTCCGTGGTGCCACGGGATACGGATTTGCGGGCCAGAGCCAATACACGCAGGCCTTCAGATGCCATGTCGGCAATAACCTGGTCCCAACGCGCTCGATCCAGGGCCGTGGCATCGCCATTCGCCATCAATTCAGACTCGCACATGTCCAGGATGCGCTCTGGCGCGCCCTTGACGTACACCACGCCGTGGCCATGGTGATCATGGTTGAGGGTGGCCATGAAGCGGGTCTGGGTGTCGAAAGGAATTTCATCCTTGCGGGGCCAGTCACCAGCGCTGGCTTCAATATCGAACTCCGCTTTGTGGGCAAATACCTTCAGGGCGGCTTCCATCGGGTCCCCCTGAACGCGTGGTGACCCCTCGCGGAAATCCAGATGGGCATCGTTGCACAGGGCAGCCGCGCGGGCCAACTGCTCCAGCGCCCCGGTAACCTCGGCCGGCTGGTTGTCCTGGGCTACCATACCCTCCAGCTCATAGCCCTCGCCGGTCACATCCAAACGTCGGTGGCCCTGCACTGCGGTAGTCACCATCATTTCATTGCGGGTCAGGGTGCCGGTCTTGTCAGAGCAGATCACGGAGACCGCCCCCAGAGACTCGATAACGGGCATCCGCCTTACCACGGCCTGACGCCTTGCCATCTGGCGCACGCCAATGGCCAGGGTAATGGTGAGTATTGCAGGCAGGCCTTCGGGAATCGCAGCCACCGTCAGGCCAACCACGGCCATGAACAGCTCCCGGAAAGGCAGGCCGCTGAACACCAGGCCACCGGCGAATATGGCGACTCCGGCAACAATCACAATGATGGACAGCAACCGCGCGAAGCGGTCCATCTGTTCCAGCAGCGGCGTTTTCAGAGAGGTGGTTCGGGCCAGCAGCCCGGAAATACGGCCGATCTCTGTTGCTGCTCCGGTGCGAACCACGACCCCGCGACCGGTGCCCGTCGACACCATGGTTCCCGAGAACGCCATGCCGGTCTGGTCTCCCAGTGCCGCCTCTTTTTCCACCGAATCCGGGGATTTGTCCACCGCTTCGGATTCACCGGTCAGGATGGCTTCTTCAATCTTCAGGTTGTGGCATTTCTCGAGCCTGACATCCGCCGGTACTCGGTCGCCGGGTTCCAGCAATATGGTGTCTCCGGGGACCAGATCAGCAGCGTCCACCTGGTGCTGCCCGTCCTCACGGACTACCCGTGCTTTAGGGGCAAGCATGTGGCGAATGGCCGACAGCGCCTGCTCGGCTTTGCCCTCCTGTATAAAGCCCACCAGAGTCTGAATGACCACCACCGCCAGGATCACACCGGCGTCGACCCAGTGGCCCAGGGCACCCGTGATGGCCGCCGCCGCCAGCAGAACGTAAATCAGGAAGTTACGAAGCTGGCGCCCAAGCCTGGCCAGGGGGCCGCTCGACCGTCCCTCCGGCAGGCGGTTGGGGCCATAGCTGGCAAGCCTGGCCCTGGCTTCCTCAGTGCTCAGAGGGGCAGAGGCTGACAGCTGTTCCCTGGCGGCGGAGGCATCCAGGGTGTGCCAATTCTGTTCCATCGCTGAGGTGGGCGTGGCTTCAACGGACAATGTACGTACCTGCGCGTCGATCAAGGATTGCCACTGCGTCCTCCAACCGGCCAATGCCACTGATGCCGCCGCTTTCGGCAAAGTGTGCAGCCGCGGCGAGCTTTGGGCCCATGGAGCCGGCGGGCAAAGCCAGGGCTTGTGCTTCGGAAAGGGTCAGGCTTTCTATGGGGGCGGCCTTGTCCGTGCCGAAATCACGATAAATGGCATCCACATCGGTAAGCAGCAACAGGGCGTCCGCCCCCAGCTGCCGGGCCAGCAGAGCGCTGGCGGCATCCTTGTCAATCACCGCTTCCACGCCGATCATGCTGCCATCGTCCCGACGAAGAACCGGAATGCCTCCGCCCCCGGCGCAGATCACCACAACACCCTGCTCCAGCAACAGCTGGAGCACCCGCATGTCCGGAATTTCCAGCGGTTTGGGCGAGGGTACGACCCGCCGCCATTTGTCACCATCCTGCGCGATGTGCCATCCAGCAGCTTTGGCTCTGGTTTCGGCCTCTTCACGGTCGTATACCGGCCCGACAAACTTCGTGGGTTTCTGGAAAGCAGGGTCGTCCTTGTTCACCAGCACCTGCGTCAGCAAGGTTGCCACGGGGCGGTCGTGGTCAAGGGCGTTTTCCAGTTCCTGCTCAATGATATAGCCGATCATGCCTTCGGTTTCGGCGCCCAGCACGTCCAGCGGGTAGGCCTCATCCGGCTTGTAGGCAGCGCCCTGCAGCGCCAGCAGGCCTACCTGTGGGCCGTTGCCATGAGTGATGACCAGTTGATGACCAGCGCGGACAATACCCGCCAGCGATTGCGCGGCAATCTTGACGTTGGCGCGCTGGGCCCCGGCGGTCAGCGGCTCATCGCGCCGCAACAGGGCATTGCCTCCGAGGGCTGCAACCACAAGCATCTTAAACTCCCTATATCAGGTTCCCAGTGTGGCAACGAGCACGGCCTTGATGGTGTGCATGCGGTTTTCCGCCTGATCAAACACGATAGAGGCCGGGCTTTCGAAGACCTCCTCGGTGACTTCCATGGCATCGATCCCAAACTCTGCCTGGATCTCCCTGCCCACGGTCGTTTCGGTATTGTGAAACGCCGGAAGACAATGCATGAACCTCACCCGTGGGTTACCGGTTTTCTCCATCAGGGCTGCATTAACCTGATAGGGCTGCAATAGCTTGATCCGTTCTGCCCACTTTTCTTTCGCTTCGCCCATCGATACCCACACATCGGTGTAGACAAAGTCCACGGCCGCGACGGCGGCATCGATATCCTCCGTGATCATGATTCGCGCGCCCGTATCACTGGCGATGGCCCGGGCTTCTTTCTGAATGGCCTCACCGGGCCAACAGGCCTTCGGTGCGCAGAGGCGGACATCCATACCCATCTTGGCGCCGCCGATCAGCAGGCTGTCCCCCATGTTGTTGGCTGCGTCCCCGATGAACACGAAGGCCACATCCCGCAAGGGCTTTTCCACGTTTTCCTGCATGGTCAGGAAGTCCGCCAGTATCTGAGTCGGGTGAAATTCATTGGTCAGCCCGTTGTAAACCGGTACGCCCGCATATTGCGCCAGCTCCTCAACGACCGCCTGGCCGAACCCCCGGTATTCAATGGCATCGTACACACGGCCCAGCACACGGGCGGTGTCCTTGACGGATTCTTTATGGCCGATATGGGTGCCCGTTGGTCCCAGATAGGTCACCCGGGCGCCCTGGTCAAACGCGGCAACCTCAAAGCCCACCCGGGTTCGGGTGGAGTTTTTTTCGAAGATCAGGGCAATGTCCTTGCCCTTAAGTTGTGGCACCTCGGTGCCGGCGTATTTGGCGGTTTTCAGATCGGCGGAAAGCTTCAGCAAAAAGCCGATCTCCCGCGGGCTGAAATCCCGCAGGGTCAGAAAATGCCGGTTCTTAAGATTGAAAGCCATGACTATCCTCCTTGCGTGTCAGACTGCATCCCGTATGGTCGGGCAGCTCATGCAGCGCCCGCCGCCCCTGCCACGGCCCAGCTCCGCGCCGGGAATCGCAAGCACTTCAATGCCGGCAGCTTCCAGGGCGGCGTTTGTGTCGTCATTGCGGTCGTAGCCGATCACCACCCCCGGGCTCAGAGCCAGTACGTTGTTACCATCATTCCACTGCTCCCGTTCGCGTTCTGCGGGGGTTTCACCACCGGTGGCGATGACCTCCAGGGATGGGTAGCCCAGCACCTCCGCAACCACCTCGAACAGCGGCCGGGCGTCCTGCCGGAACGACAGGTGCTTACCATCCTTGCCGGGACGCAAGTCGTAGCAGACCATCTGGTCTGCCATCTCCTTGAAGGTAGTGACCACATTGCCGCCACAGAAGGTAAAAACGGTATCCAGATGCATGGCGGAACGGGTCTTGGGAATCTGGCAGGCAATCACCCGGTCCGCGGTGCCATTGGCAAACAGGGCCCTGGCAAGCTGGCCGATGGCCTGGGGCGAGGAACGCTCGCCCATGCCCACCAGCACAGCCCCATGACCGACCGGCATGATGTCACCCCCTTCCAGGGTGGCCAGGGCATGGTCGACAAGAGGGTCGCCCCAATGCACATTGACCTTGCCGGCAAACGCCGGGTGGAACCGGTAGATGGCGCTCATCAACAGCGTTTCCGGTTTGCGGGCCGCCCAGTACATGGGGTTCAGGGTGACGCCGCCGTAGATCCAGGCGCTGTTGTCCCGGGTGAACAGGAAGTTTGGCAGCGGCGGCAACACAAAACCGTGTGGTCCCAGATGGTTCCCGAAAAGCCCGTCGGGCTTGAAGGGCAGGTCCCCTACTTCCAGTCCACCGATCAGAAACTGAGCCAGGGTCTGACCCGGAAGCTCGTCCATCCAGGCACGCAGGTCGGAAACCATGCCCACGCCGATGTGGTTCCAGGTAATTCGATTATCCAGAACCCAGGCCCTTGCCTCGGGGATATCCAGGGTGGCCGCAAGCAGTTCGTTAACGTCCAGCACCTCGACACCCCTGGCACGCATCACTTCGGCGAACACATCATGATCTTTCTGGGCCTGCTTGACCCAGAATACGTCGTCGAACAGCAGCGCATCGCAGTTCGAAGGCGTTAGCCGGCGATGGGCCAGACCGGGGCGGCAGACGATCACCTGCCGCAGGGTTCCCGTTTCAGAGTGAACGCCCAATGGTTGTTCAGTCATACCGCTTGCTCCTTTGCCCGGGGTTATGAAAAGGCTTACAGAAACGCACCAACACTGATCACCACCGTGATGAACACCGTCAGGATCAGCAGCAGAGGCCAGATAAACGCCAGCCAGCGGTCATAGGCAACGCGACCAATTGCCAGGCCGCCCACTACGACGGCAAAGGTCGGGTTGATCAGGTTCACCAGGCCGTTGGCAGACTGATAGGCGGTGACCACCAGGTCACGCCCCACATCGGCGAAGTCGGCCAGTGGTGCGAGGATGGGCATGGAGAGGACAGCCAGGCCGGAGGAAGACGGCACAAAGAAGCTCATGCCCACTTCAATCCAGAACATCAGGTTGATAAACGCCAGTTCCGGCAAGCCGCCCAGAGTGGTTTCGGCACTGTGCAAAATCGTATCGGCAATCATGCCCTGCTCCATGATCACCACAATGCCCCGGGCCAGACCCACAACAAGGGCGACACCGAGCAGATCCCGGGCACCGTCCACAAAGCTGCCGGTAAGCCTCTTCTCGCCCAGCCGCGCGATCAGGCCGATCACGATGGCTGACCCGAAAAACAGGGACCCCATCTGAGCCATCCACCAGCCCTGGGAGGAAACACCCCAGATCATCACCAGGAACGTGAGGGCGAAAATAACCAGTGCAATCTTCTGGGTGCCTGTCAGCTCGAAATTATCCAGCTCGTCATGGCCCTGAAGGAACAGTTTGCGGTGCGCATCTCTCTGCCTGGCAACCACCGAGCGGGAAGGGTCCACCTTGACCCGGTGGGCATAACGCATAACGTAGGCTGCGCAGATGATAAGGCCACCGATCAAAAGCACGAATCGCAGCACGATGCCGTCAGTAAAGGGAATATCGGCGGCGTTTGACGCAATCACCGTGGCAAACGGATTGATCGTTGAACCCAGCACACCGATACCGGCACCCACCAGAATGATCGCCACCCCTGTCACTGCGTCATACCCCGCCGAGATCATCACCGGAATCAGGATGGCATAGAACGCCAGGGTCTCTTCCGCCATGCCGTAGGTTGTGCCACCCAGCGCGAAAAGCGTCATCAGTATCGGGATCATCCATATCTCCCGGCCCTCAAGCCGGTGCATGGCACTGCGTATGCCGGTGTCGATGGCGCCGGTGGCGTTCATGACCCCCAGAAAACCACCAAGGAAAAGGACAAAGAGAGCCACATCAATAGCATTGGCGACGTAACTGTCAGGGTCATAAAAGCCGGCCGTCGGCGCCAGCATCACGTCTACAAAACCCTGGGGATTGGGTTCAACCGTCTGATAGGTGCCGGGCACTGCGACTTCACGCCCGACCTCGTCGTTCATGGTGCGCTCGTACTGCCCCGCAGGGACTATCCAGGTTAAGGCAGCAACCAGAATAATGAGCAAGAATAGAATGGTATAAGCCGTGGGGAATCGTGTGACCAGATCTTCTTCTGGGTTCTCAGAGGGACTATTTACATCAGTCATTTGGCGCCTCCTGCGATAAATGGATACTGACGAGTTAGCGACCTAAGTATAGTTACAATGCATGTTTTAGCGAGCCTGTCACAAAAACTTCTTCAAGACATTTCATCCGGCCCGCATCCAGCCTGTTTCAGCAAACCTCCAGGCTCTGAAACGGCCTACCCGTCACTGCAGATGGATACGATCATTGCGCGCAAGAAACCGGCCATTGATCGTCAGCCATAAAGGTTCACCACCAAAGGCGGCTTCCTCCGGCAGGCCTTGCTGGGCGTGCACATGCAGGTGCGGCTCTGAGCTGTTTCCGGAATTCCCCATTTTTCCCAACGCATCGCCAATCTGCAGTGGTTCGCCAGCAGAAACCGTAATACTGCCCCGTTGCAGATGAGCGAGGATCACGAAAAAATCACCACAATCGATGGCAACATAATTGCCGGGCAGACTGCTGCGATCCATTTCCGGCACGGTCATGTCCGGGCGGACATCAACGACCTTCGCCACCTGCCCCTGGCATGGAGCCAATACCGGTGTGCCGAAAGTAAGGTACTTTTCAGGCTCTTCCGGCTGCCATCCATGCTTATGTACCCCCAGCGGTGTAATCCGGAAAATATCCAGAGCCCGGCTTTGCCCCCGCCAGGGCCGAAAGCGTTCAACGGACTCATTGAGGGTTTTCAGATGTACGTTTACCATCTCGGTCGAGCCGCCGTGGCCCACCAGGTAATTTCCGGGCGGGAAGGGCGGTGCAATGTCTGCTACCTCACCCCCGGGCAGCGCCGCTCCCTGTATCGCCTGGTGACTCATGTAACCGCCCAGTATGCCAAGAGCGCACACCAATCCGATGGCGATGGAATTTGCTTTTGACGCCCGCCACGGACGAGGCCCCGGGAACCCGTCCCTCATCCAATGCCTGAAAGCGATAATCAGAAAGAGGGTTCCATACAGGTAAGGCACCCAGAAGGGTGGCATGGTCCATAAAGCCGTGAGCCACAGCGCCGCAAGGACCGCCGCAACCGATACCAGCTGCAGCGCCCGGGCAAGCCAGCCGGCCGCCGGAAACAGTGCCAGCCAGGCCAGCAGAAGCAGAGGCAGAAGCACTTGGGTAAGGATTGCGAGCCAGGACATTTAAACTCTCTATTTCAACGTGTTTTTATGAGGCGTGGGGTTTAAGGCTCTTTCAGGTAACTGCCCCGAGAATCTGGATGCTCATGATGAACATGCAAACAACCCCAACTGCATACGCTACGGTTCGCCAAGGTTGAATCCCCAGAAGGTAAAAGACGGTGTGCAAGTAGCGCGCTGCCGTGAAGACAAGGAAAAGCCAGGCTGCCCACCCCGGCGCGGCACCAACCCAGACGTAGGCAACCCCCAACGCCAGAAAAATAGGAATGTTCTCAAGGTCATTCAACCAAGCCTTAGCCGCTCTCTGAACCTGCGGCAACTCTTCTTTGGCGGCCTCGCGACCAACGAACGCGGCGTCCTCAGGGGTCTTGAATGTGCCCTTTCCGATGCGATGGAACCCTTGATAGAGGGATATGGCAAACATTTTGAAGAACAGCAGCACTGCAGCTACCGCGTACCAATATTCTGTCTGATCCATGGTTTTCGTTACTCCCTAGTGCTGGGCTTTGCACTGGTATTGGAGGAGCGAAGCGACGAAAAAGACGTCCGACAACAGCCCCTGGTTAGCTGATGAGCTTGGCCATGGCACGGTTCTGCGCCTCTACTCCGGTCTCCAGGCCAGCTTTTACACCGGCCCGATTCCTCTCTGGCTGGTTCTGACTTGCTTTCAGCTTACCCGTCAGAGTTTCAATTTTGATCTCTACGCCAACAATTGCCTGTACCAGACGTTCCGTGAAATCCGCTGGCGCATCACTCACGGACCAAGGGGCAACCATTTGCGACTCGTGTTGGTCTGTGAGCTGGTGGAGATGACGCTTTAACCAGCTAGGGTCCTGAATAATCCGGGCGCTACCTTGCGCATGTACAGCCAGATAGTTCCATGTCGGGACGACCCGGCCTGTCTCAGCCTTGGTTGGGTACCACGAGGGCGAGACGTAGGCATTTGGCCCCTGAAAAACGGCCAGCACTTTAGCCCCGCCCTGCATGCGCTGCCAGACGGGGTTGCTGCGAGCCAGATGACACTGAAGATGACCAAGAGAACCGTTTTCACCAACACTCAGGTGAAAGGGGACGTGATTGGCCTCAATCCCTTCCTCGTCGGCGATAACGAGCATACCGAAGCTATAATCGCGAACGTACTGTTGAAGCTTTTCCTGGTTGTCTTCTTTGAAGTGATTCGGGACATACACCCTTTTATGCTCCTGAGTAGAGTCCTGGCGCAGTGAATGCCAAGCTAAGCGCCCTTACAAGGGCGTCCGGCGACCATCGGCCGCGTACTACAGCGCCTTGTTACACGAAATTATGGCGCAATTTCAGGAAGCATAAGGGTGACTTTCTTTAGCGAATGCGTGCCGATATGAAATTCGACATGAATACAGATATCTTCGTGATCGAAGCGCAACCAAGGACCATATTTTCCCAAAAACTCGATCTCTTTTTCCTCACCTGATTTATCAGGGGTGCCAAAAAGGCGAACTACATCATCTGGTTTCATCGAAGCTTCGAGGCCAAAAGGCAAAGATGATGCTGGCATAGCTTGCAGGAAAATGGTCTCAACTATACCGCTGGTATCCAAATTCATCTGCCATAAACCGCTTTTCGACTCCACGTGGTCGGAATACACACCGTGCCCCTCATCCTCTTCCATAACGGTTCGAGTGAAAGAGCCGTCCTCTTCAGCAGAAAAGGTTTTTCCTAAAAGGTCTACGACATTCAACATATCGTGTAACGCTGCGGTAACCGGCGCCGGCGCGACAGCGACGGGAACCAAAAGCACACAGCTTTTGGCGTCCGGTTGACCGATTGGTTAGATTTACTGTCCAGATTTTTGACCATTGATGCCGTAGTCGACAATTGACTGAGTCCTTGCATCGTGGAGTTTGCGACGTTTTTGACCTTCTTGAAGAACGAGTATGTCTCGATACTCCGCTTTGACAGCAGCTTGCTCGTCCTCACTCAAGCTGTTCCACTCTTCTCCGGTTAAACCATAGTAGGGAGCGGCACACCCTTGTGTTCCCAGTGCTATAAAAAATATTCCAGTACAACAAAGCAGACTTTTCATACGCTTCCTTTCAGAAAAATCTAACGCCAGCAATAAACGGCACCTTGACAAGGGCGTCCGGTGGAGGCCGTAGGCCGGAAAGAATTTGATTGCCTTGTTATGCAAGCGTGCGTCATGCGGCCAAATTCCAGACCGATACAACCAGCATAGCCAACAAGACAAAGGCTCCGGTCATGAAGAGAGGCAGCCTCACTGGTATATAGTTTGAAGTCACATGAACGTATGCGTGGGCGTACCGGCTCACGACAAAGAGCCACGCCAGAAACACTGAGAGAGATCCGGCAGCGTTGATACTGTATAGAACGAAACAGAGAACGTAGAAAAGAACCGGAATCTCAAACTGATTGGCAATGTTGTTGGAAACTTTGACGACATTTTCCGGCCACACTCGGTTATCGAGAGCCGCTTGTTGTCGATTGACCTTGCCGGCTTTCACCGCGCCGGATTTCCTTCCCCCAAGAATGATAAACATCACTAAGGTCAGAAGGACCTGCGCCAGAACAGGCCAGAAAATATGACTAGAACTCATCCGTGACTCCAAATTTTTTGTGCATAACGCCAAGCACAGCGGCGGCTGAAAGCCGTCCGGTGGCCGTAGGCCACGTACTGCTGCGCCTTGTTAAATTTGGTTGCGGGTGACGACATGGATTGCCCCTGCAGCAATGAGCGCGATAGTGGCAATGATGTCTGCGATGACCACCTTGCGAACTTCCTCATTGTACCCACCAACCGACCACGCAATAGCGATGAAGGACACAACGCTGACAAGGCCTGCAACGATTGCCATTAGTTGTAGCGATGGCTGGAACGCTGCATAAACCAAGAAGAGACCAAGAAGCCCGAACAGGATGGCCCGATGACGCATCAGGATTTCAATGTTGGGCTCACCCAGCGAAAGGCCGTATAAGGCAGCAAGGCGCTCAACACCCAAAACGCCGGAAACGGGCAAGAGGTGAATGATGCCTACGAGCACCAGCAGGCCTGTGACAACTTTCTCCATGTTTGCGTTTCCTCCCTGAATTTAACGCGAAGCTAAGCGGCGGCCCGTCAGGGACGTCCGGTGGACGGCCGTCAGGCCGGGAACGAACTTGAGCGACTGGTTAAGAATCATGGCTCAGCTTAGGGTTAAAACCAAACTCAGGCGCCGCTTCGTGGAGTGGCTGGATCCTCTCTAAGTCTGAGTTGATTGACCAAAGCATCCATAAACAGACAGTCAGGAAATCACCACGAGGCCCCTTGGGGTTCAGGCGCGTGTCGTCGCTTCCGTTTACGTATTTTTGGCTTTTATAAAGTTCCATCACTCGACTCTTAACAGCGCTATCTTGAAATGAGCCGCCATGGATATTGTGCGCAAACTCATTGCGAATTCGTCGAATCAAATGCAAATTTCTTGCGAAAGCACTAGAAATTAGGCCCAGCCGGTGTGCGAACGCAATTTTCGCGCTAAAAGTTGATATCGGCGCATTTGCACCGTCAAAAAGCTCATCTTGCGAGGAAGGTGTGGGGACTAAAAACTGTTTTAGCAAATTACCGAGGGCATCATCAAAAATTGAAGCAGCCACAATTACTGCTGCGCGATCGGACTCCTTACTGAACTCGTCAAGAAAAACATCGGCCCAGTGGGATGCATGTTCATATGAGGACCCTTTTTCAGATTCCTCCTCGGAAACCTGTTCTTCAGGCTGATCATTCATTGGGTACTCCATTCTTAACAGCAATTAGACCGAAGTCTCCCATATTGCAAAACCGTGACTTCGTCGTTATTACACCAAATCACGGAATCTGACTCCGCAGTTTCCGCCTTAAAAACAGCGACTTACCTTTTCCCTTAACTCAATTTACGTAGTATCGCGACGTCTGCATTTTGCTCATACAATCATACTGTATATCCAGGCACCCACTCTTATCGCGCGGGTCCGACCTTTCTAGACGGATGCCTTTGCTGCCCGCGCGGCATGCAACTTCTTGTAGCTTTCTATCAGCCGCAGGTGCTTTTCCAGCCCTTCCAGCTGCGTATTGGTGGGCGTCAGGCCGTGGAAACGCACGCTGCCTTCCACCAGGCCGACGACGTCGTCCATGGTCTGGTCGCCGTACATGCGTTTGAAGCTGGCCAGGTAGTCGTCCAGCTCCAGCTCGTCGTCCAGGGTGATTTCCAGTACGGCATTCACGGCGCGGTAGAACAGGTTCCGTTCGACGGTGTTGTCGTTGAACTGCAGGAACATGTCGACAAATTCCAGCGCTTCTTCATGCCATTGCAGGGCCAGGCAAATCAGCAGTTTCAGTTCCAGAATGGTGAGCTGGCCCCAGACGGTGTTCTCGTCGAACTCGATACCGATCAGGCTGATGATGGTCATGTAGTTGTCGAGCTGGCTGGCTTCCAGCCGTTCCGCCAGGTCCGCCAACTGGTCGTCGCTCAGGGCGTGCAGGTTTAGGATATCCTCGCGGTAGTCCAGGGCCATGTTGGTGTTGTCCCACACCAGATCCTCCACGGGGTAGACCTCGGAATAGCCGGGCACCAGTATGCGGCAGACCGGCGCGCCCAGATCTTCATGGGTGGCCACGTAGACTTCTTTACCCATGTCTTCGAGGATGCCGAACAGGCCTTTCGCCTCTTCTTCGTTCGTGCCGGAGAAGTCCCATTCCACAAATTCCAGATCGGACTTTGCGCTGAAGAATCGCCAGGACACCAGGCCGGTGGAGTCGATAAAGTGCTCAACGAAATTGTTGGGCTCGGTGACCGCCTGGCTGTTGAAGGTGGGCGGCGGTACGTCGTTCAGGTTTTCAAAGCTGCGGCCCTGTAGCAGTTCGGTCAGGCTGCGCTCCAGTGCCACTTCGAAACTGGGATGCGCGCCAAACGAGGCAAACACGCCGCCGTTTCTGGGGTTCATCAGTGTGACGCACATCACCGGGAACTGACCGCCCAGGGAGGCGTCTTTCACCAGAATCGGAAAACCCTGGTCCTCCAGCGCCTTGATGCCCTCCACGATGTGCGGGTACTTATCCAGCACAGGTTGCGGCACGTCCGGAAGGGCGATTTCTTCTTCAATGATCTGCTTTTTCACCGCCCGCTCGAAGATCTCCGACAGGCACTGCACCTGGGCTTCGGGCAGGGTGTTGCCTGCGCTCATGCCGTTGCTGAGGAACAGGTTTTCAATAAGGTTGGAGGGGAAGTACACCAGCTTACCGTCGGACCGGCGCTCAAACGGCAGGGACACAATGCCACGGTCGGTGCGACCGGAATTGGTGTCGATCAGGTTGCTGCCGTGCACCTCGCCATCGGGGTTGTAGATGGCCAGGCAGTGGTCGTCCAGAATGCCTTCAGGCAGCTCGTCATCAGGCCCCGGCAGGAACCATTTTTCGTTGGGATAATGAACGAAGTCGCTGTTGGCGATCTCCTCGCCAAAGAACTGGTCGTTGTAAAAGAAGTTGCAGCTCAGGCGTTCGATAAACTCGCCCAGCGCAGAACAAAGCGCGCTCTCTTTCGTGGCACCCTTGCCGTTGGTAAAGCACATGGGGGAGGCGGCATCACGAATATGCAGGGACCACACGTGGGGCACGATGTTGCGCCAGGAGGCAATTTCGATCTTCATGCCCAGGTCCGCCAGGATCGACGTCATATTGGCAATGGTCTGCTCCAGCGGCAGGTCCTTGCCCTCGATGTAGGTGCTGGTTTCGCCCAGGGGCTTGGTCATCAGCAGGGCCTGGGCGTCTTCGTCCAGATTCGCGACCTGCTCGATCTCAAAAGTGGGGTTGGTCTGGACCACTTTTTTCACCGTGCAGCGGTCGATAGAGCGCAGAATGCCCTGGCGATCCTTGTCGGAAATGTCTTCGGGCAGCTCTACCTGAATCTTGAAGATCTGGTTATAGCGGTTCTCCGGGTCCACGATATTGTTCTGGGACAGGCGGATGTTTTCCGTGGGAATGTCGCGCGCCTTGCAGTACACCCGCACAAAATAGGCCGCACACAGGGCGGAAGACGCGAGGAAGTAGTCAAACGGGCTGGGTGCCGACCCATCACCCTTGTAGCGGATGGGTTGGTCAGTAACGACAGTAAAATCATCAAACTTGGCTTCAAGTCTGAGGTTGTCGAGAAAGTTGACGTTGATTTCCATGAGCAAACTACCCGGATCGGAGGATGTGGCGCGGCTTTTTCAGTACAGCGTGTCGCACTTTTTCAGTGCCGGCCATTATCCAGTTTTTGGGGCGGTTCGTCTTGGTGGATTGATCAGGCGCCAGCTTCGTCCGCTTCGACCACTTCGGTCTCCTGCCGGCCCTGTTCGACCCATTCACGCATCGCTTTTGAGTTCAGAACCTGCTGCTGATACTCGCGCGCAAGGTCGGACAGCGAAACGCCGTAGGTGGCAAACCGGGAGGTCACCGGGGCAAACATACAGTCCGCAATGGAGAACTCGCCGAACAGCCAGGGGCCGCCCGCCGAAAAACGGGCACGGCAATCGCTCCAGAGGCGATCCACCCGGGCAATGTCTTTTTCCAGCTCCGGCGTCATTGGTACCTTGCGGCCGGTGGCGCGGCAGTTCATCGGCATCTGGCCGCGGATGGCCGGGAAGCCGGAGTGCATCTCGGCGCTGATGGCTCTGGCTTCGGCACGTGCTGCCGTGTCAGCAGGCCAGCCCCGGCCTTCCAGGTGCTGCTCGGATACGTACTCGCAGATCGCCAGGGAATCCCAGACGGTCACATCGCCATCCACCAGAACCGGCACTTTGCCGGCGGCGCTGTATTGCAGGATTTTCTCTTTGGTGTCCGCCAGATCCAGTGGAATGCGCACCTCCTCAAACGGGAGGTCGTTCTGGGCGATGAGCAGCCAGGGGCGCAGGGACCAGGAGGAGTAATTCTTGTTACCGATAACCAGCTTCATATCTTCTTGCTTCCTTGTGGTGTTGCGACGGTGTCGAAGTTCCTTGAAACCTGGGAGGAGACGCCCGAGAACTCTATTTAGTCGGTATGTTGGCATGGGCTGTTAGTTCGCGCCTACCATAATTTGCAGCCATCGGTTACTCAAAACTGACTATCATCGCCAGGCCGGATCCTTTACGACCCGGCTCAGCGCCTCACTCACTTTTGGGGCGTCAAATCGTCCCGCTCAAGCTCAGTAGAGGTAAACTGCCCCACTGTTTGAGGCGCTGTTGTCGGCCTCGTCGCCATCAATGCCCATCGCGTTGCTGTCCTCACCGGTTGCCCCCACCGCCAGGGTGTTGCCGTCGGCCGCTAGAGCCACACTGTCGCCGAACAGGTCGTTCGCCCCGGTGTTGGGGGCCTTGACATAGGCCTGCTGAGACCAAACGTTGCTGCTTCGATTGAAGACGTAAACCGCGCCACTATTAACGGCGCTGTTGTCGGCCTCGTTTTCGTCAATGCCGGTGGCGTTGCTGGTCTCTCCGGTTGCCCCCACTGCCAGGACATTGCCATCGGCCGCGAGTACCAGACTTCCGCCAAACCTGTCATTCGCTTCGGCGTTGGAGGCCTTGATATAGGCCTGCTGCGCCCAGACGGGGCCGCTGCGGGCGAATACGTAAACCGCGCCACTTCTAGCGGAGCTGTTATCCGTCTGGATGCCGTCAATGCCGGTGGCGTTGCTGTCCTCTCCGGTTGCCCCCACTGCCAGGACATTGCCATCGGCCGCGAGTACCAGACTTCCGCCAAACCTGTCATTCGCTTCGGCGTTGGAGGCCTTGATATAGGCCTGCTGCGCCCAGACGCTGCCGCTACGGACAAACACGTAAACCGCGCCACTGTTAGCGGAGCTGTTATCCGTCTGGTTGCCGCCAATGCCGGTGGCGTTGCTGGCCTCTCCGGATCCCCCCACCGCCAGAGTGGTGCCATCGGCCGCAAGTGCCAAGCTTGCGCCGAAGAAGTCGCTTGCTCCTGCGTTGGAGGCCTTGAGATAGACCTGCTGAGACCAGTCAGTGCCGCTGCGGACAAACACGTAAACTGCGCCACTGGATTGAGCGCTATTATTGTCCTCGACGCCGTTGACGCCACCGGCGTTGCTGTCCTCGTCGCCTGCCCCCACCGCCAGGGTGTTGGCGTCGGCCGCGAGCGCCAATCTGGAGCCGAAGAAGTCGCCTGCTTCTGTGTTGGAGGCCTTGAGGTAGGCCCGCTGCGACCAGACGGTGCCGCTGCGGGTAAACACATAAACCGCGCCACTGTCGCTGGCGCTATTATTGTCGGCGTCACCGTCAATGCCGGTGGCGTTGCTGTCCTCCTCGGGCGCGCCAACTGCCAGGGTGTTGCCATCGGCCGCAAGGGCTACACTGAACCCGAAGTTGTCGCCTGCCCCGGTGTTGGAGGCCTTAATGAAGGCCTGCTGCGACCAGACGGAGCCGCTGCGGGTAAACACGTAAACCGCGCCACTGTCGCTGGCGCTGTTATTGTCGGCGTCACCGCCAATGCCGGTGGCGTTGCTGGCCTCCCCTACTGTACCCACCGCCAGTGTGTTGCCATTGGCCGCAAGCGCTACGCTTGAACCGAAGTCGTCGCTCGCCTCAGTGTTGGAGCCCTTGACGTAGCCCGAAGCAGAAATCAGGCTTTCATTGACAAACACCTCCGGCGAGTCGCTGCACCCGCCACTGTTACAGGCCTGCAGGATGTAGCTGGCATTGACGCGCCCGGGCAGGAACACCTGAAGATTTTTGCTGGAGGCATCCGCAGCGATAGTCGCTACCTGGGTGTAGCCAGACATTCCGTCCGGGTTTTCCAGCAGACGGTATTCAGTCTCGCCGGAGACATCGTTCCAACTGAAACTGAAAGTCTTGATGCTCTGCGGTGACAGATCCAGAATCGGGGCGGCCGGCGTGGCCGCTCCACCACCGCCACTACCACCGCCACTACCGCCGCCACACCCAAGCAAGGCAACGCTCAACAGGGCTAGCAGCCCGATTCGGGAAAACCGGACAGCTTGAAATAGGTGTTTCATCAAAATTGCCTCTCGAGGGGTGACGACTTGGTCAATATTTATTCAATATAGCCACCTCTCGAACCGAAAACCAAGAAAACCCAAAATTACCGGCAATCTCTATGTGAAAAGGGCTGGCGATTTCTAGTCGCGTTCCACCGAAAGACTGTTTATACAGTGTTATATACAGTACGATTGAGGCTGTACTAAATGCGAAAGCAAACATTGCCATTTTTATGCAATATCAATGTTAGGCTTCTGCCATCGGTTTAGTCCCATCACCAATTACTCAAGCGGGGCGCTTACAGGAGAGCAGACACATGGCTGTAAAGGCACTTTATTTTTCAGAAAGGGACGGGCAGGACATGGCATTGAAAAACCCGGAAAAGATGCTGTTTGCGAACAAGGCGGATGCGGATGCCCGGGACAAGATGCTGGAGTTATCGGAAGAGATTCTGCTGTTCCTGAAATCGAAAGTGAATGGCCTGACTGAGGAGCATGCGGAACAGTGTGCCCTGGCGATTGCGGAAGAGCGGGATCTGTTCCTGAAAGCCCTGAAAAAGCCGTCACTGCTGAACGAGCCGGCCGAATAATCAGCCGGTTTCCGGTTACGACCGGGCTGGCACGAAGAGCGGGGCACCGTCGGCTTCAACGGTAATCAGTTTCTGGCCGTAAAGCCTTTCCAGCGCGGACGGCACCAGCATCTCGCTGGCCGGGCCCCAGCAGGCTTCGCCTTCCGGGAACAGTAGAAGGATATGATCACACCAGCGGGCCGCCAGGTTGAGGTCATGCAGGCACATGAAGATGGAGCGGCCCCCGCGGGCCTGCTCCGTCAGGAGTTTCAGAACAGACACCTGATGATGCAGGTCCAGATGATTGGTGGGCTCGTCCAATAGCCAGGTGTCCGGGTTCTGGGTCAGTACCGTGGCAATGGCCACCCGCTGGCGCTCGCCACCGGACAGCGTACTCACCAGCCGGTCCTTCAAATGGCCCACATCCAGCGCATCCAACGCCGACCGGGCTTTACGCTCGTCCTCGCCGGACTCCATCTGCCAGGGCGAAAGCCACGGGTGGCGGCCAATCAGGGCGGTTTCCAGAACCGTGGCCGGAAAGCCGTCCTGCTGGTCCTGAAACACAAGCCCCAGTTGTTGGGAGATCTGCCGGCGCTTCCATGCGGTCATCGGGCGCCCACCCAGATGAACACTGCCGTCACGGGGCGGACGAAGCCCCGCCAGGGTGTGCAGAAGCGTACTTTTGCCGGCGCCATTGGGCCCGAGTATGCCCCAGACCTGCCCCCTTGCCAGGGTAAAATTCAGTGGCTGCCCGCTACGGCGCCCGGGAATATCAATCACCAGCTGTTCAGCCTGCAAGGGATTCATCAGCGGCTCCGGTGCAACAGGTAGAGGAACGTTGGCACGCCCAGCAACGCCGTGATCACCCCAACCGGCAATTGCTCCGGGGCAATCACCACCCGTGCCAGAGTGTCCGCCACCACCAGAAGCGCCCCCCCGGCAAGAGCACAGGCGGGCAGAATCAGGCGCTGATCATTCCCCAGCACCAGTCTCAGCATGTGGGGCACCACCAGCCCCACAAAACCCACGCTTCCTGCCATGGTCACGGCGGTTGCCGTCAGCAGGCTGGCGAGGATGTAAATGGTCCACTCCAGAGGGCGAACCGACACCCCCAGCGCAGCCGCCTGCATGGGGCCGCGAGCCAGCACATTCAGGCTGCGACCAAGCGGGAACACCAGCAGGCAGACCAGTAGCATAAGAATCAGAGCCGGAACGGGATTGGCCGTCGGGGAAATATCCCCCATCAGCCAGTAGAGCATGCCGGGCAGCTGCCTGGCCGGGCTCATCGCCAGAATCAGGGCAATCAACGCGCCCCAGCCCGCCGCTACCACCACACCGGTCAGCAACAGTCGGGAAGGCGTCCAGCTTCCGGTGCCATGGGCAATACCAAATACCAGAAAGGTGGCCAGCAGGGCACCGGCAAACGCCGAACCAGACACCACAGCCCCGGCAACACCCGCCATCATGGCAAGCAGGGCACCCACGGCCGCGCCGCCGGACAGTCCAAGAACGTAGGGATCGGCCAGCGGGTTTCTGAGCAGAACCTGCATCAGCGCTCCGGCAACCGCCAGTAAACCGCCGGTGGCAAACGCCGTCAGCGTTCTTGGAAGGCGCAACTCCAGCAGAACCGTTTGCTGTATGGGCGTACCGGAACCCGTCAGCACGGCAAAGGTATCCGACGGCGAAATCGAGGCACTGCCAACACTGATCGACAGCGCCATACTCAGCAGGCCAATAACCCCAAGAACCACCAGTGCCCGGCTATAGGTCTGCACGGGCCTGCTCCAGAACCTGGCAAAGCTCTTCGGCACCTTCAAGCATACGGAAGGTGGGTCGCTGAATCAGCGAGGGGGACACCAGGAACAGGTTATCCACCGCCACGGCTTTCAATTCAGGATAGCCCCGCCACCGTTCCAGCCAGCGACGGTCATCAGGCCCCTTGCCACCCGTAATAATGACCTCGGGATTGGCCGCCAGCACCGCCTCGGTGCTCAGCCGCGGTACCAGGCGAGGCAAATCGCCGAAGACGTTATCACCGCCACACAGCGATATCGCCCGGCCAATCAGCTCCTGATCGTTAATGGTCATCAAAGGCTCGTGCCATACCTGATAGAACACCCTGACAGGCGCAACGTCCTGGTAACGCTTCTGCAGCCCGGCGATGCCTGAAAGAAAGGCCGAGGCCCGCCTGAAGCCGGCCTCTTGATGGCCTGTGAGAACCGCAAGGCGCTCCACGGCACTGGCAATATCCGCAAAAGTGCGAGGCTGTAGCCAGAAAACCGGGATTCCCAGTTCCTCGATTCTTGCCAGCTGGGCTCTGGAATTGCCGTCAGTCCACGCCACCACCAGATCAGGCCTCAGGGTAATAATGGCCTCCAGATCCAGCCGGTTGCTGTCGCCTACCTGCGGGAGCTCATCCGCTTCCGGCGGATAATCGCTCCAGGCGCTGACCGCTTTTACCTGCCCCCCGGCACCGGCCGAAAACAACAGCTCGGTGGCGCCGGGGGAAAGGGAGATGACCCGTTCGGCAGGTTGGTCCAGGCAAACGGATCTGCTCAGGTCATCTTCAACACAAACTGCCTGTGCGGCCCTGGCAATCAGTGACAGAAGAATGACCATCATGATGCCGATCAGGCTGACAGCAAGTCGCCAACAGGAAGAGGAAAAGTAGCGGATTAGGAACACCCTCTGGTATCACCGTGCAAATTCATATCGTACCGAAAGAAACGCCGTGCGCCCGGCAACAATAAAGTCGTTGTTGTTGAAATCCTTTACAGTAGCGTATTTGTTATCCAGTACGTTATCCACGGTCAGATAGGCATGCCAGTCCTTTGCAAATTCTTTACTGACACGCAGGTCCCAGACCCCGTAACCAGGTATCCGCTGACGGCCAACACCGAATACATCATCGTAGCGGTGGCTTTCAGCACGAACAGTGGTGCCGAAACCCCAGGTGCCCAGCTGTTTGTCCAGGCCCAGTCTCGCAGTGCGTTCTGCACGGCGGGCAAGCTGACGGCTTGTCTCCTTGTTCTCGAAGTTGCCCACCGACACTGCGGCCCTCAGAGACCAGCCATTGTTTTCCCAGCCACTGCTTAGCTCAACGCCACGTAGCCTGGCTTCAGGCACGCTGCCTGCTTGATTCTGAGAAGGCAGCGAAAGATCCTCAACGTCGCTCTGGTAAACGGCCAGGTCCCAGAACCACTGGTCATATCGGCCTTCAATGCCCGCCTCGTAACTAATGGCCTCCTCCGGCTCCAGGGTCGGATCTCCGAAACCCGGAAAATAAAGGTCGTTAAACGAAGGCGCCTTGAAAGAGGTGCCCGTGTTGGCGCGGACCCGATAGTTGGCGCTCAGGGCATACCCAACACCTACGCCCCAGGTTGTCTGATTGCCGTAGGCTTCATTGTCATCGTTGCGAAGGCTCAAATGCAGGTCAGCAGGACCGAAATTGAGCAGTGCCTGGCCAAAATAGGCTTCATTGGAGCGGCTGCTTTCCTCGTAGGCCGTCGTGCTTTCGACCTGGTCCACCGTATATTCTGCGCCCAGCACAAACTCATGGGTACCAGCTGTCAGCCAGTTCTCCAGTCGCGAATTACGAGTCCGAGTATCAAAAACACCGGGAAACGAGCTGAATACTTCCAACTCATCGCGGGCTTCAGACAAATGCAAAGAGGAGCGCCAGTGACTGGTTATCGGCACCTCAATGCCGCCGCCAACCGTCTGGAACCTGAAATCCTGGTCACCACCTTCATACTCTGAATTACCCACGGCGCTGAGGGAACTGAAACCAACCTCAACACCGTTACTGAACTCATGCCTGGCGCTGGCGACCCCGGACATGTTGTCGTATCCCTTGTCTTCTCCACCCTCAATAACCGGGGCGCCGTCGGTCCGGAAATAGTTGGCAGCAATATTGACGCTGGTTTGATCGGTCACCGATGAAAACCCTGCGCCGTATTGTTGGGTGTCCAGATTGCCGCCACCTGCTTCCACCCAACCGCTTTCCCCGCGCTCCCGAGGCGTCGTAAATGCCTGGACAACGCCGCCCACCGCATCAGCGCCGTAGAGGCTACTGCGACCACCACGAACAATCTCTACACGCTTCAGCAGCTGTGGCGGGAGATACTGCCAGGCCGGCCCGCCGACCGTGGCCGAGCGGATACGAACACCATCTACCAGCAGCACTGTGGCGTCAGACGCCTGTCCGCGCATAAAAACGCTTGTCTGTTTGCCGAAGGAACCGTTACCGGACACAGAAACTCCCGGTTGCGACTCAAGCAATTCAGAAAATTCTTTCGGTTGCTGTTCACGGATATCTTCTGCAGAAATAACCGTAACAGAGGAAAGGCTTTCGCCCACAGTTCTGGGCCCCAGAGTCGCCGTCACGACGATCGGATCAAGCTCTGCCGCCTGGTCCGACTCATCGGCAAGGGCTGAGGGAAGACTGAAGACTGAAATCGAGGCGCCAGCCCACAGAAGACAGGCAAGGGGTCTGTAAACATTCATAATTCTTACTCACTGCAGAACCACACGCACCCGCGTGGTCGATTCAAGGCTGCTGCGAGAGGAGAAGACTATGAATTTGCCCTAACAGGGCCAAAAAACGTCTCGGGAAGGCGGGCGGAGGGTGGCAGATGCAAAAATGCAGACGACAGGCCGGTTCACCCACCTCCGCTGCCCTCCGCAGCGTCTGGTGTGTCAACAGGCCGGTCTCCGGGCTTGTGAGCGGGCGAGTGGAACCCTGGGCGATCGCCTTCCCATGCTTCGGCACAGTGGCGCATTCGATCGCTTTTAACTCATTTACCGTTGCGGGGGCAGCGCCGGATTTACACCGGCTTCCCGTTTCACTCCCGAGCAGCTTTGCACGGCAGCACCTGAAAACGAGCGCAAAGGCTACCAACCGCTCTGTGGCTGGTCAATTGATTTTGGCGGCGTCAACCTTGGGGTAAGAGCCCACTGGATGGAACCCCACCCCGCACCACTGCTATATTGGCAGAATCATGCCTAACGCTGAACCGGTGCAAAAAGGAACAATGCCATGCAGGCCGAGCTGATCGACATCCGTAATCACATGATGCAGCACGCACCATTTGATGACCTGCCAGAGGAAATGCTCGATCGGGTGGTCTCCGGTATCGAAGTGTCCTATTTCCGCGCAGGCACCGACATTCTCGAATTCGGTCAGAACAATAACTACCTCTATTACATCCGCAGCGGCGCGGTGGAGATCTTCCGCCGCTCCGGTGAGCTCTATAACCGGGTAACCGAGGGTGAGATCTTCGGGCAGTTCGGGCTGATGATGAATCGCACTGTCCGATTTCCGGCCCGGGCCATTGAAGATACGCTGGTTTACCTTATTCCCTTTGAGCTGTTCCAGTATCTCTGCGAGAACGATGAGTTCACGGATTTTGTCGAGATTGAGGACAGATCCCGGCTAAGGTCGGCCGTTTCCCGGCGTGAAAAATCCAACCAGCTGATGACCGCCCGGGTCACCCGCCTGATCGGCCGGGCAGCGGTCACCGCGCCCAACACGGTTCGGCTTCAGGAAGCGGCCCGGATCATGACTGAGCAGGGTGTGTCGGCCCTGCCACTGATGGACGAAAGCGGCGACAAACCCGTGCTTTGCGGCATCGTGACGGATCGGGATCTGCGCACCCGGGCCTTGAGCAAGGCCCTGCCATCGGAAACACCCATCAGTGAAATCATGAGTACCGGCATCACCACCACCAAATCCACGGCGTTTATTTTCGAAGCCATGCTGACCATGCTGCACAACAACGTGCACCATCTGCCGGTAATGGACGGTGATACCGTGCGCGGTGTGATTGCCCTGTCCGATATCATCAAACACGAATCCCAGAACAGTCTCTATCTGGTCAGCAACATTTACCACCAGAAGGACGTCAAAGGCCTGAAGCGCCTGAGTAAAGACGTGCCGGACACCTTCGTTCGAATGGTAAACGAGGATGCCAACTCCCACATGATTGGCAGCGCTATCGCCGGCATCGGACGCAGTTTCAGCCAGCGCCTGCTGGAGTTGGGCGAGGAGAAGCTGGGGCCGCCGCCGGTGCCCTACTGCTTCATGGCACTGGGTTCAATGGCCCGGGACGAACAGCTGGTAGTGACCGACCAGGACAACGCCATGGTGCTGTCGGATGAGTTTGTCCCGGAAGAGCATGACGAGTACTTCAAGGCCCTGGCGAAGTTTGTCAGTGACGGCCTGGCCGAATGCGGGTACAGCTACTGCACCGGCGACATCATGGCCACCAATAACAAGTGGCGTCAGCCGCTGAAAGTGTGGAAGGACTACTTCGCGGACTGGATCGATAACCCCAAGGCAGAAGCGCTGCTGAACAGCAACATTTTCTTCGATCTGGATGGCATCCACGGGGAAACCGGGTTCACCGATGAGTTGCAGGGATTCGTTGCCAGCCGAGCCAGCAAGAACCCGCGGTTCCTCGCCATGATGGCCCGTAACGCCCTTGGCCGCACCCCACCGCTGGGGTTTTTCCGTCAGTTTGTGATGGAAGAGGACGGCCAGCACAACAAGACGTTCAACCTGAAACGCCGGGGCACGGCGCCCATGTCGGATCTGATACGCATCCACGCCTTGGCCTGCGGCTCCAAAGCCCAGAACACCTTCAACCGGCTCAAGGCGATCGGCGATACCGAGCTGATTCCCGAGGATGGAGTCGGCAACCTGAGGGATGCCTTCGAGTTCATCGCCATTGTGCGTATCCGCCATCAGGCGCTGGCTATCGAGGCAGGCAAGGAGCCCGATAACAATGTGCGCCCGGAAGATCTGTCACCCTTCGAACGCAGCCACCTGAAAGACGCGTTTCAGGTGCTCAGCCAGGCTCAGAAGTTCCTGCGGTTCCGCTACAACGCGGGGGCGGTTCGCAATGTCTGAAGGGATAGACACCACGAATGAAACCGATGGGCAAAAAGCCGCCTCTGACTGGCCGGCACGCTTCGAAACTCTTGCCCAGGAGGCAAAAGACCAGCGCCTGAAGCGGTTCTATGAGGCGGGATGTGTGTCCGCGGACACACCCATGGAAGAGGTGCCGATGGTGGCGGTGGATTTCGAGACCACCGGTCTGGACCCGAACCACAATTCCATCGTCAGTATCGGGGTTGTACCGTTCGACCTGAATCATATCCAGCTGTCAGGCGCCAGGCATTGGCTGGTAAAACCGCCGCTTCCTCTACATCAGACTTCGGTCACCATTCACGGTATCACCCACAGTGACATCGATAAGGCGCCTGACCTGGACGAGGTACTTGAGGAGGTTCTGGACAGCCTGAAAGGCCGGATTCCCGTGGTTCATTACCGGGCCATCGAACGGCCTTTTATGAATGTGGCGGTCCACTGGCGCACCGGCGAAGGTATCGACTTTCCGCTGCTTGATACCATGGCGATCGAGGCCTTTCTGAATCCGAATCGTCAGCCGACGCTGCTGCAGAAACTGAGAGGCAGGAAACCGGTATCCATCCGCCTTTCTGACAGCCGCGTCCGATACCGGTTGCCCCACTACCCGTCCCACAACGCTCTGGTGGACGCCTTGGCGACGGCGGAATTGCTGATGGCCCAAATCCGGCACCACTTTTCGCCAGAGACCCCGATCGGCGATCTCTGGCTCTAATCTCTGACTCTAAGGTGTCCGGGCCTTAGCTGTTCCCTTTCACATCATCGATATACTCGCCGTACCCACGCTCTTCCATCTCCTCCAGGGGAATGAAATCCAGTGCGGCCGAGTTCATGCAATAGCGCAGGCCGGTCGGTGCCGGACCGTCATTGAACACGTGGCCCAGGTGCGAATCCGCATAGCGGCTGCGAATCTCGGTGCGGGACATAAAGAAAGAATTATCTTCCTTTTCCACCACCATATCGGGCTCGATCGGCTTGGTGAAACTCGGCCAGCCGGTGTTGGATTTGTACTTGTCTGCCGATGAGAAGAGCGGCTCGCCAGAAACCACGTCGACATACAGACCCGGTCGTTTGTTGTCGTAGTACTGATTGTCATAGGCAGGCTCTGTGCCGTCTTCCTGGGTGACGTAGTACTCCATGTCCGACAGCATCTTCTTCAGAGCTTTCTTGTCGGGCATGGTGAAGGTCTCAGGGTTGAAGCCCTGACTGTCATTGCTGGAGGACTGAGAACCCATCGAAGACTGGGATTTCATATCAGTCTCGGGGCGGTACTTGGAGTAATCCACTTTCTGATCGTCACCCCAGACCTTTTCAATGAACTGATAGCGACCTGAATTGAAGGTATAAACGTTGTACCGCACCGGATTTTTCTTGTAGTAGTCCTGGTGGTACTTCTCTGCTGGGTAGAATTTTTCAAACGGCACGATCTCAATGGCCACCGGCTTGTCGTAACGGCCTGAGGCCTCCAGCTGAGCTACGGACTCTTCGGCCAGCCGCTTTTCTTCCTGGTTGTGGTAGAAGATCGCTGGACGATACTGTCGCCCACGGTCAACATACTGGCCCTTGGTATCAGTAGGGTTGGCAGTACGCCACAGTGTCTGCAGCAGGCCTTCATAGGTGATCTTGGTGGGGTCGTAATAGACCTGCACCGCTTCGGTGTGCCCGGTCTGGCCACCGGCTACCTGCTGGTAAGTGGGATTGGCTTCTTCACCACCGGCGTAACCCGACACGGCTTCAACCACCCCGGGCGCCTTTTGTTCAAATGCCTCTTCCACACACCAGAAGCAGCCACCGGCAAAGGTAGCCACTTCCAGGCTCGGATCTTTCGGAGCATATTCGGTGTCCGCCTCATCAGCGGCACCCACCTGCAATCCGGTCAGCCCAATGATGGCTGCCAGGGTGCCCAATAACAGATAGCGTTTCATAACCAGACCTCTTGCGTTGTATACCTGTGAACAGCCTGAGCTTTACTGACTAAACAGCCTGAGCTGTACTGATTGTTTAGTCTGCATCAAACGTGTCACAACAGCTTCTTGCATTAATTACGTTTCTATAACGCCGGAGGGATCATTCCGGATGCATCCGTAGTGCCCGATACCGGTAGCCGGATACAGAAGCAGGCGCCGCCTTCGTCGGCGTTCTCGGCACGGATGTTTCCGCCCTGAAGGCTCATTATTCGCCGCGCTATGGCCAGCCCCAGCCCTGCGTGGCCCGCTTCACCCGTGCCCTGGCCCCGGTAGAAGGGCTCAAATATATGAGGCAGATCCTGCGCCGGAATGCCAGGGCCGCTGTCGCGGACACAGACCTCCGGCAGGCCATCGGCATCAGCGAAGCCGATGGTGATCCGCCCACCCTCCGGGGTATAGGTAATGGCATTACCGATCAGGTTGTCCAGCACCCGCTCGGTCATGGCCAGATCCGCAAAGGCCAGCGGAATCTGCGGATTGCCAGTGACCTGCAAAGCCACAGATTTTTTGCCAGCCTCAGGGCTGTGCTTGTGAACCACATCGTGCACCAGCTCGGCCAGCGGAAAAGGCTCCGGCATCGGCTGTTTCTCTCTTGCTTCGAGGGCAGCCAGTTCAAAAAGTTCATCCACCAGTCGGCTCAGTCGCTGACCCTCCTGCAGGGCTATCTGCAGAAAACGCGCCTGCTCTTCATCACTCAGACGGTCACGGCGCAGCTTCAGCGTCTCGATGTACCCCTGCATGGAAGCCAGGGGCGTGCGTAGATCGTGGGACACCTGAGCCACAAGCTGACGACGCTGGGCGTCCTTGTCTTTGAGCTGGTCAATCTGGCTGGCGATACGCCGGGCCATTTCGTCAAAGGTCGCCCCCAGATAGTCGATCTCGTCCTTCACCACCGGTCGCTGGCTGAGCCAGGTCTTCTCCGGGCGCTGGCTCATGTCACCGGCCTCGAAGTCTTCTACCAGCCCGGTCAGCAGGGTCAGCCGCCGGGTCAGCAGCCTGAATACCACCAGCCCCGCAATCATCACCACCACCAGGCTGATCAGCAGAGCCCAGGCGCTGAGCCCGATCAGTTGGCCGCCCCGGGCCATGGTTTCCGCGGCATCGTATTCTTCACCCCGCAGTACCACATACAGATAGCCCTCGGGCTTGTCGGCCGAAGGTACCGGGGTCACCGAAAATACCTTTTGACGCTGGTGACTGCGGGGGTCGTCCCCCAGCACCGGATATTCCCCCATGTCCGCAAGCAGCCTGCGGACAGGCGCCAGCGAAACCCTGTTGCGTTTGATCTTTCCCGGCTCCGCCGAGTACGAAAGGATAGTGCCGTCGAGATCCAGCAAGTAGATCTCGATACTGGGGTTGATCGTCATATAGAGCGAGAAAAGCTCTTTCAGCGCGCTTCGGTCCAGTTCGCCGCCGCTCACCAGGTTGCGATCCGCCACCAGGTTGCTGGCCAGATCGCGATGAATCTCCTGGTTTACCGAGGCGTTGTATTCTTTCAGGGAATAGATGGTAATAAAGGCGTAGAGCAGACCAACCAGCAACAGTAGCAGAAACAGCCCCAGCGCAAGGCGGGTGTAGAGGGTTTTCAGCATGGACTACTCCCGGAAGCGATAGCCCACACCCCAGACCGTTTCGATGAATTCCGGCTGGGCGGGGTCGGTTTCGATTTTGCCACGCAACCGGTTGATGTGGGTGTTTACCGTGTGCTCGTAGCCCTCGTGGTTGTAACCCCACACCTTGTCCAGCAACTGCACCCGGCTGAACACGCGCCCCGGCTGACTGGCGAAATGCCAAAGCAGGTCGAATTCCCGGGCGGTCAGTTCCACTTCCTCATCCCGGACAAACACCCGTCGCCGGGCGGGATCCATTTTCAGACCGGGCACCACCAGCTCGGTTTCCTCATCCTGGTTTTCTTTTGCCCCGGCCATGGCGTCAACCCTGCGGAACAGTGCTTTTACGCGGGCAGACAACTCCGCAACACTGAAGGGCTTGGTGAGATAATCGTCCGCTCCCATTTCCAGCCCCAGCACCCGGTCCAGCTCCGTGCTCTTGGCCGTCAGCATCAGCACGGGTACATAGCCGGCACCGCCACGAATCTCACGACACACCGAAAGCCCGTCCAGTCCCGGCAGCATCAGATCCAGAATCACCAGATCAATGCCGCCTTCACGGAAACGGGCCAGCCCGGTGTCGCCCCGGTCACACAGAACAGGCGTCATGCCCAGATCGGCAACCTGCATTCGCACCAGGTCGCCGATGCTGGAATTATCTTCTATGATCAGAATCGTTCTTGTCATTTGGCCATGCTGTCTTCTTTCATCATACCGTCTTCCTTCATGCTGCCCTGCATGCCGTCCTTTTTCATGCCTTCCTTTTTCATAGTTCCGTGCATGTCGTCATTCATCATGCCTTTGTCCTTCATACCGTCGCCCATGGCGCCGGACATGTCATCTTTTTTCATCTTGTGAGCAGACATGGACGATTCTGCATCGTGCTTCATCATGCCGTCGTCCTTGGCCATTTCGTCGGCGTGGGTGACACCCGACATCAGACCAAGCATCAGGACTGCCGCTACCATCTTTAGATTCATCATTCTATTCTCCATCAATCTGTCTGAAACCCTGAGGGCCTGGCATGCCAATCTGGCAGGCCTGGAATCGATGATGAACACTGACACTCACAGCGGTGTCACGGCAGCCTAAAGAGTCTATACCGCAAACATCACAATTCCATCACGGCTCTCAAATGGCAGAAGCCTTGCACTGCCGTTAAACTGGCAAACACACCCGAACAACACCACCGGCACCTGCTGGCAGGAGAAAACGATGACCACTTCACCCTGGAATGATCTGCTGGGTTTTGAAAGCCAGTTGGCCGACGACGAGCGCCAAGTCCGCGACAGCATTAAGGCGTTTTGCGACAAGAGGCTTATGCCCGGCATTCTTCAAGCCAACCGCGAGGGGTCTTTCGACCGGCAGATATTCAACGACATGGGCAGTCTGGGTATGCTTGGCGCCACACTGCCGGAAACCTACGGTGGACCCGGCCTCAGCCACGTCTGCTATGGCCTGATCGCCCGCGAGGTGGAGCGGGTGGATTCCGCCTATCGCTCTGCGCTCAGTGTGCAGTCGTCCCTCGTTATCCATCCCATCCACGCCTTTGCCGGGGAGGCGCTGAAACAGCGGCTTCTGCCTAGACTGGCTTCCGGCGAACTGGTGGGCAGTTTTGGTCTGACCGAGCCTGACCACGGGTCTGATCCGGGCAGCATGGTCACCCACGCCAAAGCAGTGGACGGCGGCTATCTCGTCAGCGGGGCAAAAACCTGGATTACCAACGCCCCGATTGCCGATGTTTTCGTGGTCTGGGCAAAACTGGACGGAACCGTCACCGGGTTTGTTCTGGAGCGGGGCATGGACGGGCTGGAAACGCCCAGGATTGACGGCAAATTCTCTCTGCGCGCCTCCGAAACCGGCTCCATCTTCATGGACGGGGTGTTTGTGCCAGCAGAAAACCGGCTGGACGTCGAAGGCCTGAAAGGGCCATTCAGCTGCCTGAACAAGGCCCGCTACGGCATCTGCTGGGGCTCGCTGGGGGCGGCGGAATTCTGCTGGCACGCTGCCCGGCAGTACACCCTGGACAGAAAGCAGTTCGGCAAGCCCCTGGCAGCCAACCAGCTGGTCCAGAAAAAGCTGGTGGACATGCAGACGGAGATCACCCTGGCCCTGCAAAGCACCCTTCAACTGGGCCGGATGATGGATGCTGGCACCGCGTCGCCGGAAGCGGTTTCCCTGCTGAAACGCAACAACTGCGGCAAGGCTCTGGACATTGCCCGCACCGCCCGGGACCTGCACGGCGGCAACGGTATTTCCGACGAATATCATGTGATTCGCCATGTCATGAATCTGGAATCAGTGAACACCTACGAGGGCACCCACGACATTCATGCTTTGATTCTTGGCCGAGGACAGACTGGCCTTCAGGCCTTCACCTAGACCCGGCGAAGCATCCAGCCAGCTTTTTGCCAGCAGACAAACAGCGAACTATCTTTAAAGGACTTTCATCCATATCAACGGATGAAACCGGAGGTCCCAATCACAAGGAGACGTTGTCATGAAGCGACTGTATGCCATTCTGCTTACCTTTTTCTGCCTGCTTGCATTCACCGCGGTTCCGGCGCACGCAGAAGCATTGACCGACCAGAAGGTCCGATCCTTTATCAACAGCCTTGAAGCACTTCAGGGCATGGAAGACAAATACGACACCCTGCCCGACGACCTGGCTACCGAAGAAAGTGATCTCGGTATGGACGATATGTCGAGCATATTTTCGTCATCGGTGGAGCGGATGGAAGGCCATGCGATGTATGACGACCTTGCCCGTGTGGTTAAGCAGCATGGCTTTTCCAGTCCTGAACAATGGGGACAGACCGGAGACCGGATCCTGCGTGCCTGGAGCGCCATTGAGATGGGCAAGAACGCCGGCCAGATGAACCGGGAAATGGAAAGGGCCATGGCGGAAATCGAGAACAACCCCAACATGAGCGAAGCGCAGAAACAGCAGATGCGTGAAATGATGGGAGGCGCCAGATCAGCAATGGACAGTGCGGCCAATGCGCCTGAGGCGGACAAGCAGGCCGTGCGGCCACATCTGGAAGCACTCCGTTCTGCAACGGCTGACAAAGAGGACAGGTGACCCAAATAAACTGAAGAAATTTCATCAAGATTCATCCCACCCGGCCGCTAAAGATGTATACGCGACGTCTTAAATACGTCGGTGCACATAAATCTTTAAATCGGTAGGGATCGGGAACAGAAAATGGCCATTGCAGACACCTTCAACAATATCTCAATTGGCAAAAAACTCGGGGCCGCCTTCACCTTCGTGGTGCTTCTGGCGGTCGTGATTGCAGCTTTGGGAATAAACACTCTCAGTCTTTACTACGACCGCTCCCTGATTGTTGCCGCCGCCAGCAGTGCGGAAGGCAGCCTGCTGAATGCCAGACTGGAAGAAAAGAACTTCCAGCTCCGTCAAGAGGCCACTTACGCCGATCAGGCAAGGTCTCTGGCCTCTGACGCGGCAGAAAAAGCCAAAGAGCTCAAGGAAATGCTGGTGGTGCCAGAGGACGACGAAAGGGCCCAGGGCATTATTGATGGTGTGAAGGATTACAACAGGCTGATTGGCAAGCTCCAGGCGCAGATCGATGAAAGCCCGGAGGTGGTCGAAGCCATCGAGGAAAACCTGCAGCAAACAGCGCGCGATATAGTCGGCCTGGCCGAAGGGCTTCAGGAGCTTCAGGTCAACCGGATGGAAGAACAGTACAACAATGCGGTGAATCTGCTGATTATCATTTCCGTGGTGATGGCCGTACTCGCGGCGATTATTGGCCTGGCCATCACTCGCGGTATCACCGGGCCGGTGCGCGACACCGTGGAAATTGCCAACAAAGTGGCCTCCGGTGACCTGACCGTCCGGGTAAAAAGTGACCGGGGTGATGAGTTTGGCCAGTTGCAGGCGGCCTTCGCCACCATGGTGACGAACCTCGGCGAACTGGTGCGCGAAATCAACACCGGCGCGACCAGCATTGCGTCATCCTCCGAAGAGCTGTCCACCGTTACCAATCAGACCAGCAAGAGCGTCGCGGAACAACAAAGCCAGACCGACCAGGTGGCCACCGCCATGAACGAAATGGTGGCTACGGTCAACGACGTCGCCAAGAGCGCCGAGGCCGCGTTCCAGGCGGCCAACCACGCCAGTGAAAAATCCGGCGGCGGCGAGAAAGCCGTGAGGGAAACCCTGTCCTTTGTCGCGGATCTGAACAAACAGAGCGCAGAGGTGATGAAACAGCTCAACGGCCTGCAGGCGGAGACCAACAACATTGGCACCGTACTGGACGTCATCAAGTCCGTAGCCGAGCAGACCAACCTGCTGGCCCTGAACGCCGCCATCGAAGCGGCCCGGGCCGGTGAGCAGGGGCGCGGGTTTGCGGTGGTGGCCGACGAGGTACGTTCACTGGCCCAGCGCACCCAGAGCTCGGCAACCGAGATTGAATCGTTGATTGGCAACCTGGTCACCAGTGCGGAAACCTCGGTGGCCAGCATGGAAACCGGCAACCGGCTGGCAGAACAGACCCTTGAGCGGGCGGAATCTGCCGGTACGGCGATTCAGGAAATGGCGGAAGCCGTTGAGGAAATTCGCCAGTACAACAGCCAGATTGCCACCGCCGCCGAGCAACAGACTTCCGTGGCGGAAGACATCAACCAGAACATCACCCAGATCCGTGACGGGGGCGATCAGTCCGCTGCCTCTGCCGAGCAGGTCTCGGCCGCCAGCGAGGAACTGGCAAGACTCGCCGAGGGTCTCAGCACGCAGATTGCACGCTTCCAGATCTGATCAACCAAATCCCCGCAACCTGGTGGCCTTGAAACCTGTTCAGGCCATCAGGTTGTAGGCAAACACAACGGCCACCGCCACCGGCGTGGCATACCGGATCAGGTTATACCAGAGTGTGAAGGTTGGGCCTTTCAGGGCCAGATCTTTCACCAGCGATTCCTTTGCCACGAACCAGCCCACAAACACCGCGGTCAGCAGGCCTGAAAGCGGCAGCATCACGTTTGCGGTGAAAAAGTCGAGCAGTCCAAAAATGGTCTGGCCCTCGAAGCGTTCGAACATCCCCAGAGGCGCAAAGCCCGACCAGAGGTTCATGGAAAGGATAGACACAATACCCAGCGCCCAGCAGCCTAGCCCCACCACCACGGTGCTGCCGACGCGGCCGAATATCAGCTTGTCTTCCAGCCATTCCACCACCGGCTCCAGCAGGGAAATCGCGGAGGTCCAGGCGGCGAACACCAGCAGCACGAAAAACAGGGTTCCAAACAGAATGCCCATGGGCATCTGCCCGAAGGCCAGCGGCAGGGTCTCAAAGATCAGGCCGGGGCCGGCACTGGGTTCCAGCCCATTGGCAAACACCACCGGGAAAATCGCCAACCCGGCCATCAATGCCACCACCGTATCCATAATCGAAACGGTCACGGCGGTACGTCCGATGGAAATGTCATCGCCCAGGTAGGAGCCATAGGCCATCATCACGGCCATGCCCAGGCTCAGCGTGAAGAACGCGTGGCCCAGGGCAATCAGCACACCATCCATTGTCAACACGCTGAAATCCGGCGTGAACAGGAATGAGACGGCTTCGCCGAAGTGACCGGTCGTGGCCGCATAGGCCGCCGCAATCAGAAGCAGACCAAACAGCGCTGGCATCAGAATAGTGACCGCACGCTCCAGCCCCGATTTAAGGCCCCGGGCCACCACGAATATCACCAGCACCATGAACACACTGTGCCAGATCAGCAGGGTTACCGGGCTGGCCAGCAGAGCGCTGAACAGCTCGCCAATCGCCTCCGCAGTCTGGCCGCTAAAATCCCCCATGGCCGCGTGGCCAACGTAGGAAGCCGCCCAGCCGCCGATCATCGAATAAAACGACAGAATGATAAACGCCGCCAGCACGCCGACAATCGCGGATACGCGCCAGGCCGGGGATACAAGGTTTCTGGCAGCTACCAGACGGAAACTGGTGATGGGGTTGTGGCGACCGTTACGACCGATGAACACTTCCGCCATCATGATGGGGATGCCAATAATCGCTATACACAACAGGTACACCAGCACGAAGGCACCGCCGCCGTTTTCGCCGGTAACGTAGGGAAATTTCCAGATATTGCCCAGGCCGACGGACGACCCGGTCGCCGCCAGAATGAAGGCCAGCCGGGACGACCAGAGCCCACGATGGGCCGGAGTGGAGTATGTTTTGGTCGGTTTGGTCATAGTCGGGTCCTGTGCCTTGAATCGCGGGGCGCGATTCTGCCAGCAGGCAACCCCAATGCCAAGCCGCTAGGCAGCGATGCGCGCCCTCGGGTGAAACCGGGCATTCAGCCACAACGAGAAACCGATCACTGCACCGCCGAGAGCCAGACGGAGCAGATCGGCATCGCGGTTCCAGATTAACAGATTGACCAATAGTCCGGCAGGCACCAGGGCGTTGTTCATGATCGCCAGGGTGCCCGCATCCACATGGCAGGCACCGCGGTTCCACAGGAACAGCCCCACACCGGAAGCCGCCAGGCCCAGCCAGAACAGAACGCCCCACTGCAGGGCGGTCGAAGGCAGCCGTTCAGCGTCACCGAAAATCAGGAAGGAAGGCAGGGCAATGATCAGCGCGCCGAAAAAGAAATAGCCGAACGTTCGATAGGCCGGCAGATCCAGCGGAAAGTGCTGCATGGTGTGTTTATAGCCCACCTGTCCTGCGGCAAAGGTGAAATTGGCCACCTGCAGCAGCAGAAACCCGGTAATGAAGTCCCCACTGAGGCCATCGTAACGGATGATACCCGCCCCCAGAGTTGCCACCGCGGCGGCCATCAGTGCCACCGGGGAAAACCGGCGGTAAAAGGCATCGTCAATCAGCGTGACATACAGGGGCGTAAAGATCGTGAACAGCAGCACTTCGGGAACGCTAAGGTAGGCAAACGAGCGGTAAAGGCATAAATAGGTGATACCGAACTGGAGCATGCCCGTGACCAGCACCCCCAGTTTCAGCCCACCCGGAACCCCCCGCCAGCGTGTAAGTGGCAGGAACACCAGGGCGGCCAGCACGACCCGTGTCAGGACGGCAAAATCACTGTCCACCTGGCCGGCCAGAAACTCGCCGATCAGGCTGAATGAAAACGCCCAGAGTACCGTTACAAAGACCAGAAGACCCACGTTTGACCACCTCCGCATTGTCAGGCCGCGCACTTTACCGCTTCCCGGATTCCCCTGTATACCGTGCCACGGAAACACCCTATGCCCCCGGCGGCCGGGAATAGGGTACCATCCCGCTTCCTGAACGCTGCCTTTTCACTTTTCTGGTCTGAACCGCAACCCTATGGATGAAGCTCACCAGCCGTTACCCGAAGTCCGCCAGCCGCTGATCCAGCGCACGCTGACCGAGTGGCGAACGCTGGCCATTCTGGGCGGCCCGATTTTGATTGCCCAGGTAGCCCAGATGGCCAATGGCGTGATCGATACCGTTATGGCAGGCCACGCCAGCGCCGAGGACCTGGCTGCGGTGGGCATCGGTAGCAGCCTGTGGATGCCCGTTTTCCTGTTTTTCATGGGCCTGCTGGGTGCGCTGCAGCCGATCATTTCCGGTTTCAACGGCGCCCGATCTTTTGAAAAGGTCATGCCAGCAACCTGGCAGGGCCTTTACATTGCGGCCGGCGGCTCGGTGATCATGATCGCCCTGCTGACCAACGTTTACCCGGTACTCAATCTGCTCCGGCTGGAAGCCGACACCGCCCGCATTGCCCAGGGCTATCTGGATGCATTCGCCTGGGGCATTCCCTTCATGCTGGTGATGATGTCACTGCGGGGGCTGACAGACGGGCTCGGCCACACCCGGGTCATCATGGCGTTTTCGGTGTTGGGTACGCTGATCAATCTGCCACTGAACTACATCTTCATCTACGGCAAGTTCGGCCTGCCAGCCATGGGCGGCGTGGGCTGTGGCTGGGCCACCTCGATCTCCAACGCGGTGGCGGTCACCGCCCTGGTCATCTATCTCAATCGCAGCTCGGTGTACCGCCGTTTCCATCTTTGGGCGGACTGGGCAAAGCCGGACTGGCCGGGCATTCTGGAAATCCTGCGGCTGGGCGTGCCCATCGGTTTCACCATCTTTGTGGAAGCCAGCCTGTTTTCGGTGATTGCCCTGTTTCTGGCACCGCTGGGGCCGGTCGTCGTCGCGGGCCACCAGATTGCGCTGAACGTGGTCTCACTGCTGTTCATGCTGCCGCTAAGCATCGGTATGGCACTAACGCTAAGGGTCAGCTTCCTGCTGGGCGCGCGAAGCCCCGATACGGCAAGGCTGATCGCCCTCAGTTCTCTCATTCTGGCCGTGGCTGTGGCGCTGTTCTTTGCAGTTGCGCTGTTCGTATTTTCTGGGGAAATTGCCGCGCTCTACACCAATGCCCCGGATGTTCAGGCGGTGGCGGTTCAGTTGCTGGTGTTTGCGGCCATTTTCCAGATTGCCGACGTGATACAGGTTACCTGCATCAGCGCCCTGCGAGGCTACCGGGACACACGCATTCCCATGTTCATCATGCTTTTTTCGTTCTGGGGCGTGGGGCTGACGCTGGGCTGGGTTCTGACTTTCAGGGATTGGCTGGTACCGGCCATGGGCGCGCCAGGCTTCTGGGTAGGGCTGACCTGCGGACTGGCCACGGCCAGTGTGCTACTGGGTACGCGCCTGTTCCTGTTCAGGCCGGCAGGACAGGCGCAGCCGGCGTAGCGAGTTCGTCCGCGTAAACCACCTGGTCGCGTCCGGACTCTTTGGCGGTATAAAGGGCGGCGTCTGCACGGGAGAACCAGTCCTCGGGACTTTCGTCGGCCCGAAGCACGGCAACGCCGAAGGAGGCGGTGACCGATCCCCCGGGGTGTTTCAGGAACCGGCGTATAATTTCCTGAAGATTGTGCATTACCGCCCGCAGACCCACTTCATCAACGCCAGGCATCAACAGCACGAATTCCTCTCCGCCGAAACGGAATACCTGGTCAGAGCGCCGGATATTCTGCTGTACCAGCGACACGAGCTCTTTCAGCACTTCGTCGCCCACACTATGACCGTACACATCGTTCACTTTCTTGAAATGGTCGATATCCAGTAATACCAGCCCCTGGGAAATGCCGTTGCGGGCATATACCGACACGGCAACGGCCAGTTCTTGATCCATTGAGCGGCGGTTCTTAACCCCCGTCAGCGGGTCTACGGTTGCCAGGTGCTCCAGCCGCTCACGCTGGTTTTCGTTGCGATGGGCAAAGGCATAGGCGCAGCAACTGACCACAACCGCGGTGGTGGCAAAGGTCCACATCTGCACCGACGAGCTGAACGCCACACCGTGGACCATCAGCCCCATCACCCCGGCAATGTTGATGGCGATGGCGTAACGGGACTCGGTCAGAAAGAAGCTGGTCACCAGCACCGGATAGATCCAGAAAAGCCCGGGCTCGCCCACGATCGCACCCACGGCAACAGCACCACCTGCACATATGACCGCCATGAATAAGCCGCTGCGGCCCGTGTCGCCGGTCACCCAGGCGTAAACCATGCCTCCAAAGATGGACAACAGGATCGCCAGGTCTACTGCGCCCGCAAGCACATTGCCCTGCAGGAAGCGCATGACCGCAAACGGAGTGATGCCAATCAGGCCGCTGACGCCAAGCAGGGTGATGATCGATAACCGTAGGTCGGTTTTTAATCGATAAAGCATAGTGTTGTCCGGATCAATGTTCGAGGCGACTGCATGTTGGAGCCTCAGTCGTCAGACCATTCCTTGTTCTGGTGTCTGCGCCGCATGCACCCTAGTATATCGAAAGTCCAGTGCGGTTCGGTGCGCTACCACCAGATTTTACAAATCACCTGCAATCAGATCATGGCAAGGACAAAACCGCGGTATTTGTAATAGATGTTTGAGCATCGATTGACTGGAATTCTATGGAGTTAATAACAGCTTAGCGGTTAGACTCGGCTATTATTAAAAAAAACAGCAGGAAGCTATCGCGTGGAGAACCTTGTCCGCATCGCGCCTGGCGCACTCACCATTGGAAAGCCCCTGCCCTGGACAGTCTACGACGTCGACGGCAACGTGCTTTTACGCCAGGGCTATGTGATTCATAACGATGCCCAGCTTGAGCAACTGTTCGAGCGTGGACGGTTTCTGCCCCGCAAGATCGAGCGCCCGCCCGAAGAAGCACCCGAGGATGTTCGTGAACTCAATCCGTTTGCCGAATACCCGGTGCTTTTGCACACCCTGGAATCCGCCCTGAAAGCCGTCACTGATCAGGATCCGAGTGCCCAGAAAAGACTGCTGGGGCTGGGTCGCATCATTGATCAGATGTGCGACGCTTCCCCGGAGGCCAGCCTGGCGTTGGTTCATCTCTATTCCATCGAGCCGACGATCCATGAGCAGATCCTGTTCTATGCCATTCTCTGTCGGTTTACCGCGCGGCAGTTCGGGTTGGATGAAAAGCGCACCGCGGTTCTGATTGGCGCCGCGCTGACTGCGAACCTGGCCCTGGTGCCGATCGCCGACAAGCTGAACGCCTCCAACAAGGTTCTGACGGAAGACCAGCGTGCAGTGATTCGCAAGCATCCGGTGCGCAGCATCCAGGCACTGAAGGACGCAGGCATCACCAATTCCCTGTTGATGAAGATCATCGAACAGCACCATGAACAAGCCAATGGCAACGGTTATCCCTTCGGCCTGAGTGGCACGGAAATCCGGGGTGAAGCAGAAATCCTGGCGTTGGCCGAACGCTATGTCGCAAGCATTACGCGACGGGCCTATCGGCGGCGTATGAAGGTGACGGAAGCCCGCAAGCTGATCACCAACCTGGCAGGCAGCGGCGTGTTCCGGCCCGCCATCCCGAAAGCCCTGCTGAAGGTGCTGACCGACTACCCGCCGGGCACCCTGGTGAAATTACAGAATGAGGAAATCGCGGTAATTGTTGCACGGCCCAGAAGCACCCGCGGCCCGTTTGCCAGAGCAATCATTGGTCCCAGGGGCAACCGTTACAACGGCACCTTCGAGCGGGATTGCAGCAGGCTGGAATACGGTATTGTTGACGTGGAAATGCCCGAAGTGATGCCCTCCATGGACTTCGGGCAGATCTGGGGCTTCCACTAGCCGGGCAGCAGGCCAAGGGCCCGGGCGTGGTGGTCCAGATGCTCGTCGATAAACGAAGCAATAAAGAAATAGCTGTGATCGTAGCCCCGGCGCATGTGCAAGTGGATCGGGTGATGCACCTTCTCACAGGCGTCTGCCAGCGCTTCCGGATACAGCTGTTCTTCCAGGAAATTGTCGGCCGTGCCCTGATCAATCAGCAGCGGAAGGCGCTCCTTTGCGGTCGGAATCAGCAGTGTCGCATCCCATTCTGCCCAGGTGGCGGTATCACTGCCCAGGTACCCTTCAAAGGCCTTCTGACCCCAGGGGCAGACTGACGGATGGGATATCGGCGCAAACGCTGACACCGACTGATAGTGGCCAGGATTCTTCAGCGCAGCGATCAAGGCACCGTGTCCGCCCATGGAATGACCGCTGATTGAACGGGTTTCCATGACCGGCAGGTTGGATTCAATCACCTGCGGGATTTCCTTTACCACATAGTCGTACATGCGGTAGTGAGTGGCCCAGGGTTGCTGGGTGGCATTGACGTAGAAACCCGCCCCACTGCCAAAATCATAGCTTTCGTCTTCGCCGGGCAGGTTCACGCCCCGCGGACTGGTATCAGGGCACACAATGGCCATTCCCAGCTCTGCGGCGCGCTTCAGGGCCCCTGCCTTCTGCATGAAATTCTGATCGGTACAGGTCAGGCCAGACAGCCAGTAAAGCACGGGAACCTTGCGTGATTCGCTGCCGATGGCAGCGGGCGGCAGAAACACGGCAAACTCCATTTCACAGTCCAGCGCCGCCGAGCGGTGCCGGTACCGCCGATGTTCGCCGTTGAAACAGACATTTGTCGAAATCAGTTCCATGGTTACCTCATTGTGTTCAGAAAATGGCTAAGCGGTTTTTGGCACTTCGATACCACAGCCGACTTTTGCCAGCTCCGCCAGAATCGAGGTGCGGGTAACGATGCCAATCAACTTGCCGTGATCAATCACCGGATACACCTTGGGCTTGCCCGCCCCCAGATTCTGGGCCAGATCCACCACCGACATCTCGGGGGAAATGGTCAGCGGGTTGCGAAACATCACATCGTCCACCACCGGATCACCCTCGCGATGGTAATTACTGACCAGCAGGGCGTGAATGCAATCCTGCTCGGAAATGAAGCCGATGACCCGTCGGTGATCGTCAACCACCGGCAAGCCGGAAATATGGTTGTGCAGCAGGGTTTTGACCACTTTGGTCAACGGCGTCCCACAACGAACAGGTTCGATGTGGTTTGACATGACATCAGAGGCTTTCAGCGATTGCATGGGCAGACTCCCTCCCTCGGGGTTCGGATTCCGGTACTGCTCACTCTAAATATAGGTCATTTGATTCAGCTTGCGCGGTCCATGGTTTCGAAACTGATTTCAGCGAAACGCCCCAAAAGGGGCTCTGGCAGATCGTGACCCATGCCGTGAATCAGTTCCAGGCGGGCATGGGGGATCAGATAGCCCAGCTGTTTCGCCGCCGCCGGGCGCACCAGCGGATCGGCCAGGCCATGGATCACTGCCACCGGCTGCCGGATACGGCGCGTGGCCGAAGACAGGCTGCCGGTGGCCAGAATCGCACGGGTCTGGCGTAGAATACCAGCCGGGTTGTAGCTGCGCCGGAAGTTATAGGTGATACGTTCTCGCAAATCCTCGTCCCGGGCCGGAAAGCCGGGGCTCTGGATCAGCTTCCAGAAGTCCATGGATCGCTCAACGACGGTTTCCTCATCGCTACCCTTCTTGCCAACGCCTGCCAGCCGGACAATCAGCGAGGGCTTGGGCATCGGCAGCCGGGGGCTGTTGGTGGAAGTCATGATCAGGGTTGCCGAACGCACCCGTTCCGGCCAGGTTGCAGCCACCAGTTGGGAAATCATGCCGCCCATGGACACACCCACCAGGTGTGCGCTGGCCAGCCCCAGTGCATCCATCACGCCACAAACGTCCGCGGCCATCTCATGCAGTGTGTAGGGCGCCGAGATATTAAGCCCCATGCGGGCCTTGGCCATGACCGCCATAGGGTTGCCTTTCAGGCGGTTCCGCAGGTGGGACGACAAGCCAATGTCCCGGTTGTCGAAACGGATAACCCGGTAACCTTCCCGCACGTAGTGCTCAAGCAGCGCCTCGGGCCAGAGCGTCATCTGGGCGCCGAGCCCCATAACGAATATGACCGGTTCACCCCCGGGGTCACCGCGCGTTTCCACACAGAATTCCAGCTCGCCGACGTCTACAAAAAAGGCTTCCGGCTCTGCCGTGCCGGCTTGCCGTTCAAGTGTGCCGGTTACGGTTTCTCTCTGCGCATGGCTCATGCAATGTCACTCCGGATCTCTGTTACCATCAGGTTAACCCAGAGACTACTGATTTACACCAGCGCCGGCTGTTTACAGCTCAACAGGTCGGTCTACAATCAGAACAAGAGTCCTGTAAAACCTGATGACACGCCCCTTGGTTTTACAAACATCTGCCACCATAGTTATATGAACACGAACAAATGGATCGGCAAGTTATCAGGCCGGCATCGAACATTGTTATAAGGAGGAAAGACTATGACCTTACGATTGGGCGATACAGCACCGGATTTCGAGCAGGAATCCAGCGAAGGCACGATACGTTTTCACGATTGGCTTGGCGACGGCTGGGGCATTCTTTTCTCTCATCCGGCCGACTTCACGCCGGTATGCACCACCGAACTGGGTCTGACGGCCAAACTGAAAGACGAATTTGCCAAACGGAATGTGAAGGCGATTGCTTTGAGCGTTGATGCCGTTCCTTCCCACAAACAGTGGATAGAAGACATCAACGAAACCCAGGGTTGCACCGTCAACTTCCCGATCATTGCCGATGAGGACCGGAAGGTCTCTCAGCTTTATGACATGATCCACCCTAATGCGGATAGCAGCCTGACGGTTCGCTCGCTGTTCGTGATCGACCCGAACAAGAAAGTTCGCTTGATGATTACCTATCCGGCCAGTACCGGACGGAACTTCAACGAAGTGCTGAGGGTGGTTGATTCACTGCAGATGACCGACAACCACAAGGTGGCCACCCCGGGTAACTGGGAGAAAGGCGAAGACGTGGTGATCGTGCCGTCCCTGCAGGACGAGGAAGAGATCAACAAGCGCTTCCCGAAAGGCTACAAAGCGGTAAGGCCTTACCTGCGGATGACACCCGATCCCTCCGTTAACTGGAGCGGCGAATAACGGTTACTGGGTAACCAAAAAAAACCGGGCAAATGCCCGGTTTTTTTATGCCTGCGAAACCCTGCTCAGGCGATCAGAACGCCGGAACAACGGCCCCTTCATACTGGTTCAGAATGAATTCCCTGACCGCCTCCGAGGTGAGTACGTCTTCCAGCTTCTGCATCGCCTCGCTGTCCTTGTTATCCGGACGGGCCACCAGAATATTGACGTAGGGAGAATCCGACCCTTCGATAACCAGCGCGTCCTCGGTGGGGTTCAGGCCGGCTTCCAACGCGTAGTTGGTGTTGATCAGCGCGAGATCCACCTGGTTCAGAATCCGCGGCAGGGTCGCCGCTTCCAGTTCCTTGAATTCCAGGTTTTTCGGGTTGTTGGCAATATCCTGGGGTGTCGCCGTGATCTTGCTGCTGTCTTCCAGGGTGATCAGTCCGTGTTTCTGCAGCAGCAGAAGCGCGCGACCGCCGTTGGTGGGGTCGTTGGGAATGGCAACCACGGCACCATCCTGCAGTTCACCCAGTGAACTGATTCGGGTTGAGTAGGCTCCGAAAGGCTCAACGTGAACGCCAACCACCGATACCAGGCTGGTGCCACGGCCTTCATTGAAGGAGTCCAGGTAGGGCTGGTGCTGGAAGAAGTTGGCATCCATGTTCTTCTGGCTGACCTGGATATTGGGCTGGATATAGTCAGTGAACACCTTTACATCCAGTTCCACACCCTGCTCTGCCAACATCGGCTTCACATGCTCCAGTATCTCGGCATGGGGTACCGGCGTGGCTGCTACCGAAAGCTCTTCGGCAGCAACGGCACCGGACATTGTGGTCGCAGCGACCAGCGCTGCCAGTGTTTTCTTGAGATTCATAGATTGTTCTCCTGTTTTACTTCCGACTGAAATGGAGTACCAGACGATCACCGACCATCTGTAAAACCTGTACAAAAATCACCAGCAGCGCGACGGTAATGACCATCACGTCAGTCTGGAATCGTTGATAACCGAAGCGAATAGCCAGATCGCCCAGGCCACCGCCGCCGATAACGCCGGACATGGCGGCATAGGAAACCAGCGTAATGGCAGTAACGGTTATTCCGGCGATGAGACCGGGTAACGCTTCGGGTAACAGCGCGCCAAAAACAATCTGCCGAACGTTGGCGCCCATGGCCTGGGTGGCCTCGATAATGCCCCTGTCCACCTCCCGCATCGAGGTTTCCACCAGGCGGGCAAAAAACGGGGCACCACCGGCGACCAGGGGCGGGATGGCGCCGGCAACGCCCAGCGACGTGCCGATCAGCATCACGGTAAACGGGATCATCACAATCAGCAGGATAATAAACGGCACTGAACGCAGCACGTTTACGACAAAAGACAGCACCGCGTAGGCCACCGGCTGCTCCAGCAGCTGGCGCTTGCCGAACAGGAACAGCAGCACACCCACTGGCAGGCCGATCAGCACGCTGAACAGCAGGGAGGTACCCACCATGATCAGCGTGTCCCAGCTTGCCCAGCCAATCTGGCCCCAGTCCACGGTGTTCAGGCTCGTCAGTATGGCTTCCATCAGCGCAGCACCTCCACGTGAACATCGGCGGCTTTCAACGCATCCATGGCGACGCCCAGATCACCGCCCACCAGAGACAAAGTGAGCTGGCCGTAGGGTGTGTCCTTGATGTGGTCAATCCGGCCGGAAAGAATGCTGAAATCGACCCCGGACTCCCGGGCGACACTGCCCAAAAGCGGCGTGTAGGTGGATTCGCCCCGGAACGTCAGCCGCAGGATGCGGCCCTTGGCGTGTTCCAGATCCCGCTCCATGTCTTCTGGATCCAGGTGCTCGCTTTCAAACACGAAATCCCGGGTGGTGGGGTGTTTGGGGTGCAGGAACACATCACTGACTTTTCCCATTTCGACCACTTCGCCCGCGTCCATCACTGCAACCCGGTCGCAAACCCGGCGCACTACGTCCATTTCGTGGGTGATCAGCACAATGGTCAGCCCGAGTTCCTTGTTGATGTCCGCCAGCAGCCGCAACACCGACTGGGTGGTCTGTGGGTCCAGGGCGCTGGTGGCCTCGTCGCACAGCAGGATGGTGGGGCGGCAGGCCAGGGCCCGGGCAATGCCGACCCGCTGCTTCTGGCCACCGGAAAGCTGCGTTGGGTATTTGTTGGCCTGGTCAGCGAGGCTCACCCGTTTCAGCAGTTCGTCCACACGGTCGCGGATTTCCTGCCGGGAATAAATGCCCGCCAGCTTCATGGGAAAGGCAATGTTGTCGGCCACGGTTTTAGACGACAGAAGATTGAAATGCTGGAAAATCATTCCGACCTTGCGTCGGAACGCCCGTAGTTCCGACGAGCTATAACCTGTGATGTTCTCATCGTCGATCAGAATGCGGCCGCCCGTCGGCGGCTCGAGCAGATTGATCAGGCGCACCAGGGTGGACTTGCCGGCACCGGAGTGACCCACAATGCCGAAGATCTCGCCGGTATCGATGGTCAGGCTGGTCGGATGCAGGGCCGGTATCGCCTGCTCTTTCACCTGATAGGACTTCTGTACCTGGTCAAAAACAATCACGGGTTAACCCTGCCGATGCTTTGAAAGTCATTGGTAAAACCGGAAAGTATAAAGCAATCCACTGCCAAACCCGAGCGCATGGCCTTGGTAGATCCCCGTATGCAAATGACAAACAGACAGGTCCTTGCAGGGTGAACTAGAATGGAAACAAACCTAGTTTCATATTGGATACAACTTTGAGTACAGACACCGGCAATACCGCTACCAGAATGAATTCCACCAACGACTGGGTCACCTATCTCAGCAAGGTTGAGCTACCGGTTTTGGCGAACACCTTGCGGCGGATCGATGAGCTGACGGACAGCAGCAATAGCACCGTCAACGAGCTGGCCAATGTGATTCTGAACGATGCCCAGCTCACCTCCCAGGTTTTGCGGCTTTCCAATACCGTGTTCTACAACCAGACCCGCACCCAGGTAAGCACGGTCAGCCGGGCGATCACACTGATCGGGTTTGATGCGGTCAAATCCATGGCCATTTCCTCCCTGATTGTGGATTCACTACTCAAGCGCAATGACCGCCCGCACCTGCTGCACTGTCTGGCCCGTGCCATCCATGCGGCCGTGCAGGCCCGCTGCCTGCTACCCAGGCGTAATGAGCAGGCGCTGGAAGAGGTGTTTATCGGGGCCCTTCTGATGAACATCGGCGAGCTGGCGTTCTGGTCCTGCGACACTGAACAGGCGGCGGAACTGGAGCAGGCCCTGCGACTGGAAGAGCCCCCTGTGGACGCACAGAAACGCGTCCTTCATTCCACCTTTACCGAGATCACACGCGGGCTGGTGGAAGCCTGGTCCCTGGGGCCCTTTATCAAAGAGGTGGTGTCCGCAGGACGAGCCAACTCCAAAGCCGCCAGCCTGGTACGCCACTCGGTGGAAATGGCCAGGCTTTCCGAGCAGGGCTGGCGCGGTGCCGACATGGACAAAGCCCTGGAGGCCCTGGCCGAGGACATTGGCGAAGCCCCCGCCACCGTGCGGGACCGGGTGAAAGTCAATGCCGGGGAAGCCGCCCGGGTAGCCGTTTCACTGGGCATTCCCCAGGTGACTGCGTTGATGCCGGGCAGCCAGAATGACCAGAGCGCCAGCGTCCACCAGGCACCGGAAGTGGACCCCGCCCTGCAACTGCAGATCTTGCGGGACCTGACCAACACCCTGGCAGAAAAGCCGGACATCAACGAAGTGTGTCAGCTGGTTATCGAAGGCATCCACCGGGCGGTGGGTATGCAGCGGGTGGCCCTGCTGATGAGCGATCGCAGCGGGCACCAGCTGATCCCCCGCAAACTCGGCGGCAAGGGCACTGACACCTGGAAAGACAATTTCTCCGTTCCCCGGGACGGCACGGGGCCCTTGGGGGTGCTGCTGCCCCATGCACGCTGTTATATCTATCAACCAAAACGCGATGCCCAACCTGTCAGTTTTGACCGATGGCTGGGGCGGGTACCTGCACTGATCGCGCCGATCAAGGCCAAAGGCCGGCTGATCGGGCTGTTCTACGCGGACAACGCCGCGGCTGACTATGTGCCGTCCCAGGACCAGCTCACGGCGTTCGCGCATTTTGTGCAAAACGCCCAGCTATGTCTGACCCTGATGTCCGATCACTGACAGAGCATTAAAGCTCATAGAGCGTCGCCACATGGAGTATCGGACCCGTGGGCGCGCCGGTGGGGGAGCCGCCCACCGGCTCCAGGCTTATGGCCAGGGTTCGGCTGTTGGCCAGCAGCGCCCGGGTTCTGTCATCCAGGGTAATCTGATAGGTCGCGCCCACCGGAATAACACCCAGTGATACCGGCTGGCCATCCCCGGGCACAATCCAGAGCTCGTAATCTTTTCCAAGCTCGGCGGCGGTTGCTGCCACAGGCCGCAACTTCAGGCTTCGACTGGTTTCAGAGCCACTGACCAGCCAGAGAGGATCCGACACATTGGCCTGAACAATGGCACCGGAAAGCCGCTCATCCGGCTGCGGGTCTGGCTGCTGCACCAGAATCACCGCAAGAATCAGCGCAGCCGCCGTGGCCATCAGGCTCCAGCCCGGCAGCAGCCAGCCCCCCGGACTGTCATTGGCCGCGCCCCTGGCGCTTACCACGCAGGGCCAGAGCCTTGCCTCGATACCTCTCCAGACAGAGTCTGGTGGGGCCCGGTCATGCACACGATCGCCCAGCTGGCCCAGTTTCTGCTCCCAGAACCAGACTTCTTCCCGCACCCGGACAGATTCCATCATCCAGCGCTCAAATCGCCGGCGCGCGGACCCGATCAGGGACCCCAGAACGTATTCCGCTGCCAGTGCTTCTATTCTTTCCGGTGTCTTTTTCATTGTTCCAGGCACCTTTTCAGAGCCATGAGGCCACGGCGAATCCAGCTTTTCACCGTGCCAACGGGAGAGCTCAGGGCAACCGCCAGTTCATCGTGGGTCAGTCCGCGATAGTAGGACAGCAGGATGGTGTCGCGCTGGGATTCCGACAGTTCATCAAGACAACCCGTCAATGCCTCTGCACCAGCTGACCGCAACGACTGATCCAGCGGGCCTTCACGCTGATCGGCCACCGACTCCAGAGCGTCGTCACCATCGGTGGCCCGGGTTTTTCGGGAGCGCATCAGATCCAGCGTACGGTAGCGGGCAATGGTCATCATCCAGCTCAGCGGCGCCCCGCGATCGTTATGGTATTCCGCTGCCCGGTGCCAGATCTGCACAAACGCATCCTGCACAGCCTCTTCTGCCAGGTCCTGTTGCCTGGCAAGTTTCAGGCACAGGCCGAACATACGCCCTGAAATTTTCTCATACAGGCGCTGAAACGCTTGCCTGTCCTCTCGGGCAACCGCCACCAGCAGCCCTGTTAGTTCGTCCTGCTCGATCTCAATGGCCATAGATCCGTATCCGTCGAAGGTTGATTTGCCGTTCTGGTTGAACGAGCTACGGATCAGCCCTGGCGGAAGTTGCAGCGCGGACGCTTTTGAACAATTTTTTGCAATCGCTGCAACTCTGCAATGCCCCACCCCGTACCTGGATTTGAACAACACAACGTTGTGAACAACAAACACGACAGAAGGACATTGCAATGAATACATTTCTGAAACGCTCCGGTCTGGCAGTTGCTGTGGCCGGCCTGTGTGTCACCACTGGCCTGAGCCAGGCCTCCAGTCACAGGGAAGCACCGTTTATTACGGAAATGCCCAAAGTGGACGGCACCGATTTCTACATGTTCCGCAGCTATGAAAGCGGCCGCGCGGACTTCACTACCCTGATTGCGAACTACCTGCCTTTGCAGGACGCCTATGGCGGGCCGAACTATTTCGACCTGGACGAGGACGCCATCTATGAAATCCACATCGACAACTCCGGCAACGCCCGGGAAGACCTGACGTTCCGCTTCCAGTTCTCCGACACGCTGAACGATATCCAGCTGCCGGTAGGCGAGGCAGGTAGCGAGCAAATGGTATCTGTGCCGCTCAAGAACATTGGCGACGCCACAAATCCGGCGAACGTCCAGCTAAGCCAGGAGTACACCGTCTCGGTGGTTCGTGGCGACCGGCGCACCGGCACCGTGGAAACCATTACCAACGTCACCACCGGCATGGGCACGTTTGACAAGCCACTGGACAATATCGGCAACAAGTCCTTCGCCGATTATGCCGCTTACGCCAACAACCACGTATTCGAAATGGCAATTCCCGGCTGTGCCACAAACGGCAGGGTGTTTGTCGGTCAGCGGAAGGAAGCGTTCGCGGTCAACCTTGGCGAGATCTTCGATCTGGTCAACACCAATCCTCTCGGCCCCCGCAATGCGGAGACCAACGATCTGGCCGACAAGAACGTCACTTCCTTTGCTCTGGAAGTGCCCACAAGCTGTCTGACCGATACCGCTGCCAACGCCGATGACCAGCCCATCATTGGTGCCTGGACAACCGCAAGCGTGCGTCAGGCTCGCGTAATCAACCCGGCACCCAGCAAAAGTGGAAAGGGAGCGACAGTCGAAGGCGGCGCCTATACGCAGGTATCCCGCCTCGGCATGCCTCTGGTCAATGAAGTGGTTATCGGCCTGAAGGACAAGGACCTGTTTAACGCCAGTGAGCCCAAGGACGACTCTCAGTTCGCCACTTATGTGACCCACCCGACTCTGCCTGAACTGCTGGAAATCCTGTTCAGTGGCGCCGGTGCCGAAGCTCCCAATAACTTCCCGCGGGCCGATCTGGTCGCTGCCTTCCTGACCGGTGTACCTGCAAACATGCCCGTCGGTGTGCAGCCATCGGAGATGGTGCGCCTGAACACAGCAGTCGCACCTACGGCCCTCGATTCGCAAAACGATCTTGGCTTTGTTGCCGGAGACCTGGCCGGTTTCCCGAACGGCCGTCGCCCCTATGACGACGTGGTCGATGTGGCGCTTCGCGTGTCCATGGGAGCACTGGTTGATGGCGCTCCCAACCAGAATACGCCGTTTACAGATGGCGTTCAGTTGGCTGCAGACCCGACCACACTGTCTGACGAGTATGAATCCTTCCCTTACCTGATTACGCCCATTCCCGGTGCCGTCACAAACTAAGAGGAGGTCAGACATGAAAGGTTTACTCAACCTTGCAGCGCTCTCAACGCTCACCTTACTGCTGACAGGCTGCTTTGACGGCTCCAGCAACAGTGGCGATACCCGACCCGACCCGGCTGTGGATTTCACAACGTTTGTAGCGAGTGAGATACAGAATACCGACGACACCCGGGAACCGGTGGACATCAATGATCAGGAGTTCAGCTTCAATGATCAGAATAACGAGCAGGCTTTCGATGACCTGTTTACTCAGTAAAACCCCAGGCCGTTCCCGCGTTTCGCGGGCTCCGGCCGTTTTGTCTTCCGCCCTTCGGGGCGGCTTTTTTCGCCTGTGTGTGACGGGCTGTCTCGGCCTCTGGTTCTTATCGGCCAGCGCCGGACCGTCTGCCATCAACACCCGGTTTGAAGACCAACAGATTCTGGTGACACTGCCGGAGCCTTCATTGTCAACGACTGTGGCACCCACTGACCCGGAGCGGCTCGAGGATCTGGTCCAGGCCCAGGTACAACGGGCCAGGAGCACCGGCGACCCGCGTTTTCTGGGCTATGCCGAAGGCCTGCTACAACAATGGCAGGGCAAGCCCACCGCCCGTTTGAAAGTACTCCAGGCCACTATTGACCAGAGCAACCACCGCTTTGACGTTGCCCGTGAACGGCTCACCGACATTATTCGCAACGGCGATAATGGGCGGCAGTCACTCCAGGCGCGGCTCATGCTGGCCAATATTCATCTGGTTCAGGGGCGATACGATGCGGCGGCCGACCATTGCGCGCAACTGCGCCAGCAAATGCCCGGCCTGATCGCTGCGAGCTGCCAGGCCCAGACCATGGCCCGAACGGGCCAGCCAGAGACCGCCTATCAGCAACTGCAAGAGCTGGTGACGCAAACGCGTCATTCCGGCAGAACCGAAAGTGCCTGGGCGGAAGGCACTCTCGGCGATATTGCGGCACAGCTGGGTGATCCGGCGGCCGAATCCCACTGGCGGTCCGTACTTGCAGCCGACCCGGATGACCTTTACACCCGGGCGCAACTGGCAGAATGGTACCTAAATCAATCAGCTCTGAAGCAGACACTCGCACTGACTGAAGGTTACGAATCCGTGGATTCCCTCGCAGTGATCCGCGCGATTGCCCTGAAAGCGGCCGGCAACAGCGATGCCGAGCGCCTGGCCAGGGTCATTGAGGAGCGCTTTCAAGAGGCCCAGTGGCGGGGCAACCTCCTGCACAAGCGGGATTTCGCGCGCTTCCAGCTTGATGTTGTTGGCAATTCGAGCGCTGCCCTGAAGTCGGCCGCCGCCAACTGGCAGGGCCAACGTGAGCCCGCCGACACCCGCCTGTTTCTGCGTGCCGCCAATGCGGCTAACGCTGATGCAAAGATTCAGACCCTGCGCACCTGGCTGGCTGAGAACAACCAGCGGGATGCCCGTTATCCGGAGACCCGCCCGTGAATCGTCGCCCCGTAATGGTCAGCCTGTTATGGCTGATGAGCCTGATCCTTCTGCCGTTCTCGGCAGCCGCTCATAAGGCCAGTGACAGTTTTATCTACCTGAATCAGGACCGCTCAGAGCTTCGGCTGGACATTGCGCTAAGGGATCTGGCCCGGGTACTGCCACTGGACGGCAATAACGACCAGACCCTGACAGGCGGGGAATTGCGGTCCGGCCGCGGGCAAATCACCCGTTATGTGGAATCGGGGCTGACGCTTGCCAATCCGTCTGGAATCTGTGTCCTGAGCGGCCAGACCTGGGGGCTAGCCAGCCATAGTGACGGCCCGTACGCGGCGGCTGTTTACAGTGTTCAGTGCCCGAATGGCAAAGTTCCGACCACGCTTGACTACCAGCTGTTGTTCAAAGAGGACCCGCTGCACAGGGGACTGCTGAGCATAACCCGCGAGGGCAGCGAAACCCTGGCGGTGCTTTCCCCTGACCAGTTTTCGCGGTCGCTGACGGGTCCGTCGTCCCCGCTGAATCTGTTCGGCACTTTTGTCTACGAAGGCGTTATTCATCTGCTGATCGGGCTGGATCACATCCTGTTTCTGCTGGTACTGATGCTTCCGGCCACCCTCAGAGGCAGGGCGCAAGGGCAGGAATACAGTCTCAAACAGCGCATCTGGCAACTCACCGGCATCGTTACAGCGTTTACGGTCGCCCACTCCATCACTCTTGGTTTGGCGGCCCTGGATCTGGTCCGTTTGCCCATCGCCTGGGTTGAAACCATTATTGCACTGTCTATTGCCCTGGCGGCGCTGAACGTGGCCTGGCCAGTGCTCGGTCGCAAAACCTGGAAACTGGCGTTCGGGTTCGGACTGGTTCACGGCTTCGGGTTCGCCAGCGTACTGGGGGATCTGACCAGTGGACTGGAACAGACGGCGCTGGCCCTGGCGGGCTTTAATATCGGCGTGGAGGCCGGGCAGATCGCCCTGCTGTTACTGGTGTTTCCGGTGCTTTATCTGTGGGGAAAAACCGGCCATTACGGCCGATTTGTGGTGCCGATGGTATTGGTAGCAACGGGCGCACTCAGCCTTTATTGGGTGGCCGAGCGCGCCACAGCCATTTAGATGCTAGTGCAGAGCCCGCATCTGGCGCGGATAGAGTGCCGCGCTGACTTCGGGCTCTTCCAGCATGTCCGCCAGTTCCCGATCCACTTCGGTTTCTTCGCCTTCGTCCGGCAATGGCTCGAACAGGGTGTTGAGCCAGGAAGTAACCGAGGGGGCCTCGTCCCGACCGTATTCCGTCGACAAGGCCTTGATGCGCCGGAAGCCTATGATCCGCTGGTGTTTGGGGTCACGGATCTGTTCGAACCCGCGCCAGTAGATACGATCACGGGTATGAAGCTGAACAAACAGCGTATCGATCGGCTCCGCAGGATCTTCGCCACGCACGGGCTCTTCGAATTCAGACTCGGAATCCTCGGCTTTCAGCGTTTCCGGCTCATCGTGTTCAACCACCGTGGCGGCCGGTTTCTTGTTACGGATGGTGGTCCAGGCCGGGTAGAGCACGGCAACCGCATCGGCTTCCACGTGCTCGCGGGCCGCACGAAGGATCAATCCCCAGCGGGCCTTATCGGCATCGGTTTCAAGAGAGTTAATAGGCAGATCGTAGCTTTGCTCGCTGGACAGTACGATTGCCATCATCGGGGCGTCGAGCTCCCCCATGGCTTCGGCCTGTGCTACAGACACCAGTTCGTCGATTGCCATCGGTTGGTTCATACTTCACTCGCCTCCTCGATGCCATCAGGGTCTTACAGGAAGAAAGGGTCTTCCTGTCTCACAGCATAGACTGTTCCTGCCATAAAGATAAACGTGAAACTGACAAGTCCGGATCACAAGAGGGATTCCAGCTTTTCATACTGGCCAAACCAGGGGTTGGCTTCTTCAAGCTGTGCTGCCAGTTGAAGCAGCAGATCCTCGGCTCCGTGGGGGGCACCAAACTGAACACCAACCGGCAGGCCGTCCGTACTCCAGTTCAGTGGCACCGACATGGCCGGTGTTCCTGTCAGATTCGCTAGTTGAGTAAATGGGGTTCTTGCCAGACTTTCCAAGGCCATCTGGTCAACCTGGCCACTACGATGGACCATTTTCCCGGCATTTAGTTTCAACATCATTTTCATCGCGAACTGTAGATGGGCCGGTGTGTCCAGTTCGCCGATCTTTGCCGGCATCTGGCCCGCCGTCGGGCAGAGATACATATCGTAACTTTCAAAATACGCACCCAGTGCCCGGGAAAAGTCGTTCCACTGCTGACGACGCCGGACATATTCCGGCAGGGGCAGGGTGCGGCCCAGCATGCCCAGCACGCGTGTATCCAGTTCGAAATCGGAATCGCGGGCACCCAGTTCCGTGCGGGCATAATCCATCAGGGTGGACACTTCGCCAAAGTAGAGCCCAAGGTAACAGCGGGCTAGCGCCAGGCCATCAAAATCGGGGCGGGCGTACTCCACCGTGTGGCCGAGATTCTCCAGAACCCGCGCCGCCTCTTCCACCGCGTCCACGCATTCCTGGGCCACGGCCGTGTCATAGGGGGATGAGGTAAAAATACCAATGCGAAGGGGTCTGGGAGATTGCTGCATCAGCTCGCTGTAGGGGGCCGGCGGCTGGGGAATCCGGAAGGGGTCGCCAACAGTGGGCCCCGCCAGAACGTCCAGCATGGCCGCGCTGTCCCTGACCGTGCGGGTTACCACGTGATCCATGGAAGCACCGGTCCACCCCTCGCCGGAAAATGGTCCAGCAGAGATACGTCCCCGGGACGGCTTCAGGCCAAACAGACCGCTGTAGGCGGCGGGAATCCGGATCGAACCGCCACCATCGTTGGCCCCGGCCATGGGCACGATACCGGCCGCCACTGCCGCCGCAGAGCCACCACTGGAGCCGCCCGGCGTGAGCTCGGTATTCCAGGCATTGCGGGTTGGCCCCCAGAGCTGTGATTCGGTTACACCTTTGAGGCCGAACTCGGGGGTGGCGGTGCGGCCCAGAAAAACCAGCCCACCCGCCCGGGCACGGCGAACATATTCCGAGTCCTGGCTGGCAATGTTATTTTTCAGGCTGCGGCTTCCATAGGTGCAGGGGTGGCCCTGTTGCTGCTGCATCAGATCTTTAAGCAGCATTGGTACGCCACAGAAGGTACTATCGGGAGGACAGGGTTGGGCCTGTGCTTCCTTGAACTGGGGGTGACAAATGGCATTCAGCCGGTCGTTTACCGCTGATGCGCGTTCAATGGCCGCATCACACACTTCACGGGCGGTTACTTCCTTGCGGCGGATCAGGTCAGCAAGCGCGACGGCATCAAATCGAAGGTATTCGGATTGCTTCATGAGGATTTCCGTTTTTTGTTGTGTTCTGAAAGCATCAATGGCGCTCGTCATTATTGCACCCGCCGCGTGGGCGAGCGAGCCGCCTGCGCCGGGAAAGAACTGGGTCACGATTGTCCAGGATTCTCCCTACTGGGTCAGCCAGGGAGTTTATAACAACATAACCACCATCCGCCGCTGGGTGCTCAAGGAACGTGGTTACTGTTCCGAGCCTGACCGCCATATCCTGTTTGATCGTCGCGGTAAATTTCTCGGCTATATCCAGGACGGGCCAACGAAACAGGCTACCCAGACACTGCTCAACGAGACAAGAGCCGCTTACGCCAAAAAAGACAGGGTGACAGCCTGGGCACCCGGCGGCCCGGGGAACACCGGTTACCCGTTTGCCCTTTCCTGCAGCCAGCCCCACGTCAACCTGTCCGAAGCGGTTGATCGCTATCTGGGCCGAGCAGAACCGGACCGCCTCTGGGGCACCTGGGATGACCTGAACTTTGCGTCCCGGGAGGATCCGGGGTCGCTGCATCAGGCGTTGCTGTATGTCCACAAAACCCGGCTTTCCCAGCAGCGGCTGGACCTGCCGGATTCGCTACCCCGGTACCTGGGCGGCCAGATACTGATTGAAAGCAGTGCCAATCCCCAGGCCCATTCCATCGCCGATGCCAAAGGCATTCTGCAACTGTCACCCTCGGCGCTATCAGACTGTCGCATCAAGCCCGCCAACTACTGGCACCGACTGGCACAGGTAGATTGCGCCCTACGCCTGATGCAGCAGAACGCCCGTAACCTGAAGCCGGCTTTCACAGAACGGTTCGGCCATTTGCCGTCCGAAAAACAGGACAAGCTTTTCACCCTGTTACTGGTTCAGGCCTATCACGGAGGCGTTGGACGGGTGGTCTCGCTGCTGGAGGATGAGGAACTGTCGCAACCGGCAGCCTATTTCGCCCGCGAACACGAGAATTTCAGCGCCGGCGACATCCTGTTCGGCATGATTTTCCACAACCTGGGACGGGAGCGGCTCGGGCTCGCGTCGCTCTACTACGTGGCCGACGTGCAACTGGCCGTTGAAGCACTTTGCGCAACGCAGACATTGAAAACCGATGCCTTCTGCCAATAGGCATTGTGCTGTGCGACATTTACCCGATTGCATTGGGCGAGGGCTGCTTTCATTATGCAGATATTACATTGCGCTTGAGGTAGCTCGTCATGTCTGAAGTAATCGGTGGCGGTGGCAAGAAGGTACTCTACACCCTGGCAACCGTCCGCCGGATCGGCTTGCTGAATTCGGCCAAGGCACTGAAAGCCCGTAACGCCTGCAAGGCCTGCGGTCTTGGCATGGGTGGCCAGCTTGGGGGCATGACCAACGAAAAGCGCGAGTACCCGTCCGTCTGCAACAAGAGCATTCAGGCGCAATCCACCGATATCCAGCCGCCCATCCCCCGGGAAATCTTTGACCATCCGGTTGCCGAACTCAGGCAACTGAGCGCCCTTGAGCTGGAAAACCTCGGGCGACTGAATTTTCCGCTCTTTAAAGCGAAAGACAGCAACTATTTCAGGCCGCTGACCTGGGTCGAGGCCTACAAGCTGGCGGCGGAACGATTTGCGGCATCGCCGCCGGAAAAAAGTTTTTTCTACTGCTCCGGACGCTCCTCCAACGAAGCGGGCTTTCTGCTGCATCTGTTCGCCCGCCTTTACGGCACCAATAACGTAAACAACTGCTCCTATTATTGCCACCAGGCCACCGGTATCGGCCTCAAGTCCACGATTGGCGCAGGGACCTCAACCGTGGAACTGGACGACCTGGCCCAGTGCGATCTGTTGTTTGTGATTGGCGCCAACCCCGCATCCAACCACCCCCGACTGATTCACCAGCTCAAGGGCATCCGCGACCGCGGCGGTGATGTTGTGGTGATCAATCCCGCGCGTGAGCCGGGACTGGTGCGATTTGCCGTTCCCAAAAGCCCCTCGTCGATGCTCAGCGGCGGCACAGAGATCGCCTCCTATTACCTGCAACCCAATATCGCCAGCGATCTCTGGACCCTCAAGGGTATCGCCAAGGGTGTGCTGGAACTGGGCGCTGAAGATCCGGAATTTATCCAGGCTCATACCGAGGGCTTTGAAGACTTCCGCAAAGATATCGAAACAATCTCCTGGTCCGACATTGAAAAGCACACTCAGTTGAACCGGGCCGATATCGAAACCGTCAGCCGGGTCTACGCCAGCGCCCGCAGCGCGGTGTTCGCCTGGGGTATGGGCATTACCCATCACCTTTCCGGCAGTGACAATGTGGAATACATTGCCAACCTAACATTGCTTCGCGGCATGGTGGGTAAAAGAGCAGCCGGCCTGCTGCCCCTCCGGGGCCACAGCAATGTCCAGGGCGTGGGAACCATCGGCGTGAAACCGGTACTGGCTGGCGAAGTAATCGCCGCGCTGGAGAAGCACCTTGGTGTCAGGCTGCCAACCGGGCGGGGCATGGACACCATGGCCTGCCTGGAAGCTGCAGAGGAAGGCCGGATTGATAATGCGCTGATCATGGGGGGCAACCTCTACAGCGCCACCCCGGACAGCCCCTGGGCTGAACAGGCTCTGGACCGGGTCGGGTTCAAGCTGTTTCTGACCACCACGCTGAACCAGGGCCATCTTCATGGTAGCGACCACAGTGAATCACTGATTCTGCCAGTCACTGCCCGGGATGAAGAGTTCGAGCCCACCACCCAGGAATCCATGTTCAACTATGTGCGCCTCAGCGATGGCGGCATCAAGCGCCTGGACAATGTCAGGCCGGAATCGCAGATTCTGGCCTCACTTGCCGGGCGGCTGATCGACAAAACCGTCTTTGATTTTGACAGGTTCGCCAGCCACAGCAGCATCCGCAAAGCCATCGCCGCCTGCATTCCGGGCATGGAAGACCTTGAAGACATAGACAAAGCCAAAAAAGAGTTTCACATCCGCAAACGCATCATGCACAAACCGGAGTTTCGTACTGAATCCGGAAAGGCCCGGTTTGTCACCCACCACACCGCAGCCCCCGACCAGGTGGCTGATTACCCGTTCAAACTGATGACGGTGCGTTCCGAGGGCCAGTTCAATTCGATCATTTATGAGGAAACCGACAGCTACCGCAGTGTCACGCAACGATCCACGGTGCTGATGAACGCTGAGGATATGGCCCAGCTGTCTCTGAAGGAAGGTGACCTGGTAAGCATGAAATCCCGGACCGGCATCATGCATAACCTGGCCGTGAAGACATTTCACCTGCCCAGGGGCAACCTGATGACGTATTATCCGGAGGCAAACGTGCTCGTGAGCCGGGATCGCGACCCCCGCAGTCAAACACCGGCGTTCAAATCCATCAGCGTCGCACTCGACCCCGAAAACGTCATTCCCACTACCTGATTAACCCAGCAACGGAGCCTGAGTGGAACTTGCCCTTCTACCCGAAAGCCTGAGCCCGGCCCTCGCCGGTGCGCTGATGCTGGGTTCGATTGTCACCTCCATGATCACCGCCAGCCTGGGTGCCGGTGGGGGCCTGCTGCTGTTGGTGTTGATGGCCTTATGGATTCCCCCGGCGGCAATTATACCGGTGCACGGCATGATCCAGATGGGGTCAAATGTCGGGAGGGCCAGCCTGACCTGGCGGCATACCGACTGGCGGGCTATTGCCGCTTTTGCGCCGGGCGTCGTGGTCGGCGCTGGCTTGGGTGCCTGGCTGCTGGTGGATCTGCCGGAACATATCTGGCAGCTGACCATTGCCTGCTTTGTACTCTATCTATGTTGGGGACCTGCGTTGCCCAGAGGCGCGTTCGGGCCCCCGGGCATTTTTATCGCCTCGGCATTGACCAGCTTTGTAAGCCTGTTCGTCGGCGCGACCGGGCCACTGGTTGCTGCATTTATCAAGCAGATGCACGAAGATCGATTTAAAACCGTGGCCACCTTTGCCACCGCCATGAGCCTGCAGCACGCCCCCAAGGCCCTGGTCTTCGGCCTGGCCGGGTTCGTGTTCCATGAATGGGTGTTCTTCATGCTGGCGATGATTGCATTCGGCTTTGTCGGCACCTGGATCGGTCTGCACCTGCTGAGGAACATCCAGAACGAGACTTTCCGGCTAATTTTCAATATTTTGCTGACGCTCCTGGCTCTGAGACTGCTATGGCAGGCGGTACAGTCATTCACCGGCGGGTGAGGGCGTGACAATCACACGGTTGCGACCCTGGGCCTTGGCCGCATAGGTGCCCTCGTCAGCCCGGGCCAGGGCCTCACGAATACTGGAATCGGAGCTGGCCAGGGCTGTCAGCCCGATGCTGGCGGTAACACCAAAATAGCGGCCATCCTGTTCCAACCGCAACGCTTCGATGCCACTGCGAATTTTCTCCGCCAGATCTTCCGCCCGCGCCATGCCGCAGGTCGGCAGAATAATGCCAAATTCGTCGCCGCCAAGTCGGGCCACCGTATCGGACTGACGGACCGTACTAACCAGCAGTTCGGAAAGCTGTATCAGCAGATCATCCCCTAGCAGGTGGCCTCCTTCATCGTTGACTGGTTTGAAATAATCCAGGTCGATCAACATCAGAATGCTTTCATTGGTACGGGCGGACATCTCGGTCAGACAGCGGATCAGTGATGCGTTAAAGGCGCGACGATTGAGTAGGCCAGTAAGGCTGTCGTGAGTAGCTTCCCATGACAAACGCTGCTCTTCCTGGCGTCGCTCGCTGTCGTCCCTAATCACAAAAACCACCCGGTGCCGTTCCGTATCCGGCCTGAGGTGAAGCACCGTGAGATCCACATCAAAGCTCTGCCCATTGGCGTTATGAAGGGTGACATAAAGGTTGTCCCGGTCCGCGCCGCTGAGAAACTCCTCGGCCGGCCGTTCCTGGTCGTCGTCAGAGATTCTGACCTGATCAAAGAAATTTTCGCCTTCGCCGATGCTTTCCAGACCCATGAATTGCGCGACGGCGGCGTTGGCGTAGCGGATCGCACCACCGGTATCCGTCATCAGCACGCCCTCCTGAAGTACCCCGAGAATGCTCTCGGCACGGGCCTGTTCTTCCGCCAGCTGGCTCTCGATCTCCAGCTCGCGGGTAATATCACGTACGACGGTGACGGTACCCAGTGTTTTTTCTTCAGTCTCGATCACTGCGGTCATTACGTCAGCCCAGACCAGACCCTTGCTGAGACTCCTGAGGCGGAACCGCGCCCGGAAAATGGCCCGGTCGCGAAGCGCCTGACGCCAGGCTTCCAGAGCGCCTGCCTGATCCTCCTCGTATACACCCTGGATCAGTGTGGTCTGTTGCAGATCGTTGGAGGCGACACCCACGATCTGTTCAAACGCCGGATTGGCAAATTCGATTCGGCCCAGCACGTCCGTCTGCACGATCCCGATCGGCGCGCTTCTGGTCAGGGAACGGAAGAAGGCCTCACGCTCGGCGAGGGAGGCCAGCACTTCATCCCGTTCTTCCATCACGGTATTGAAGGTTTCCGCGACCTGCCGTATTTCAATACCGCCGATTTCGTCCACTGGCCGCGTGCGGACACCCAGGTGACGATCGCTGATCTGGATACCCAGAAGCTTCAGCGGCGCCATCAGCCGCCGGAATACCATCAGAGCCATGGGAACGACCAGCAGCAGAACCCCAAGCAGCACCAGGATGAAGCTGTCGGTCAGCCGATAGGCCGGCGCGTAAGCCTCCCTGGCGGGCCACACAGCCGCCACATACCAGGGCACCTGGGATAGCTGCCGGACCGCCGTAATTGTTTCGACGCCGAGGGAATTACGGGTCAGCGTCGCCCCCTCAAAACCGGCCATAGCCTCTTTGATAACGGGACTTTCCAGCTGTACCGGCACCATCGAACTCCCGGTGCGGCCATGGGTCAGCACGATACCGCCGCGGGTGGCAACGGTGACATAGCCGGTTTTGCCCACCTCGATACCGCTGGATTCGCTCATGAAATTGTCTCCCTCCAGCAGGACCGCGCCGGCAATCACGCCGATAAACCGCTGACGGTGATCAAACACCGGCGCCGTCATCATCACCGCCGGTTTATCCTGGTACCGAGAGATAAACGGGTCACTGATAATCGGGGTGAGCTGGTTGGAGGTCTGGATGAAGTAGGGGCGCGACGCCACGTTCAGGCCAATAGGCGCATATTTCTGGGGATAGCCGGCGATAAGATCGCCATTGGCTCCGAACAGGAAAACAACATCGAACAGATGCTGAAGCCCGACATATCGTCGGACAAATACTTCGCCACGGTTGTGGAGCACCTCGGCTGTCATGGTGAGATTCTGGGCGACATGGGCCAGGGTATCGCGGCGCCGGGACAGGCGGGTGTCGAGATCACCGGCTATCAGCTCTGCGATGGTCGAAAGCTGCTGGCGCGCCTGGGCTTCCAACTCGGCACGGGAAGCCAGGGAGCCGAAAATCACCACAATCAGCGCCGCCAATACAATACCGGCGGTCATGAAAATGACCGCCCGGTTCACCAGGCTGGCTAACCATCGCTTGATCAGGATCGGCATTCAAACGCTCCAATCAGTGCCTTCAGTGCAATGGCCCGAAAGCAACGAAATTGGCGGCAAAAAGTGGTCAGCGGAAACATAGCGGTAGTCTAACAGAGTCCGGGAGAGACGATGATTACGGGCTTGTGATACCTAATGATAATCATTACTATTATGTTCTGTATTTGATTTGGAGCCGCAATGTTTCAGGCACTGATTTCCGGCGAGCTGTTCTCATCCGGTCCCCTCGGCGAACTCATCGACATGGGTGGTCCCGTCATGGTTGTGCTGATCACCATGGCCATCGCAGGCACCATTACCTTCGTCTACCTCATGCTATACGGCGCACTCTATGCACCGCGGCAGACCCGTGGCCTGCGCCAGGCCGTCAAGCAGTGGAAATCGGGGCCAAACCGTAAAGTCACTGACCAGCTCCTTGCCCGGACCCGCGGCCTCAACCGCCTGAACCCGCTGAATCAGCTGGTGCTAATGGTCATGGATCGCAAACTGCGGAAAGAATCTGCCGAGCACATTCGGGAAGCCGTTGCGCAGAAAGCCCAGCTTGCCCTCACGCCCTTTGAAGCACCTTTAAAAATCATCGAAGTCATTGCCGCGCTGGCGCCCCTGCTCGGGCTTCTGGGTACGGTCGTGGGCATGATGGAGGCCTTTAGCACCATGGCTGCTGCCGAAGGCAGAGCCAGTGCCTCACAGTTGAGCGGCGGCATTTACCAGGCGCTGACTACCACCGCTGCAGGCCTGGTCGTGGCTATTCCCTTCGCCGCCCTGGCGGCCTGGATTGAATTCCGACTGCGCCGCCTGCAGACCAACCTGAACCTGGTTCTGATGGACACGCTGATGGCCGCCCCCGCCACGGCAGATCCCACAACCGAGACACCGGTTCAAAAGCCCACAACCAGCACCAACCAGCCAGCTGCGAAACCCATCGAGCCCGAGGTGGACTGGCAGGGCCATCAGGCCGTGGCCAATGCTGTTCGTTGAACCCCGCCCGGCAAGACCACTGGCCATAAGAATGACACCACTGATCGACGTGGTGTTCATTCTGCTGGTTTTTTTCATGCTGACCACCCGGCTTCTGCCGGTCAATCTGCTGGAAGTGAGCACCGGCGTTCAATCCGAATCCGGTGGATCGCAGGGTGAGCCGGTGCCGGAAGTACAGATCATGCCCGGCGAAACCCTGCGGTGGAATCAACAAAGCTACTCGCTGGATGATCTGGTACGGCAATTGGCGGCAGAAGGGGTCAGCCGCGTCCATCTGACGTCCTCTCCCGACGCTACGGTCCATGACTTTACCTTGGCCCTCAGCACGCTCGGAAATCACGGTATCGAACCACGATGGATGCGCAACGAAAACGGTGATGGTTTGCGATGAAAGACTTTGTCACTGCGCCCCTTACCCCCCGTAAGTCGCTGCTGGACCGGGTGGAAGACGCGCTTCTGCCGCTGATCAACCTGGTTTTTCTGCTTTTGATGTTCTTTATCGTGGCCGGTCAAATGCAGGACCGGGCCCTGCCGACATTGCCCGGCACCGCCAGTGAAACCGGAAGCGACCGGCCGCGGGCGGACCTGGTGGTAATGGCTTCCGGTGACTGGCAGGTCGAAGGTCAGACAGTGGCCGCCGCCAATCTGGCCGAACATCTGCCTGATGCAGAAAGCAAACCGTCGCTGACCGTCGGGGCCGACGCCGGTACTTCAATGAAGGATCTTGAATCACTTTTCAGCACCCTGGCCGACGCCGGCTATGCGGATGTTGTGCTGCTGACAGAGCCGGCAGGATCATGAACCAGTCTGGGCTGATACGTTGGCTCTTGCTGGCGGTGGCCGTTGTCGTCACCTTCAGCACGCTGGTTCTGGCTTTGCCGTCCGAAACGCCGAAGCTTGCCCTTCAGGGAGCCGACCTGGTCAATCAGGCGCCTGCCGTGAGAATAAAACTGACCAGCCCGAGTACCCCCAAGGCGCCGGCCCCGCAGTCGGAGAAACCCGAGGCTGCGCCGGAACCCGAGCCGAAGCCCAAACCTGAACCAAAACCTGAACCAAAACCTGAGCCCGAACCAGAACCAGAACCAAAGCCTGAACCCGAGCTGAAGCCCGAACCCAAGTCGGCACCCGAGCCGGAAACAACAAATGACGTTGCCAGGGCAGAACCGGAAAAAGCCGTCGATGCGGCACAGGACCCGACGGAAAAACAGGCAGAGCAGGAAAATCTCAGTCAGCAGGTGGAGCTGACGGCGGGCAATTCCGCAGCTGTCGACAGCTACCTCACGAAACTGAGTCGCCACCTGAGCCGGTTCTATGAGTATCCACGTCGGTCCCGCCGGCTGGGCCAGGAAGGTTCCCCGATCATCGTGTTCGAATTCAGCCGCAGCGGTGATCTGCTGCGGCATTCCCTGGGCCAGTCATCCAGCCATAAACTGCTGGATGAAGCCGCCCTGGACATGCTCAAAGCCGCAGAACCGCTGCCCGAGGTGCCGGAGTCCATGAAGGGCGAAACCTTCACCTACGCTCTGCCAGTGCGCTTCAGCCTACGCTGAGCAATTTCTTGCCCGGCCAGCAAGTTCTCGCCCCGAAATCAGCAAGGAATTGCCTGTCATCCGGGCACTCGCCCCAAGAAATTCATTACTTGCTGTTTTATAGGGACTTTTAATATTGGCACGCCCTTTGTAATGGTCTTTGTGTCCAGGGAACACCCGTGGGACACCTAATCATTCACACGTCATGGAGCAGACTAATGCCAACTCCTTGTTATATCAGCATCGAAGGCCAGACTCAGGGCAACATCACCGCCGGCGCATTCACTTCCGATTCCGTAGGCAACATCTACGTTGAAGGTCACGAAGACGAAGTGCTGGTTCAGGAATTCAGCCACGTTGTAACCGTTCCGACTGATCCCCAGTCCGGCCAGCCTTCCGGCCAGCGCGTTCACAAGCCGTTCAAGTTCACCTCTGCGCTGAACAAAGCCACCCCGCTTATGTACAACGCACTGGCCTCCGGCGAAATGCTGCCCAAGGTCGAGCTGAAGTGGTACCGCACCTCTGTTGAAGGCAAGCAGGAGCACTTCTTCTCCACCATCCTGGAAGATGCCACCATCATCGACATCAACTGCAACATGCCCCACTGCCAGGACGCTGCCAGCGCTGACTTCACCCAGCTGGTCACCGCTTCCCTATCCTACCGTAAGATCACCTGGGAACACGCTGTTGCCGGTACTTCCGGTGGCGACGACTGGCGTGCTCCGGTCGAGGCGTAATTTTAGCCTCAGTAACAGAGAGGGAGCGGCAACCGCCCTCCCTTTCAAACTATCAAAAGGAGCTTGATAGTGAGTGACGTTAATCTCACTGAGGAAGAAGTTGCTTCGGTGAAAGCAATCATCACGGCCTTTTACGGTGAACGGCTTGCGAGCCGTTACCACGCAGGGAGCATAACCGCTGAGACCGTGGAGCTTACGGCACAGCTCATTACTGGAACCGAAATTTGCAGCAAATGGATTGACGCTGTTCCAAACCCCAAGGATCTTCTGGCTCCAACTAACAGCATCCGTAAGTGGGCAATTCGCGTAATCAGGGCTGCCGGAGAACCATTTGTACGTGGTAACATCGAAATCAATTTCACCTGCAAGGTTACCCGCGGACTACAGTTCAGAAGCCCGATAGAAGCCTCTTTACGGTAAACATGGACGTATCAAGACGATGAGATTCGCACTATTAATCATTTTTTCTCTGATCCTTACGGGATGCGCCTCTACATCATCAGTGAAGTTCTCACCGAGCGAGAATTACGCTGTATCGGTGCAGTCAAACTTATTCGATGCGGTCCGCGTCGCCAACAATGACATAACCCTATTCAGTGACGGAAAGGCTCTCGGGTTCATCCGTGTGGAAACAGTTCCCGCCGATGCCCCGTCGACATCAGAGTTCATCAACACCCTCAGATCGGCATCAGAGTCTGAATCCGTCGAGACTCAAGCACTCGGACTGTATCCGGGCTTCGAAGGGTTTTCTGCTAAGGTTCGTGGCTATGAAACGGGCTACTTTATAGATGAGGAAAATCCGAGTTCCATGCTCATCTTCAGCTTTCCAGATGACACGTTTGAAAAAGTAGCGAAGACAATTTCTTCTGGCATCTGAGCCGTTTCCAAGGAATAAGCTAAGCCACCCATTTCCGGCCACTGGCCGCAAACTCCACCACCAGCTCAAAAACGTTGTCACACTTCTCCTTGAAAGCCACCCGATCATAGCTCTCCGGTAGATCTTTATCTAAAACCTCCTCGATAGCTGCCTTTACAGCCCTTTGAGTCTGACCATCTTTCCACCAGTCCTGCACCAATACTTTTGGATGGCCTTCGAGCAACCGGATGATCAGATCCTTTGCCGCCAGCTTTACTCTCTGTTCCTCGGCTTTGGTGAGTTTGTCCTTTTTCAACAGGTCATAGATTTCCAGCTCATCCTCGCTGAGCCCTTCGCGAATATGCCGTTCTGATTCTTCTCGAATGTTGCCAACGTACTGGACCAGATCTTCGTAGTATGCATCGGCGGAGGAACTCCCGGAATTGTACTTGTCGATAATCTCCTGCAACCGCTGGGCAAAGTCGGTGCGGGTATGGTTCTGCTCAAGAAGCTGCTGCAGCTTATCTTCTATAAACGCACGCAACTCTGCGATCTCAATGTGTTTGTATTCAGCTTTCTTGAAATCCTCTCGGAGCTTGTCGTAGTTGATCTTGCTCAGGTCCCACCCCTGGCCCTTCTGAACGATCTCATACTCCGCCCGGTGCTCCTTGATGTTGAAAGCCTCGGCATTGTCCACCACCACGCTCTCATCCAGCAGCTCCGAGATTTTCTGGCTGATCTCATCGATATCGGCCTGTTCCACCAGCGCATCGACCACTCCGCGGAGATACTGAATAGCGGCTATACGCTGATTATCATGCTGCTGGAAGATTTCGGGCTTGCAGGCCTCATATAACGCCGTCACGGTGTTCTCGTACACGTTAAACTGCTTGCGCCAGTCTTCTTTGCTCAGAAGGGTATCCGCCGCCTGGTTGAAGAACCCGATGTTCTTGAACGTATCCTGCTTCTCAAACACGGTATTCATCTCGATATCCCGCTCCCGGCAGAACTCCAGCGTTTGGGTAACGGCATCATCGAGTAATTCAAATAGCTCGGACTTTTCCTGAACCGGCTGTTCCTCGCCATCCGCACCCTGTGCATAATCTTTCAGGGCCTTGCGCATGTTGCGGAACACGTTGTAGTAATCGACAATTTCGCCGTTCTTCTTCTCGACCAGGTCACCACTGTGGCCTTTGACGCGAAATGAAGCGACCCGATTGGCCCGGGCAATGGTCTGCATCAGGCTGTGGCCCTTCATGGGCTTATCGAGGTAGAGCGTGGACACGGTGGGCGCGTCGAAACCGGTCAGCCACATGGCACAGACAAACACCAGTTGCAGGGGGTGTTCCGGGTCCTTGAAGTTGTACTCCACGTCGTGCATGTGTTGATCAAGCTGGTCCAGCCGCTTGATGTGGGGCTTGATGTCCAGCCCCTGTTTCTCGAACCTCTCCTCATCCGCTTTCGGGTCACTGATCACCACGGCCATCTCGACCGTTTTCATATAATCTCGGATCTTCTTGAAGCGGGTCTTTTCAACCTCGTTGGTCGACTCCTTGATCAGCTTCAGCAGGCGTTTCTGTTCGTCTTTCCAGTGCTGCTGCACCTTGTCGTACATGCGCACGGCGGTGAATTTGTCTAGTGTGATCACCATGCCTTTGCCCAGATAACCACGACGCGGGAAGTGGTACACGATGTCCCGGGCAATGGTATCCAGGCGGTCGTCCCGCTTGATCAATTCCAGTTCCCGGGCGTACTTTTTCTCGAGCTTTTCCTGTTGGGCTTCATCCAGGTTTTCGTCTTCCAGTAGCTCGTAGAATTCATCACCGAGATCGTCGTTCTGGATCAGAACCTTGGGTACCCGTTTCTCATAGAACAGTGGCACGGTGGCGTTGTCTTCCATGGCCTGCTGGAAGTTGTACTCGGACACGTAATCGCCAAACCAGTTATTGGTCTTACGATCACGCCCCAGCAGCGGCGTACCGGTGAAGGCCAGGAAATGCGCCCCCTTCAGGCCTGCTCGCATGTTTTCAGCCAGATTCTTGTACTGGGTGCGGTGGGCCTCATCCACCATCACGATGATTTCCCGGTTTTCCTTATCCGGGTCAAACAGTTTTGGGTATTTGCGGCCCTTGTCGTACCGGAATTTCTGAATCAGCGTGAAGACCACTTTCTTGTTCTGGCCCAGAAACTTACGCATTTCCTCAGCATTGGCCGGTTGCGCAGCATCCTGTTCGCGAACCGTCTCTGTATGAAGGAAGTTCCGGTAAATCTGCCCGTCCAGATCCTGGCGATCGGTCACCACCACAAAGCTGAAGTTGCCAGTGGCTTTCCGGAAAATTTTGCGAGCGTAAAAGATCATCGAAAAGCTCTTGCCCGAGCCCTGGGTATGCCAGAACACGCCCAGTTTGCCGTCGTGCTCGCGGCGATTCAGGAAACGCGCGTAGGCGTTGTTGACACCCAGGAACTGGTGATTCTGGGCGATGATCTTGGTTTCGCCTTTGTGGAACAGGATGAAGTTCTCGACGTAATCCAGCAGGCGAGCCTTTTCACAAAGGCCGTCGGCGGCGTGTTCCAGGCTGGTGCCCTGCTGGGTAATTTCTTTACGGTTGACCGCTTCATCCTCACTCTCCACCCGGAACCAGTTGAAGAAATGCTCCCAGCCGGCAGTGAAACTGCCCACACGGGTTTCCAGGGCATTGGACAGCACGCAAAAGGCATTGCAGTGAAAAAGTTGGGGGATGTCGTGCCGATAACTGCGCAGGTTATCCTCGAAGGCATTGCGCAGCCGCACGTTGGAGTTCTTCAGCTCGACAAAGACCAGAGGCAATCCATTGACGTACAGGATCACATCCGGGCGACGATAGGCGGCTTTGGGAGCTTGTCCGACGGATTTGATCCATAGCTGGGAGACGGCCAGCCAGCGATTCTGTTTCGGTTCGTCAAAATTGACCAGCCGGACTTTCTCGTGCTGTTTGATGCCCCGCTCATCATCAAACTCGACGGGCACCCCGTCCCGGATCAAGTCGTACAGTTCGCGGTTGGCGGCAATCGGAGACATGGCCGCACGCCGCTCCATAATTCGCCCCATGGCCTCATCGACGTTGGCTTCCGGGATATCGGGATTCAGGTGAAGGCAGGCGGTTTTTAACTCAACGGGGAATATGACATCCCGCTTATCGGCACGGTTTGAGCCATCGTTCAGGTCTTCCGGCTTGGCGGTATAGCAGTCCAGCACATTGAAACCGTGAATGTGCTGGAGACGCTGCAACAGCGCCTGCTCTATATTATCTTCCGAGATAAAACTAGCCATCGGCCTGCCAACTCCATGGACCGGGTGGGCGCCAGGTTTCCTCGAGGACATCCTCGGCGCTGCGCGCCATCACAGGACTGAGAAACTCAACCACCGCCTCTACAACTTCCGAAAAGGCCTCTGGCACATGGTCTTGGCCAAGGCGATTACGGAAAGCCTGCCACTGTGGCTGCTTGCTGTCCACAAACGCGGCAGAAAAGGGATTGCTTGCAGGAATGTCGGTTGCTCTTTTTTCGAACGTGCGCTCGACCGCCCCCTTCAAATGATCCAACCGGAATTCATGCTGCCGGGACAGAAGCCAGATATCGTAAAAGTCCTTCATCCGGCTGTTCAGTTCGCCCAGGTTCACCATCGCCTGGAACTTCTCGGCAATGGACGATTCAGGGGTGTAGCACTGAATCCGTGCAGCCGGGAAATCCAGTAGGGTTGGAAATTCCAGCCAGGAGGGAAACGGAAAGATGGGATCGCCAAAGCCAATATCCAGTTGCATCGGAATTCTGGCCGTGTCGAGAAAGCCGGTAAACGTCACCCGCAGCCCCTGATAGTCTGCATCTTCGGTGATCGCTTCTGCGTTCAGGGTATCCGGATCAAAACGCAAGCCATCATCCGTAACCTCAGTCGCGATAACGCCTCGCACCTGAGCCAGAATCGCCTCCGGCTCATTACTGGTCTGGCCCAACATATCGATATCCCGTGTCGGACGGCTGGTCGGCCCCTGCAAGGCCCAGAGCATCAGTGCACCCTTGAGGGTAAAATTCCCACTGTGAGGCGACTGGCTAAGCCGGTAAAGAAAGCGCTCCATCGCGTAATACTGCAACAATTCCTGAAAGGGGCGTTTTTCTTCCCGGGCTTTATTCAGCAGCTTCTGACGAACAGACGCGGCGGTGTTTTTGGCCATCGTGATCTCCTTTCACTTCGGTTTTTCCATTGACCGGGTGCGATTCACTCAGAGTTTGGCTTCCACGTATGGCGCCATAACGTTGGCGACCCGGCAGACTCTGGCGTATTCCATCAGTTTGCCCGGAAGAAAGGTTTTACGGGTGCGGTATAATTCCAGAGCCTCCAGCACCACATCCATGCCGATGCGGTTGCGGAACTTGAAGCAGTCCGCCAGGGTTTTTTCCGGGTTGTAGACGTTCAGATTGATGCCATCCACCTCCACCTGCTCAATGCCTGCGCTAAAAGCCGCCCCGGAAAACCGGTACCCGGCCACCGGCGGATAATCCAGAACCGGCAGGCGTGCATCCCGCGCCACCGCCAGATGCACCTGATGGGGAATCTGAGTGGTGATGCCATGCCAATCCAGGGCCGAAATCAGGCAAAGCACCGCATGGGGGAAACGGGTGGCGGCGGCCACCAGATCCGGATTTTGAATGGGCGGCAGGTCCCCCAGCCGGTATAGACCACGGCTGACCGGCTCGATCAGTCCGTCGTCCCGGAGCTGATAGAATTGGTACCGACTAAAGCCCCGGGCCAGCGCCTCACTCAGGCGAAGCTGTCCGCCGTGCTGTCGGAACAGGGTTTGGAGTTGTGCCCGGGAAGATTGGGCAGAGCCGGAATCAGACAAATCGTCACCACTTATTAATATCTGGTGACAGTTTGTCTGATTAGTATCGAGGGTTCAAGCGGCGGCTTCGGCGGCACTGTCCGACTGGTCGCCATTCATCGAGGGCGGGAACTGGATATCCAGGTTTTCCACGGAGAGTTTGCCGGAAATCAGGCGGGGGAGGAGTTGGTTTTTCGTCCACTCCAACATATCGATTTGCTGTTCCAATTTCTCTATCTGCTCATAAACCGGCTCAAGCAGCTTCACGAACTTCTCCACTGTCGGCGTATCTGGAACAAGATATTTCTGTTTTCCAATGAGATCCGGCTTCAAATGCAGAACATTTGCACCATTAGCCAACTCCTTCAATGCTTCAGATACTCCGGAATAGCGCAGGTGGGCATGGGTAAAAATATCCGGCCAGAAAAAGGCAGATATTTTTACAACATCCAGAGAGATGATCCCGTTGGTTTCTCCCAAATATGGAACACGCGCAGCTCGACCAATAACCTCTCGGTTCTGTGTCATGTCGGTCACTGCCATCACAACGTCGCCACGGTTCACCTGCTGCTGATCTCGGAACTCCCCTCGGAAATACTTCAAACCGTTGCTTCTGTATCCACCACCACGATTGAAATTCTTGAGGTTGATGAAAGGGCGGCCACCATTCAACTGATCGGATATTTCTTCGCTGGAGTAAGACTTGCCCTTAACTACTTCAAACAAATCATCGCCCTGTGCCACCACCCAGGAGGCAGGAAGCCCCTTTTCAAACCCCGCCTCCTGCCACCCCGGAAACCGGAAGCGCACAAACCACTCGCGGTAGATTTCCTCGGCCATGTTTTCCAGCAAAGTGATGCGTCGTTTGTTGTTTTCGATCAGGTCATCGTAGTGGCACAAAACTGCTGCTATCTTTTTCTGAGTCTCCAATGGAACTCTGGGTATAGGCCATTGTTCCAGTACCGCCATATCAAGCTTTTTCGTACCGTGGGCTGCTTCAGAAGCAGAATCTTTAATCGGGTTAGACTGCGATTTGAGATAGTAGTATGTAAAGGTCCGGTCAAACTCATCACAGGGTATGACCGCTTTTACATCCTGATTAAACGCCATATCCCTCATAGCCATCGAGACACGGAATTCTTTGGCTAGCGACATGCCTCTCACAACAATGAAAGAAGTTCCTTTCGGAACGAGCCGGCTACCAGTTCGAGCACCTTCTTCGGTCAGAGCGTACTCGGTATTGTGTATGCGCTCGGATGTCATCTCTCCAGAAGTAACCCAGGGTATCTGGCCATTCCAATAGCTCTCAGTGCTTTTGTTGGGCGTACCACCTGAGAGAAATTTGACTACTGATCCGAGGTTGGTAAGTGGCCAGTGCCTAGCAACCAATGCGCTCATGCATCATCTCCACACAACTCGTCCAGGCTACTTACGATATCGCGCGTAAGTACTTCTGCTACTCCTGAGAGCTCACGCAACTGGATCTTCATTTCCGACAAATCTGAGAGGAACTCCTCTTCTGTCTTCCCGTCCTCTTCAATCACAACCCCTACATACCGCCCCGGATTCAGGGAATAATCCTGCTCTTTCACTTCCTCCGGTGTCGCCAGTTTGCACAGGCCAGTTACATCCTCGTACTGGGCATTCGGGAAACGCTCCTGCAACCAGTGGATGTGCTGGTAATAGGCCTCTGCACTTCGAACCTCTTTGTGCAGCTCCTCCAGTGCTTCTTTCAATCGGCGGGCGTTACGGTCGGTGGTGGTTCGTTTACCGGCTTGTCTGGCTTCTTCCGCTCTGGCTTTTTCGTGCTGGCGCACCACTTTGTCCAGTTGTTTCAGGCCGGTGTGCAGTTGCTGGAAGAAGGGATCGAATGTCGCTCTCAGTGCCTGCTGGGCTCGGTTGGCGGCTTCAATGGCCTCCGGGGTGGTCAGGTGCAGGTTGGCGGACTGGAAGTAAGCATCGCTGGCCTGCTGCAGGGCTTTCAGACCCTGCCACTGGCTGACCAGTTCGCCCACGGCCTGTTTGCCCTGGGCATCGTCCAGCACGTCCAGCAACTGTTCACTGACCGGTTCCACCTTTTCCCGGTTGGCCCGCAGTTGTTCCATGCCCTTGCGGAAGTAGCTGTCCACCAGCCGGACAAAGTCCGCCCGCTTACCCTTATGCAGCTTGCTGATAATGGCGATGTTCTGGACTTGTTCTTCACTGAACTCCCGGTGCGTTTTATCGATAACCGAAAAGATATTGCGGGCGTCGATAAACAGGATGCGGTCCTCCTGCTTGTTCTTGTCGAAGAACCAGAGGGTGGCGGGCAGGGTGACTGTGTAGAACATGTTGGACGGCAGAGTGAGCATGCCGTAGATCAGGTTGTTCTCGATCAGGGTCTGGCGAATGTCCGCTTCGCTGTGCCGGGCATCGGAAGCCGAATTGGCCATTACCAGAGCCGCCCTTCCGCTGTCCTGGGTGTTGTCCTTCAGGGAGGTGGCGAACAGGTTGATCCACAGGTAATTGGCGTTGGGGACCGTTTCCTTGCCCTGTTCGCTGGCTTTGGCCTTGGTTTTCTTGCGGGGCAGGCCGTAGGTGTTGAAACGGGGATCGTTCTCAACCGTTGCCAGGGGCACATCGTCGACGTTGAACGGCGGGTTCGCCATGACAAAGTCGAACTGACCAACCTCTTCGAACGGTTTTTCGCTGTAACTGTTCGCTTGCCGAACATCGCCCCGAAGGCCGTTCACCGCCAGGTTCATTTTGGCCAGCTTGACGGTATCCAGAGTTTTCTCCTGGCCGTACACGTACAGCTGATCTTCATGATGCGCCTCGCCAAGCTCGTCCAGTTTTCTGCGGTGGGCTTCCACAAACTGTTGGGACTGTACGAACATGCCCCCGGATCCACAGGCCGGGTCATACACCGTGCCGTGGTGGGGCTCGATGATTTCCACCATCAGTTTGACCACCGAGGTGGGCGTGAAAAATTCGCCGCCTTTCTGCCCTTCGCTCAGCGCGAACTTACCAAGGAAATACTCGTAAATCTTGCCGAAGATGTCACCGCCGGCATCAATGGGTATGTCAGAGAAGGTTTTCAGCAATTCGCCCAGCAGCGTATTGCTGGTACGCGTGAGCGCGAAATACTCGTCTTTCGGCAAAATGCCGTCCAGCTCGGTCTTGTAGTCTTCGATGGCTTCCATGGCCTGTTTGATTTTCTTGGCCAGATCCTCGCTTTCCGGCAGGTTCAGCAGGTAGCTGTAGCGCGCGTGATCCGGCAGGTAAAAGCCGCACTTCTGAATCGCAATGTCAGAGATCGACTTTTCGCGACGGCCGCCCTTCAGCGCCGCAAACTCTTTGGTAATTTCTGCCTCAGCACGCTTGTATTTGTTGTCGGCAAACTTCAGGAAAATCAGCCCAAGCACCGGCGTGGCGTATTCGCTGGATTTGAGATCGGAATTGGCCCGCAGGTTATCGGCAGCAGACCAGAGGTCGTCTTCAAGCTGTTTGAGCTGTTCGGCATTCATGATGGAAAGGCGTCTCCTGAAACTACCACTGCACAAAATGTGGAGAGACTCTAAACAACATTAACGACTCAAGCCATAGCAAACTGGCCATTCCATCGTTAACCTTATCCCCACTCAACAAGCAAGCCACATTAGCGCTGAACCCTGGATGTAATGACGACCACGAAGCCAAGCAACGCCCGACAAATCGGCAAACTGATGTGCACCGTGACCGAACAGGTTCTCTGGTCGCCCTCCCACAACCAGCTGATTTGCCGAGTGGGGTCTGGACAGGCCACCTATCACCGGTTTGACCCCGGCACAGGGCAGCATCAGATTACCTATGGCGCGAAGATGATCGAGGCCAAGTATCGGCCGGAAACCGCTGGCGGCTGGCTTTCGGGGCGGGAAATCCAGCAGCGCGGGTATTTTGACGGGGAGCTCAGCCCGCTAAATCTGCTGGCCCACACCTGCTGCCATGAGTTCGCCCACCTGTTGCAACACAATGCGAGCCAGCGATTCCGGGGGTCGGTGCATAACCGGCATTTCTACAGAATTCTGGACGATCTTCATACCAGTGGGCGGGCAAAGGCGACAAGAACTACTCTGGCAGATCTTGCCGAGCGGCAGGGGCTGGCGTTGTCGCCGGAGGGTTTTGAACTGCCCGAGCTGACTGGGGACCGGTCATGCTGGGCCATCGGTGATGCCGTCGCCTTTGCCACAGGCAGGGGGGAGAAGCGCGGGGAGATTCTTCGGGTCAATCGCAAGACCTGCACGGTCCGTGGCACAGGGTTCTCCCGGGGCGTGCGCTACCGGGTGCCCATGCAGCTTCTGCGCAAAACCGCGGCCTGATCGTTCAGTCCGATTCCGCCACAGTTGCAGGCACTGCCTGGTCAATCAGGGTGCGCAATTCCGGGATACAGGATCCGCAGTTCGTGCCGCATTTCAGGGTACTGCCCAGGGCCTGGACGGTATTCCGGCCTTCGTCAATCGCCCCTGCAATCTGTTTCTCCCCTACCTGAAAACAACTGCAGACAATGGCGCCGGTATCCTCCACCGCCACATCCCGGGCGGAAAGCAGGTTTCGACGCTGCGCCTCAGACAGTGCCTGTTCCGCAAAACAGGCATCCAGCCATGTCACGTCCGGCAACCGGGTCGGGTCGCGATCCAACAGCAGAACCGCTTCCAGCCGCCCGTCGACAATCCGGGCGGCCCGGTAACGTCCTTCTGCCGGGTCTGCCATTACCAGCTGGGCTCGACCGTTGAGCCAGTCCGACAGAGTTCCGGGCCATTCAAGAGGGGTTCGACCCGCCAGCCACCAGCTCTCACTGTGCGCCAAAGGTACGCGACACCAGTAGTCAGCCTGCCACCGTCTGGGGCGGCTCTTGCGAACCAGGAGGCGGCCATGCCAGGCCGCGCGAAACGGGCTGATAGACGCCAGGCCATGCTTGGATTCCGGCTGTCCGGACACCGGGTCTGTCACGTTCCGGGTCAGAACGGTGGCAATGCCGTGGGAGCTGAACTGCCGGCTCCAGTGGATGGGAATAAACACCTCCCCCGGCCGCTGCTGGCTGCTCTCCCTGATCCGACCCACGAACCGGCCGCCCCCCAGGGTGAGGCTGGCCAGGTGTCCCGACATGACTCCGTAGCGGTGCAGATCCTGGGGATGCATCTCGACAAAGGGTTCCTGGCGGTGGGCCAGCAAACGGGACGTGTTTGCCGTGCGGGTCATGGTGTGCCACTGGTCGCGGATACGGCCGGTATTCACCACCACCGGGCTCTGCGAGTCCGGTAGCTGCGTAGGCAGCACGGTGGCCACCGGTATAAACCGGGCGCGGCCGTTGTCGGTGGTAAAACGGCCATCACCATAGAGTCTTGATGCGTCCTCTGTGGTGTCGTTCACCGGCCACTGGACCGGCTGAAGCGATCGATAATCGTCATCAGAGATTCCGGCGAGCCCGGCAATATTGAAGATCCGGCTGCCATCGTTTTCGAATGCTGACAGGGCGGCATGCTCACGGAATATCTGAGCCGGGTTCTGGTAACCAAAGGCGTCGCCGAAGCCCAGTTTCCCTGCCACCGCGCTCATGATCCACCAGTCCGGTCGGACCTCAGCGGGCAGGGGCAGAAACGACCTCTGTCGGGAAATGCATCTTTCCGAGTTGGTCACCGTGCCGTCTTTTTCACCCCAACCGGCGGCGGGCAGCAGAATATCCGCGTGAACGGTGGTGTCGGTGGTGGCGGTACAGTCAGAGACAATCACGGTAGGGCAGCGTGCCAGCGCCTGCTGTACCCGTTCGGAATCGGGCAGGCTGACGGCGGGGTTGGTACCCATGATCCACAACACACGGATATCGCCGCGGTGCACCGCTTCGAACAGATCCACGGCTTTAAGACCGGGACCATCGGCAATGGCCTCGGATCCCCAGAAGCGCTGAACCCGCTCCCTGGCCCCGGGGGTGTGGTAATCCATATGCGCCGCCAGTGTATTTGCCAGCCCGCCGACTTCGCGCCCACCCATGGCATTGGGCTGGCCGGTCAGGGAAAAGGGGCTGGCACCGGGTTTGCCAACACGCCCGGTTGCCAGGTGGCAGTTAATGATGGCGTTGCCCTTGTCGGTTCCCGCGACAGACTGGTTGATGCCCTGGGAAAATCCCGTCACCGTTCTGGGCGTTTGCCCGAACCACTGATAGAAAGCCTCCACGTCGTCCGGGTCCAGATCACACTGCTCTGCCACCGATGCCATTGACGGCGCCGCCGCCTCGGCCATTTCCAGTGCTGCTTCAAAATCCTGACAGTGCTCGGCAATGTAATCGCTATCCAGGTACTGCTGCCGGGCCAGCCATACCAGCAATCCATTAAACAGGATGGTATCGGTGCCCGGCCGCAGTGCCAGATGCAGATCCGCCAGCTCGGTGGTGGCAGTCCGTCTGGGGTCAATCACCACCACCCGGCGGCCTTCCCGGGCAGACGCCTTCATACGCTGATAGAGCACCGGGTGGGCCCAGGCCGCGTTGCTGCCCGCCAGTACCAGCAGGTCGGCCAGCTCGAGATCCTCATAGCAGCCCGGCACCGCATCGGCCCCGAAGGCGCGCTTGTGGGCGGCAACCGCCGACGACATACAGAGTCGGGAGTTGGTGTCTACATGGGGGGTTGCGATAAACCCTTTGGCCAGTTTGTTGGCGATGTAGTAGTCCTCGGTCAGCAGCTGCCCGGACAGATAGAAAGCGACCGATTCCGGCCCGTAATCGTCAATGCTTGTACGGATGGCTTGGGCTGCTTGGTCTATCGCAACACTCCAGTCACGCCGACGGCCCCGCACCATGGGAAACATCAGCTTGCCCTCACGGCCCGTGGTCTCGTGCAGGCTGGCGCCTTTGACACAGAGCCGTCCAGAATTGGCCGGGTGGGCCCGGTCGCCTTCAACGCCCTGTTGAGCCTCCACAGTTGCCAATACGCCACACCCCACACCGCAGTAGGGGCAGGTAGTGCGAATGCAGCTGTCGTCAGTGTCCGGGGCAGTGCCTTCAGTAGTCACGGCGTCTCCTGTAAACAAAAAAAGCCCGCCGGTCTGCTTTCTCATGAAGATCGAGCAGACCGGCGGGCTTCTTTGCCATTGTCATTTATATTCCTGAACCACATTGCTGCAAATCCAGGGCCAGCTCCCAAAAGCCCCAATTTCCGCGATCTAGCAGGGCGGCGCAGGTCACATTACGGTGCAGTCCCCGGAAAAATGCCCCACAAGCTGGCAGAAATAGTGGGTGGCGCCGAACCCAGACGACAGCCAGGCCCGTGCAATAGAGGCGTTTCCCATGGGCTGGCAAAATTATTGCTGGTAACCGGCATCAGAGCGACAAACCCAGCATTCAGTGCCTGTACCGAGGAAAGCATCATGAGTTCGCAAACCCCCCTTCGCATTCTGCTTATCGACAAGGATCCGGAACGGGCCAGTCAGGTGTGTGAAGCCCTCCGGCACGAAGGCCACGATGTCATCCGCCAACGTCCGGACGCCACCGGACTGACAGCCGCCGTCGCCAGGGATCAACCAGATATGGTCATTATCGACATGGACTCGCCCGACCGGGACACCCTGGAGAACCTGAGTACGCTGAACACCCACGCGCCGCGGCCTATCGTATTCTCAGCTAATGAACCCTGTGACCGGGCCACCATGCAGGCAGCCGTGAAGGCTGGCGTGAGTGCCTATGTCATTGATGGCATCCAGCCCGAGCGGGTCAGGTCCATCATTGATTCAGCCGTCGTGCAGTTCGAGTCTTTCCAGGCCCTACGGGCCGAACTGGAGGAAACCCGCACCGCCCTGGAAGATCGCAAGGTGATCGAGAAAGCCAAAGGTCTGATCATGCGCCACGAAAACTGCGACGAGGAAACCGCCCATCGCATGCTGCGCAGTGCCGCGATGGAACACAGTGAACGCCTGGCAGTTATGGCTGAGCGGGTGATTGCGGTCACCGAAGGCCGAAACCGCAACGGCGAGATCCAGAGAGCCTCATAATCCCGAGAGCCTCAAAATAAAGAAACCGAACACCAGGAAATCTGAATGGTAAACCCGACACCACTCCATCGGCACTCAGGCTTTCACGTGAAGCTCGGATTCGTGCCTCTACTGGACAGCGCCCCACTGATCGTTGCCCGCGAGCTGGGCCTTTTCGATGCGGAAGGCCTGGACGTGGAACTCGTGCGCGAGGAGTCCTGGGCATCGCTGCGGGACAAGGTGAGCTTCGGGCTGGTAGATGGCGGACATATGCTGGCTCCCATGCCCCTGAGCATGTCCCTGGCAATGGATCGTCCCCGGGTGCCGGTGGTTGTTGGCATGGTGCTGAGCCGCAATGGCAACGGTATTACCCTGAACAACACTATCTACAACTATCTGATCACCTCAGGGACTGATCTGGACGATCCCATTGCCACGGCCCATGCGCTGGTGGCGCTGGCCCGCTCCCGACGGGAACCCATACGCCTTGCTTCGGTATCGCCCTGGTCCAGCCACGACCTGCAACTGCGGGACTGGCTGGCGTCGGCGGGCCCGGATGCCCAGTCACAGGTACAGATTATTCCGGTGTCTCCGGTTCAGATGGCCGACGCCTTTCGAGCGGAAGTTGTCGAGGGCTGCTGCGTAGGTGAGCCCTGGAACAGCCTGCTGGAATACGAGCAGCTGGGGCGCATTCTCCATTCCGGACACCAGATATGGCAGAACGCCCCGGAAAAGGTCCTGGGCATGCGCTCGGACTGGACCGAACAACACAGCACCATGCATCGCCACCTGATCCGGGCCCTGTTAGCCGCCTGCCAGTGGTTGGACAATGCGCACAACCATGGCCTGCTGCGGGAAATTCTTGCCCGCCCCGAATACCTGGGTGAGCGCATTAACGCCCTGGACAGCCATCCCTACAGCCTGTTCCATCCGCGCCTGCATCAGCACTTTTTCCAGCATTCTGCCAATTTTCCCTGGGTTTCCCAGGGCCACTGGCTGGCATCCCGTCTGGCGCTACGTCAGCAACTAGGTTCGGTGACCGGCGAAATGGTCAGAGAAGTCTACCGTCCGGATCTGTTCCGGGAGGCCGCCGCCTCCATGGGCATTGATACACCGGTGATCGACAGCAAGACGGAAGGGCGGCATCAGGAACCCTTCACCCTGTCCGGTCGCTACGGCCCAGTGCACGTGGCAAGCGACCGTCTTCTGGGAGAGCAACTTCACGACTGGCGCGTGGGTGCGGTGGACTGAGCATGGCCCAGCGCGGCGCCCAGGAATGAAGCGTCACGCACTAAAACGGTGGGTCGCGGAGCTCTGGAGCCCCTTGCCTTGCCGGCCGAATTTTGAACTCTTCATGTTTTTCAATGAGATAGAAATCTGGCACACCATCTGCTTGTTACCTTTCAGACAATTTGGATTCCCGGTCCTCCGTCGATCGGGGTGAAACCTTAAACAGATCATCAGGCATTGGCGCCTGCCTCCCGACCACGGGTGGCAGGCTTTTTTTTGTCTGTAAAACCTTCAGGCGCGCATTTCAGGCGCAATACAGGGAGCACATCATGGAGAGCACCAAGAAATTAAGAACACTGGCCGCCGCACTACTATTGGCAACAGGCCTGGGTACCGCCCAGGCGGAGATCGGACCGGCGGAAAAACCGGATCTGAAACTGGGGTTTATCAAACTGACCGATATGGCCCCGCTGGCAGTCGCCTGGGAGAAAGGCTTTTTCCTGGATGAAGGCCTGTTTGTGGAGTTGATTGCCCAGGCCAACTGGAAGGTGCTGCTGGATGGCGTAGTGACAGGCACCCTCGACGGCGCCCACATGCTGGCGGGCCAACCCCTCGGTGCCACCATCGGATACGGCACCCAGGCGGACATCATCACCGCGTTCAGTATGGACCTGAACGGCAACGGCATCACCGTTTCCAACGACGTCTGGGAGCAGATGAGCCCGCAGATTCCGAGTAATACCCAGGGCAATCCGGTTCATCCGATCAGCGCCAGCACCCTCAAACCCTTGATCGAATCCTACCGCAACCGGGGAGAACGCTTCCGCATGGGCATGGTGTTTCCGGTTTCCACCCACAACTACGAATTGCGCTACTGGCTGGCCGCCGGAGGCCTGAACCCCGGCCTTTATGCACCGCAGAGAGGCGATACCAGTGGCACAATCGATGCTGATGTCCACCTGTCAGTAACCCCGCCGCCCCAGATGCCGGCCACCATGGAGGCCGGAACCATACAAGGCTACTGTGTGGGCGAGCCCTGGAACCAACAGGCCGTGTTCAAGGGCATTGGTGTACCGGTGATTACCGATTATGAAATCTGGCCCAACAACCCGGAAAAAGTCTTTGGCGTGACCGAAGCCTGGGCCGAGAAGAACCCGAACACCCACCTTCGCCTATTGCGCGCACTGATTCGTGCCGCCCACTGGCTGGATGAAAACAACAACGCCAACCGCCCGGAAGCCGTGGAAATTCTGGCCCGCTCCAGCTATGTCGGGGCAGATGAGGAAGTCATTGCCAATTCCATGACCGGCACCTTTGAGTATGAGAAGGGCGACGTCCGAAAAGTGCCTGACTTCAATGTGTTCTTCCGCTACTACGCAACCTATCCCTATCCGTCTGATGCCATCTGGTATCTCAGCCAGATGCGCCGCTGGGGCCAGATTCCCGAGCCCAAGTCCGACGACTGGTACATGGAAACCGCCGCCAAGGTTTATCGCGCGGACATCTACAAGCAAGCAGCTAAATCCCTGATCGAAGACGGCAGCCTCAGCGCCGGGGACTTCCCGGACCTGGACGCGGAAAACTTCGCCCGTCCCCATCAGGGCGAACTGATCGACGGCGTGGCGTTCACTCCCCGCGAGCCCAACGCCTACATCAACAGTTTCGAGATCGGCCTGAACGGCGCTGAAACCCCGTAACAACGACCAGTAAAGACGATCCGTAACGACGGAATGTCAGGAGACATCACATGACGACCATCAGCCAGAACGCTCCAACCTCGTCGGGAATGCGCTGGCTCCGCGCCCTGGCCGATCGACTGGCCGGACGGAGCCTTGCGGAAACCGGCCGGCAGATGTTGCTGCCCGCCATCGGCATTGTCCTGTTCCTGGGGTTCTGGCATCTGGCCGCCCCCCAGGTACAGACCTCCCTCGGCGCCTTCCCAGGCCCGGCGGAGGTGTGGGACCAGTCCGGCCAGCTGTGGCAGGAACACAGCGCCCAGCGTGAACGCGCCGACAAGTTTCTGGCGATGCAATTGGAGCGCAACCAACGCATTCTGGCGGAGAATCCGGATGCGGACGTGAAAATCCGCGACTACACCGGTGCGCCCACATTCTTCGACCAGATCTTGACCAGCCTGATCACCGTGCTGGCGGGCTTTGCATTGGCAACGGTCATTGCCGTACCGCTTGGCATCATTGTGGGCCTGAACCGCCACTTCTCGGCGGCGGTAAACCCGCTGATCCAGGTGTTCAAGCCGGTATCCCCGCTTGCCTGGCTGCCGCTGGTGACCATGGTGGTCTCGGCCACTTACGTCAGCGATGACCCGATGTTCGAGAAATCCTTCCTGACGTCAATGATCACCGTCACCCTGTGCAGCCTCTGGCCCACGCTGATCAATACCAGTGTCGGTGTGTCGGCGGTCAATCCCGACCTGCTGAACGTTTCCAAAGTGCTCCGCCTGTCGTTCTGGACCCATGTTCGCAAGGTCGTCCTTCCATCCTCGGTGCCCATGATCTTCACCGGCCTCCGGGTTTCCCTGGGCATCGCCTGGATGGTGCTGATCGCCGCCGAAATGCTCGCCCAGAGCCCCGGCCTCGGGAAGTTTGTCTGGGACGAATTCCAGAATGGCAGCAGCGAATCCCTGAGTCGCATCATGGTCGCCGTACTTGCGATCGGCTTCATCGGGTTTCTACTGGATCGGGTGATGCTGGTTATCCAGAAGAAAGTCGCCTGGAACGAATGAGGAGTCTGATATGAGCAACAAACCACATTTAGAACTGACCAACGTTCAGATGGCGTTCGACACCCAGAACGGACCCTTCGTGGCGCTGGAGAACGTTGATCTGAAGATTCGCAAAGGCGAGTTTGTGTCGCTGATTGGCCACTCCGGTTGCGGTAAATCCACCGTTCTGAACATTGTCGCCGGGCTTTTGCAGGCTACGCGTGGTGGCTGCGTGCTGGATGGCCATGAAGTGAATACCCCCGGGCCGGAACGGGCCGTGGTATTCCAGAATCATTCGCTGATGCCGTGGCTCACCGTGTATGAAAACGTCGAGCTGGCGGTACAGCAGGTGTTCAAGAAGAGCATGAGCAAGCGCGAACGCCGGGACTGGATTCTTCACAACCTGAAGCTGGTCAACATGGACCACGCCCTGGACAAACGCCCCGGCGAGATTTCCGGCGGAATGGCCCAGCGTGTGGGCATCGCCCGCGCTCTGGCAATGAAGCCCAGCGTGCTGCTGATGGACGAACCTTTCGGGGCGTTGGACGCACTGACCCGGGCCCACCTGCAGGATTCGCTGATGAGGATCCAGCAGGACCTGAACAGCACGGTGATCATGATCACCCACGACGTGGACGAAGCAGTGCTGCTGTCGGACCGCATCGTGATGATGACCAACGGGCCCGCCGCCACTATCGGAGAGGAGTTGCACATCGAACTGCCCCGGCCCCGGAACCGGGTAACGCTGGCGGATCATCCGGAGTATGTACGCTATCGGCAGGCGGTTCTATCGTTCCTCTATGAAAAGCAGAGTTTCCCGGGCAAGACCGAGGATAAAGGCACCCCTGCGGTGCAACCCGCCCTATCACGGCGCACAGAAGAGCAGGAAGAAGAACCGAAATTATCAGTAACTGCCTGACTTTTAGGGCTTTTAATAATTGGCACGACCTTCGCAAAGTATTAGATAGACAAGGAAGACTGTCCCGGCCGCGGATTCGGCCGGACCATCAGATCATTGTTGTTGGCATTGGCGCCGGGCTATCAAATCTTTTCGAAGAATTGGTACTCCGGCTTTTTTTGGTCTGGCGAAAAGCCAGACCGGACGGGAGCGAACGGACCTATGGCGGGACCTATTGCGGGAATCGAAACGATGGATACGGAGCAGCCGCAAACGCTGGTGATCTGCGGCCATGGCATGGTGGCGCAACGCCTGCTCGAGCAGCTTGTTGACCAGCCCCGGCACCCTTATGGCCGGATCGTGGTCTTCAACGGCGAACCCACGCCCGCCTACAATCGAATCCAGCTCTCGTCCGTGCTGGCAGGTGAGGCAGACGAGCGCAGCCTGGCCCTGTCCTCCGCTGACTGGTTCACCCGCCACAACATCACCGTGCACCAGGGCGATCCGGTCACCGGCCTGGATCGGGAAAACCGCACCGTGACAACGGCTGCCGGCCGGGTCGAACGCTACGACAGACTGGTCTTCGCGACCGGTTCACAGCCGGCTCCGCTGGGCATTCCGGGCGAGGGGCTCAAAAACGTGCTGGTTTTCCGCGATCTCAACGACACCCGTCGCCTGATCGAGCTCAGCCAGCGCCACCGCCGCGCGGTGGTGATTGGTGGCGGCTTCCTCGGACTCGAAGCGGCAGAAGGGCTGCGAAGCCGGGGCATGGCCGTGACCGTGCTGCACCGCAGCCAGCACCTGCTTAATCGCCAGCTGGATGAAACCGGCGGCGTCCTGCTGGCGGATGCCCTGACTGACCGAGGCATGAACATCCGCACCGGCGCTTCGCCCTCGGCTTTCCTGGGGCGCAACCTGGTTCGCGCCGTGCAACTGGACGACGAAACCCTGATCAGTACCGACATTGTTGTAGTCGCTGCGGGCATTACCCCCAACGTACAGCTTGCAAGGGACGCGGGCCTTGCCTGCGGACGGGGCATTGTCGTGGACTCGCAAATGACCACCAGCGATCCGTGCATCCACGCGTTGGGCGAATGCTGTGAGTTTGACGGCGAAACCTTTGGCCTGGTGGAGCCGGGCTACCAACAGGCCCGGGTACTGGCAGAACAATTGGCCAACCCGGCCAGTGACAGCGCCTTCGAACCGGCCACTATTCCCGCGCGGCTCAAGATCAGCGGTATACCCATTTTCTCCTGCGGCCAAACCCGTGCAGATCGGCACACCGAATCGGTGGTCTGGCAGGACCTTGAAACCAACCGCTATTGCCGGCTGCTGATCTGCGATCAGCGACTAAAAGGTGTGGTTCTGGTTGGCGACACCAGTGACGGCCCCTGGTTCAGTGAACGCATTCAGCAGGCAGATGACATCAGCGCATTCCGCGATCATCTGGCCTTTGGCAAGCATTACTGCGAAGCGGCTTAGCCGCCAGCAAGAGAGAGGAAACATCATGAGCAAGAAAAAACTGATCGTCATCGGCAACGGCATGGTCGGCCACCACTTTCTGGAAAAGCTGGTGGATACACCTGCAGCCGCCGACTTTGATATCAAGGTATTTGGCGAAGAGAAACTGTTGGCCTACGACCGGGTGCACCTGTCTGAATACTTCAGCGGCTCCACCCACAGCGACCTGGCCATGGGTACCGCCGAATGGTACGCCGAACATCAGATTGACCTGCATCTGGACGAAGGTGTCACCGGAATCGACCGAGACGGCCAGGTAGTCAAAACAGCTCAGGGCGAATACACCTACGACGAGCTGGTACTGGCCACCGGGTCCTATCCGTTCGTGCCACCCATCAAGGGCAACGACAACCCTCACTGCCTGGTCTACCGCACCCTGGAAGATCTTGATGATATCCGCGCCAGCGCCAATGGCGTGAAGACCGGCGTCGTGGTCGGCGGCGGCCTGCTGGGACTGGAAGCGGCCAATGCCCTGAAAAGTCTGGGCCTTGAAGCCCATGTGGTGGAATTTGCCCCGCGCCTGATGCCGGTACAGCTGGACAGCGACGGCGGCGCCCTGCTCAAGCACAAGATTGAAGAGCTTGGCGTTCAGGTCCACACCGAAAAAGCCACCACCGAGATCATCGACGGCGAAAACGCCCGCCTGCGGATGAACTTCAGTGACGAGACCCATCTGGAAACCGACCTGATTGTGTTCTCCGCCGGTATCCGCCCGCAGGATGCGCTGGCCCGAAGCTGCGGCCTGGACATCGGCGAACGTGGCGGCATCATCATCAACGATCAGTGCACCACCTCCGACCCGCACATTCACGCCATCGGCGAGTGCGCCCTATGGAGCGAAAAAATCTTTGGCCTGGTTGCCCCCGGCTACACCATGGCCCGCACCATGGCCTCGGTACTGAACGGCGATCAGGAAGCCGCCTTCACCGGCGCAGACATGAGCACCAAACTGAAGCTGCTGGGCGTGGACGTGGGCTCCATCGGCGATGCCCACGGCCAGACAGAGGGCGCCAAGAGCATCCGCTTCAATGACGAACAGGCGGGACATTACCGCCGCATGGTCATCAGTGAAGACGGCAAGAAGCTGCTCGGCGCCATTCTGGTCGGCGACAACGGCCCATACGACACCCTGTTGCAGTACGCCCTGAACGAGATCGACCTGCCGGAGAGCCCGGAAACGCTGATTCTTCCGGAAAGTGAAGGGGGTGCTCCCGCTCTGGGCCCGGATGCCCTGCCGGAAACCGCCTCGATCTGCTCCTGCCACAACGTCACCAAGGGCGACATCTGCGGCGTGATTGACGCGGGCTGCAGCGACCTTGGTGCTGTCAAAGGCGAAACCAAAGCCAGCACCGGCTGCGGTGGCTGTGCCGCCCTGCTGAAAACAGTGGTGGACAGCGAGCTGGAAAAGCGCGGGGTGGAAGTCAGCAAGGACATCTGCGAGCACTTTCCCTTCAGCCGTCAGGAGCTGTTCCATCTGGTCAAGGTGAATGGCATCCGCACCTTCCAGACCCTGATCCGTGACCATGGCAAGGGCCACGGCTGCGACATCTGCAAACCGGCGGTGGGATCGATCCTGGCCACCTGCTGGAACGAGCACGTGCTGGCCACCGACCACGTGCCCCTGCAGGACACCAACGACACCTTCATGGCCAACATGCAGAAAAACGGCACCTATTCCATCGTGCCCCGCGTGCCGGGCGGGGAAATCACCCCGGACAAGCTGATTGTGCTGGGCCAGGTGGCCAAGGAATACAACCTGTACACCAAGATCACCGGCGGCCAGCGCATCGATCTGTTCGGTGCGACCCTGAGCGAGCTGCCTGAGATCTGGGAAAAGCTGATCGCCGCCGGCTTTGAAACCGGCCACGCCTACGGCAAAGCCCTGCGCACGGTGAAATCCTGCGTTGGCAGCACCTGGTGCCGCTATGGCGTACAGGACAGCGTGGGCATGGCGATTCACCTGGAAGACCGCTACAAGGGCCTGCGGGCCCCCCACAAGATCAAGTTTGCTGTATCGGGCTGTACCCGCGAATGCGCGGAAGCCCAAAGCAAGGACATTGGCGTGATTGCCACCGAAAACGGCTGGAACCTCTACGTCTGCGGCAACGGCGGCATGCGCCCGCGCCATGGCGACCTGTTTGCCACCGACCTGAACGATGAGGAACTGGTCTCCACCATTGACCGGGTTCTGATGTTTTACGTGCGCACGGCGGACCGTCTGCAGCGCACCAGTGTGTGGATGGAAAACCTGGAGGGCGGTCTGGATTACCTCAAGCAGGTGGTGCTGGAAGACAGCCTGGGCATTGGCGCGGAGCTGGAAGAGCACATGGAGGGCCTGGTGGGCACTTATCAGTGCGAGTGGAAGACCGCCGTTGAGGACCCGGAGAAGCGCAAGCGCTTCCGCGAGTTTGTGAATGCGCCGGAGAAGAAGGATCCGGTGCAGCAGTGGACTTCGGAGCGGGGGCAGAAGCGGCCTGTGCTCGAATCTGAGGTGGAGCCTGCTTAAGACTGGTAACTCGGGAGTCTGGGACTGCAGGACTTATAGATTGGGGTGGAGCGCGGGGGTCGGAATTGTTTTCCCTTGGGAAAAAATTCCGACCCCCACACTCACTGGACTATGAGTTGTCGCGGCTTACAGATTTATTGGGTTTCACGCTGATGACGTGGAAGGACCGTTAAGAGATTGGAGAACGTTATGAAGACACAGACGAGTTGGGATGTTGTTTGTACGGTTGATGACTTGATTGCAGAATCCGGCGTTGCGGTCTGGACTGAAGATGGACCCGTGGCGGTGTTTTATCTGCCGCATCGGTTGCCGGCGCTGTTTGCGATTAGCCATACCGATCCGTTTACCGGGAAGAACGTGCTGGCAAGGGGCATTACCGGGGATCTGAAAGGTCAGCCGGTGGTGGCTTCACCGCTTTACAAGCAGCACTTCAACCTGGAAACCGGTCAGTGCCTGGAAGATGAGACCGTAAAGGTCAAAACCTACCCGGTCCTGCTGGATGGCGAAAACGTCCGTGTAGAAATCCCGGCAGCTAATAAAGAGTCTGCTGTCGCATAGAGCGTTCTTTTACCCCGACAGGCCCGTGCCCTAGCCCGAAAAGCCGATTTGGGGGGTGGCGACTCCCCCAAGGACTTAGGCAACAGTCCTACGCCGCCACCCCAAAACAAACACGGTAAGCGCCGGCAGGAAGGTCAGGGTGACGGTGGCAGCGCCCAACAGTCCGAACAGGACGATGGCACCGACGCCACGGTACAGCTCCGTGCCTTCGCCCGGCAGGAACACCAATGGTGACAGGCCGCAGATGGTGGTCAGGGTTGTCATGGCAATGGGCCGCAGTCGGGTTTCCACGGCCATGACGACCGCATCCACCACCGAGGTTGCGCGATGCCTGAGATTTTGCCGGGCCTGTTCCACCACCAGAATCGGGTTGTTCACCACCGTACCCATCAGAATGAGAAAGCCCAGCATGGTAATCATGTCGAATGGCTGACTGAGAGGCCGCAGCCCGATCAGCGGTATCAGGCCACCCACCAGATTCATCAGCGACAGACCCACAATACCGCCGGCAATGCCCAGCGGAATAGCCGTCAGGATCAGCAACGGGAAACCCCAGTGGGCGAAGATGGCTACCAGCAACAGGTAGACAATCACCAACGCAATCAGGAAATTACCGGTCAGCGCCTCCTTGGTCGCATTCAGCTGGTCGCTGGCGCCGGAGATGTCGATGGCCACATCAAGTGGGATCTCACCGCTGTCCCGCATGGCGCCCAGCAGTTCCGTTTGCACCCGCTGCACACCCACTTCCAGGGGCACGTCGTCCGGCGGAATCACGTTCAGAGTGACAGTACGCCGGCCGTCCAGCCGCCGGACGGTACTGGTGTCCACGGTTTCCTCGATGCTGGCCAGGCTTGAGAGCGGCAGGGTTGCGCCCTGGGGCGTGTGAACCATCACGTCCGGGAGTTTCGCCAGCCCCGGATTTCCGCCGCCACTGCCATACAGGTAGATATCGATCTTGTCGTCTTCCAGGAAGAAATCATCCACATAGGAGCCTTCCGTCAGCGACGCCACGGTGAAGCCGATGGCTTCGGTATCCAGGCCCAGCTCGGCCGCGCGATCCCAATCCGGCCGCACCTGAATCAGCGGTTGTGCAAGCGACAAAGTCGAGGGCCTGCTCTGGATACGGGGGTTGTCGAAAATGCTACGGGCCCGCTCGTAGGCGATGTTGGCGACCCGGTAAATGGACACCAGATCCGGCCCGGAGATGTCCAGGCTGATACTTCGGGTGCCGCCATCGTTACTGGAAATGATCGACCCCTTGGCGGCAAACGCCCTCATGCCGGGAAACTGTTCGTAGAAACCGGTAATTTCCGCCATCAGCGCATCAATGTGACTCGGGTTGATGGTCTCCGAAATGATGCGGATGCTGGTGGGCGTGGCCTCCAGATTCAGATACGCCATGGGCGGCACCGGCGTTTCACCGCTCTCATAGGGCCCCGGTTCGGCATTTACGTGGGGCAGAAAGTAATCCTCTACCTGCTGGGCGATGGCCGCCATTTCGTCCAGATTGTAGCCCGGCGGGGCGCTCATGTATGCGAAGGTTTTCGGTTCTTCCCCTTCCGGCAGATATTCCGCCGGTGGGGTCAGGAACAGGATGACCCACAGGCTCGCGGCAACGGTGCCGCCTATAACCACCAGGCGCCTTAACCGCCCGCTCACCATCCAGCGTACCGCTTTGACAATACCGCCGGCCCAGCCGCCGGACACCACATTGCCCTGGGCATCGGCGTTGCTGTTACGGTTTCCGAAATCGAGCCGGGCGCTCAATGCCGGAATCACGGTCACCGCGATCAACATGGACGCCAGAATAGCCGCCGAGATGGCAATGGCCACATCCGAGTAGAGCTGGCCGGCCTCTTCCTCGATGAACAGTATGGGCAGGAACACCAGCATGGTTGTGGTAGTGGACGCCAGCACCGCCGGCCAGACTTCCTTCACGCCTTTCAGGGCCGACTCGAACCGGTCCAGCCCCAGACGCCGGTGGCGCTCGATGTTCTCCAGCACCACAATGCTGTTGTCCACCGTCATACCGATGGCAAACGCCACACCCGCCAGCGAAATAACGTTAATGGTGCGACCGGTAATCATCAGCCCCAGAAAGGCGGCGATGGCACAGAGGGGAATACCGATGACACCGGTGAGCGTGGCCTTGCCGGAACGCAGAAACAGGAACATCACCAGAGTGGCAAAGGCGGCACCGATGCCCAGATTCGTCCAGACGTTGGCGATGGAAGCCTGCACGTAACGGGCATCGTCGGCAGTCAGCGCAAGCCGCATGCCCTCCGGTTCCAGTACCTCGGCATTGATGCGCTCAACCTCGTCCAGCATCTGTTCCTTGATGCGGATAACGTTGGAACCGGCTTCTCGCCTTACCGACAGGCTGATGGCCCGTTGACTGTCAATCCAGGAGATTTCCCGGATTCGCGAATGTCCCTGTTGAACGCTGGCGACCTCCGACAGACGCACCACACTGTCACCCTGACGGGACACCACCAGATTGCGCAGTTCTTCCAGGTCACGGAAGCGGCCTACGGTCCGCAGCAGATACCGGCGTTTACCGGCCGCCACTTCTCCGCCGGATACGTCCTGATTGCGTGAATTAATCGCATCCCGCAAATCCAGCAGGCTCAGACCCCGTTGGGCCAGGGCCGCTTCGTCCACCAGAATCTGCATCTGGCGGTCGGCGGCGCCACCCACGCGCACTTCCGATACGCCGGAAACACTTTCCATCCGTGGGCGTACCCGGTCCTCGACAAAATCCCCCATCAGTTCGATGTCCAGCTCCCGGGGATTGTCCGGCAGGGTGGTGATGCGGAAATACATGAACGCGTTCGAGGAAAAAGACGCTGCCACGATGCGCGGCTCATCCACATTCTGTGGGTAATCCGACACCTGGCTCAGGGCATTGTTCACCTGGATCAGCGTTTCAGTGATATCCACGCCAAAGGGAAATTCCAGTTCGATTTCCGCAGATCCGCTGGAGGCACTGGACACCATCTCACTCAGGTTGGGCACATTGCGAAGGTACTGTTCCTGTTCGATCAGGATTTCTTTTTCGATGTCCTGAGGGGTCGCACCCGGCCACCGGGTTTCCACGGTCACCGTGCGGGTCTCCAGGTCAGGGATCATCTGAATCGGGATGCGTAACGCGGCTACGGCGCCAATAACCGCGAAAATAAGCGTAATGACGGCAACCAGAGTGCCGTGTCGTATCACTCCGGAGAACATCAGCGCGCGCTCCGTTCGGCCAGGCGCACCTGGGTTCCTTCACGCAGGGATTCGTTGCCTCGCACAACCACCTGTTCGCCACCTTCCAGTCCGCTCAGCACTTCCACCCGGTTGCTGAAGCTGCCACCCAGGGAGACCCGCTTCTCACGGACCTTATAGCGGTCTTCATCCGCCGGTTCGGCAATCCATACGGTGGTACGACCTTCCGGATACCGGTTGATGGCATCCCGGGACACCGTCAGGCCCTGTTCGCCGGTGCTGACCTGTAACAGCCCCTCAACGGACATTCCCGGAAGCAGAGTCTTTGATGCCGGGGCTTCGGCCCGCAACAGGAAGGTTCGGGCGCGGGCATCGGTTACCGGTACCCACACTGCTATCCTGGCCTCGACGGGGTCCTGGTCCGCCGCGGCCGACTGAATCAGCAGGCGGGACTGGTCGGAAATCCGGCTGTAGACGCTCTGGGGCACCGCGAAATCCAGACGCAGGTTGTTGGTGTCCACCAGGGTCATCAGCTCGTCACCGGGCACCACCCACTCACCAAGATCCACTGATCGCTGACTGACCACACCGCTGAAAGGCGCCCGAACACTATGGCGATCCAGGTCAACCTGCAGACGGCCCAGCCGGGCCTGCAATCGGGCAACAGACGCCCTGGCAGCTGCCAACTCCGCCTCACGGCTGCGTACCTCGGTGGCCGCAATGTTGCTGCCTGCACCCAGGGCAAGGGCCTCATCCAGACGTCTTTGAGCCTCCGCCACCCGAACTTCCGCCTCATTCAGGGCTGCGCGGGATTCGTTACGGTCGAACGTCGCTGTCTCGTCCTCCAGCGCAATCAGCAGGTCACCTTCCGACACCCGGTCACCGGCATCAACCGCGACCCTTTCAATCAACCCGGACACCGCGGAAGACAATCGGGAGCTGCGCAGGGCGTTCACGGTGCCATTGAGCTTTATTTCACTGATGATCTGGGACTCTGTCACCTTTCCCAACGCCACACTGGGCATGCTCTGGGCCTGTGCCTGGGCAAGGGGAAGGCCCAATAGCAGCAGTACCCAAAGTGCGGGATGCCAGAAAAACGGTTTCAAAGGTGCTCTCCTTACAAGACGGTGGCGATAATGCTTCCGGTAGTGGCTTAAAACAGATTTACGAGGCATAAGGCCCGGCAGACCTGCATTGCCGCTGATAATCAATCGACCGATGGCCTGCCCAAAAATGAATCCGCCGGAGCTTTCGCGTCTCGCAAAATACTGCAACACTGCATTTGCAACGACTATCAAAACAAAAAGAGTACCCTGATGAAACGACTCAGCCCGGTAGACCAGGTTTTCCTGTGGATGGAAAAGCGCCAGCAGCCGATGCACGTGGGAGGTCTGCAACTGTTCTCATTCCCTGAGGACGCGCCGGACTACTACGTGTCGCAGCTTGCCAACCAGTTGCGGGAACAGACGACCGTCACGGCGCCTTTTGATCGCCGGCTGGACAGCCGGTTCGGTCAGCCGGTCTGGGTGGAAGACGAACATCTGGACCTGGAACACCATTTCCGGTTTGAAGCCCTGCCCACGCCCGGGCGTATTCGGGAACTGCTGGCGTTTGTATCCACGGAGCACAGCCACCTGATGGACCGGGAACGGCCGCTGTGGGAGTTTCATCTGATCGAGGGACTGCAAGACCGCCAGTTTGCAGTCTATACCAAGGTGCATCATTCCCTGGTGGATGGTGTATCCGCCATGCGCCTGTTTCAGCGTATGCTGTCCGACGATCCGGAGCAGCGGGACATGCCGCCGATCTGGAGCCTGCCCCGGCGCAGCCGCACAGGCACAAGTGACAATGGCCCGTCCATGTGGCGGAATGTCGCCCATCTACTGGGCGAATCGGGCAAGCAGCTGGGCACTGTGCCGGCGGTATCCAAAGCACTGTTGAGTACCGTCAACCGGGCCCGGAAAGACCCCGCCTACGATTCCATCTTCCACGCGCCCCAGTGTGTGCTGAACGGCAAGATTACCGGCTCCCGCCGATTTGCCGCCCAGTCCTACTGCCTGAAACGCATTCGCGCCGTCTGCAAGGCGTCGGAAACAACGGTCAATGACGTGGTGATGGCCATGTGCGCCACTGCTCTTCGCACCTATCTTATGAACCAGGACGCCCTGCCGGAGAAACCTCTGGTCGCGATGGTGCCGGTTTCCCTGCGCAAGGACGACAGTTCCGAAGGCAATCAGGTCGGCATTATTCTGGCGTCCCTCGGCACGCATCTGAACGACGCGGCCCAGCGGCTAAGCTATATCCACGAGGATGTGAAGGCGTCAAAGGAACGGTATGCCAGCATGTCGGCAGAGGAAATCCTGAACTACACCGCCATGTTGCTGGCCCCGGCCAGTTTCAACCTGCTGACGGGGATGGCACCCAAGTGGCAAACCTTCAACGTGGTGATTTCCAATGTGCCTGGCCCGAAAGAGCCCAGTTACTGGAACGGTGCGAAGCTGGAAGGCATGTATCCGGTCTCCATCGCCATGGACCGCATCGCCCTGAACATGACCCTGACCAGCTACTGTGACCAGATCGAGTTCGGCCTGATCGGTTGCCGCCGTACCCTTCCAAGCCTGCAACGTATGCTGGACTACCTGGAAGAGGGGCTGGCGGAGCTGGAAGCGGCCTGGGGTCTCTGAGGCCTGATGAAATCAGAGCCCAGAGGCGATCTCGTGGTTGCGAACGGTTATCTGCTCGTTCATGGTCCAGAAATCATAGAGCACGCCCACCAGGAAAAGACCGCCGGTCAGCAGGTAGAGTATGCCCGTCAGCCACTTGCCCATGTACATGCGGTGAATACCGAGTACGCCAACGAAAGTGAGCAGAATCCAGCTGATGTTGTAGTCCACAACCCCTGATTCGTAGCGAAGATCGGCCTCGCGGTCCATGGCGGGGATCAGGAACAGGTCGATAATCCAGCCGATGAAGAAAAGGCCAAAGGTAAAGAACCAGATGGTTCCGGTCACCGGTTTGCCGAAATAGAACCGGTGGGCCCCGAGGAAGCCAAAAATCCAGAGCAGGTAGCCGATGATTTTACTGTGCGTATCCTGAACAGGTGCCATGATCTGGTTTCCTTGTAGCCGTGGTTTGTGTGTGCCAGTGGGTCAGGACTCAGGGCCCCACTTCCGGTGCAGGATCCGGGCCCTCCTGGCGGAATTCGCCAGCGGATTTGCCGGTCCATTTGCGGAAGGCCCGGCTGAAATTGGACAGATCCGCATACCCCAGTTCGAAGGCAATCTCGCTGACCGACTGGTTAGTGTAGCGCAGCAACTGAATTGCCCGGTCCTTGAGCACCGCCTCGACAATTTCACGGTAGGTGGTGTCTTTTTCCGCCAGACGTCGCTTGAGCGTGCGAGATGACACGCAGAAGCGCTCGGCCATGCTGTCCAGCGACGGCAGCGGACCAGGAGTCATATGTAACACGTTCTGCACGGCGTGAGCGATATCCCCCTGGTCTTTCAGCGCCTTTTGCAATTCGAACTCGCACTGCTCCCGGGCCATCCGGGACGCGTCAGCATCCGCCAGACGCATTTTCACATCCAGCAGACCCTTGGGAAAGACCAGGGTTTCCTGGGGCTGGCCGTATTCAAAGCGCACCGGTAGCTGGTGGGCAAAGCTGCGGTAATAGTCGGGCTCCGGCGCACTGAGCTGCACTTTCACGCCGGGAAGTTTACCGTGCTCCAGGGCGTATCCTTTTTGCTGTGCATCGTCCCGGTCGATGAGCTGCTCCGTCAGCATGATCAGCGTGGCCCCCACAGTTTCGGCAAGAAATGGAGTCTGGCGGGGCAACTCGAACTCCGAACGCAGCCGCACCAGCATTTCCTTACCGGTGTCGGTGAGGCTGATGGTCAGGAAGGGCACCCGCAGTTGCAGGTAGCGGCGCACCGAATCCAGCGCTCCGGACAGGGTGGGGCTGGTCAGCGCGGCGAAACCCAGCGTGCCATGGATAGTGACCCGCAGTTCCCGGGCCAGCAGAAAGCTTAGCCCCTGATTGCCCGCCATCGCCAGGGCGCGTTCGGTCATTACAATGGCGTCGGTAACGAACACGCGGCTGTCGTTGGAAGCCAGATCTGCCGGACCAAAACTCAGCCCCTCGTAGAGGCCGCGCTCGTTATGCCCCAGCTGACGCACCACATCCGCCAGTACGCGCATGTAAACACCCGGGACCAGGAACAGTCCCAGCATCTGCCGCTCTCGATCCGGGCCAGCGTTTGTCATTGCGTTTCCTTTATTGTCGGTTGGCGCACCTGATCTGATCCTAACAGAGCCCCCATACCCCGGGGCTGTGGCTGCATGGGGGTAGGGGCGCCGTCAATCCAGTCAATGGAACGCAAACCCTTTGCGCCGACTGGCCCTGATTCCACGACCTCCGTCCCCTTCGCGCATTCCCGGCCCGGCTGGACTCCCTCAGACTGGATCCATGACATCAGTCACTGCGCGAACGCGCTGAGGAGAAAACCATGCAGACAACCGGAACCGCCACCAAACCCGCGGCACGAACGCCCGAGAATGTGGAGATAAAACCCCAGCGTATGGGATTCGAATTCGGTGAACAGGTGCCCCGTTACTGGGTGGCGGAAAACTACCTGATCAGCCACACAATGAATGCGCTGTCCGTTCTTTTCCCCCAGGGGGAACAGTTTTTTGTGGACTCTGTAAGACACTTTCGCAGCATCCTCACCGACCCGCAGCTAAAGCAGGAAGTGAGTGGCTTTATCGGTCAGGAAGCCATGCATTCGCTGGAACACATCGCCATGAACCAGCATGTGCGCGACCAGGGCATGCCAGTGGAGAAACTGGAAGCCCATCTGGCGGTGGTGTTGGGCATTGCCAAAAAACTACCTGAGCGACACCAGCTGGCCATCACCTGTGCGCTGGAACATCTCACCGCCATGATGGCCGACATGCTGCTGGCCCGGGACGACGTGCGAGAGGATATGCACGAAACCATGCGCCCTCTCTGGGTGTGGCACGCCATTGAGGAGACCGAACACAAGTCAGTCGCCTATGACGTTTTTCAGCAAGCCGGCGGCACCTACGCTGAACGCGCTTTCTACCTTCTGTTCAGCACCGCGGCGCTGGGCGCTATGGGCAGTTACTGCACCGCCCGCATGATGCTGAATGATCGCAAGGGGTTCTCCCTGAAAGGCGCGGCCGGCGGCCTGTGGCGACTCTGGGGCCGTAACGGTACCTTTTCCAGCCTGATCCCGACCTGGCTGGAATACTTCAAACCCGGCTTCCACCCCTGGGATCACGACAACAGTGACCTGATTACCAGGTTCAAGTCAGATATCCAGGAATACATTGCGCCGGAGTACCGCAACGGCAACCGCCGGACGCTTCAATAGAGTTCTAATCCAGCAGGCCCAGGGACCGGGCGCGGGCCACGGCCCGACCCCGGTTGCCGGCATCCAGCTTGCCATAGATATTACTGAGGTGGGATTTGACCGTTGCCACCGTGATCCCAAGCTGATTGCTCATCACCTTGTTGCTCAATCCCTGGGACAGCAACCGGAGCACGTGCCGTTCCCTCTGGCTAAGCGGCTCGGGTAACATTACTGCAGTATCATCATCGCCAGCAACCAGTGGCTCGGTATCACTGCCGGCGTCTTCCCCGACACCGCGGCGTATATCGATCACCTCACGGGCAAAAGCGGCTACCGATTCATGGTGAAGACATTGCTCCAGAACCGGATCAAACGTGGGGTCCGCATCAACGAACGGTCTAAGCAGGCCCAATGGAACAAACCACCGCAGGGTTTCGCCCAGCAGGGCAGCAGCCTGATCCCGGGATCTATCACGGTAGGCCAGCAATAACACCTGCATCAGTCGAACGTGGCACACCACCAGATGGTTGCTGCCCTGTTCCGCGTCCACCACCAGGCGTTCAAGACCCTCATCCACCGCCAGACCCATGATCATTTTACCCAACAGGAGCAGTAACCGCTCGTTCAGCTGGAAAAACCGACTCCGGCTCTGCCTGGCCTCTGTGTTATCGAACCGTTGAGCCCAGGCCAGTAACACCGACGCATCGCCCTGTCTGAGGCTGGCCAGAGCCTGCAGCGCGGGGCATTCCGGGATGTTGTAGGTCCATTCGCCACCGCCCATTAGCTGGTGCAGTTCGGTAATATCATCCAGCCTGGAACGCCAGGCGGTCTCGTCACCGGCAATCATCGCGGCCCGGAAACTCTCGAAAGCGAGATATACCTGATCCATCAGATTCATCCGTTCAGGTGCGAGGCGGGAAGCTTCTGCCAGGATCGCCCGGGCGGAGCGCAACTGTATCCGTTCCAGCGCCAGCATACCGTCAAGATAGGCCAGCATGGCTTCCTGGTCTCGCAACGGCGGCAAGCCCGAGAGCTTGTCGCGGGTTCGATCAAAGCATCTCACCGCTTCATTAATCCGGCCCTGATGAATCAGCACCGGAATCAGCACGGCAAGGCATCGCAAAACACAGTTGGTGTCATCGCTGACCAGGGCGCCCGCCAGTGCCCGGCCAAGAATCCGCTCCGCTGTCTCCAGCTCTGCGTCCATGGACGCGTCCACACCGAGGATGTAAAGGCCCCAGTTGTGCAGGTTGCTGCTTCCGGTTTCCAGCCTTTGCGAAAGTTCCCGGATCGAGTCCCGGGCGGCCCCTGCCCGGCCGGTGAAGCGGGACGACATGCAGCGAAGCAGCAGTGCGACAAACCTCAGGGTCTCAGCATCCTGCCCGCTCTGCCCGACAAGCAGCGCATCGGCGCTTTCAGTCAGCTCCAGAGCCTTCCCGAAGCGCCCCTCCATGGAAGAGAAAAGCGCCTGCAGTATGGTCAGAGCCGCTGAACGTCGCCGGAAATCCGGCGGAAAGCGGTCCGGTAGGCTACGAAAGCCCAACAGATCGTCCGATAGAAGCAGCCCAGGCAATAGTGCTTCCGCCTCCTCAAAGCAGTGCTCGGAAACCAGAAGATCGAGCGCCTCGTTCATCAGCCCGAGATCGGCAAACGCCTCCGCCGCGACCATGCGGATGCCACGGGCATGTGGCCCGGCATCCACTCTGGGACGCAACCATTCCGCCAGCAGATCGTGAAGCCGATACCAGCACTGGCCGGAACCGAAGTGCTGCAGTAACAGGTTGTGGTCGCGCATTGCGGCAATCTGACGTGCGGCATCGCTTTTGCCTCGGGCGCGATCGGCAATGTCCTCGGAGAAAAGCGGCAGCAGGCTGACATCCAGCAGGAACTGTTGAAGCGAGGCATCCAGCTCGTCAAAAACCTCCTCCAGAAGGTAGGCCGCCAGCGCATCGGCACCGTCATTAGCCACGGAATTGCCCGCCGCCCGGTCCAGGGAGGATGACATGGCAGACAGCTGCAACGCAGCGGGCCAGCCTCCCGTGCGTTCGTGCAGCCGGGCTATATCGATGGTACTGGCATCCTCCCGGCGAAGCCGCACGAAGCGACCCGTCAGTTCAAGATCAAAACACAGGGAATCAGCCCCGAGTTTGAGCATCTGTTCACGTGCTAACAGCTGGGCAATCCGGATCGGCGGGTCGGTTCTGGAAATACAGATCAACCGAAGCAGGCCCGGTGCGAAATCGATAAAACGGCGGACCTGTTCCAGCAACGCGTCCTGACGGATCAGGTGAAAATCATCAAGAATCAGGAAGAGCCGCTGGGGCGCCTGCCAGGTTCTGGCATAGTCGGAGAGCCGGTTGACCAGCAGGGCCACGGGATCGACCACGGCGCCCGGCTCCAATGCCGACAGCAGGGTACTCTCGCGAAGCGCCAGGCTCGGGTCGACGCGTGCCAGCGCTGCACTGACCGAACGCCAGAAAAGGTGAGGTGTATCGTCCCGGGCATCGATCGTAAGCCAGGCATGAGCTGGTTTCCGGTCTTCCAGCCACTGGGTAACGAGGGTGGTTTTGCCAAACCCGGCCGGCGCAGAAAGCAGTGTAAACGGCACATCACCGGCGCAATCCAGGAGCCTGAGTCTGGTTTCGTCTTCTATGAGCCGATGGGGCAGTCTCGGCCGGGACAGTTTGGTTTCCGCTACCATCGGGCACATCATCCACGGTTGATGATGTCCAGAATAGCGACGGATCTGACCCTCATCCAGGGTCGACTCTCCGTTCTGAGACCGGGATTCCGGTTTTTGAGTCATTACGTCGAGATCAGGCCGGTTCCCTTCAGCAGAGTGGCCACAACACGAAGACTGCTGATGTTACGGGCGCAAACAAACCAGGGCGTTTCACGGGGGCGATACCGGGATTTGTGGTAAGCCAGCGGCGCAAAGGCATACAGCCGGTTGCCACAGCGGTAGAGTCCCTGTTGCGCCCAGCGCAGCCCTGGGCGGTCATTTGCGAAACGGCGGACGCCATGAAGCGGGGCAATCCCGAGAGAGACTTCCCCTATCCCTTCATTACGGAACTGCTCAATCGCCCTGAGCATAATATGGTCAAGCACCCCCATCCGATTGGTTTCCGGCGAGGCTCTGAGAATGTTAGCGCAGTAACCATGCAGCTTACCGTCCCTGAAATAGGGGTCGAAGAAGACGTACGCGGCGAGCGCGTCGTCGACATACCCGTAGAACTTCCGGACACCCCATTCATCGTCGAATACCGGTGGTCGGGTGAGCAGGCCAAGCTCCCGCTGTTTGACGGCCTTGTTACTGCGCCAGGAGCGGGAAATCTCTTCCACCTGTCTACGGCTTACCGCGCCCGCTGCCTGTTCCTGCACGCGGACATGGCAGCGACGGTCAAGGTTACGGGCATGGCGTAGCTGTTTCATGGCGCGCCCGCGAACAGAAAAATCCGCCGGATTGATGGCAAATTCGGTCCCCATCATGGTGGCATCGTATCCCCGCTTGCCCAGGGTTAGCGCCATGGCGCGGTCCACACCCACAAACAGCGCCCGGCCCGGCACGTCCCGCTCGAAACCCGCCAGCACTCTGAGCATGTCACCATCAGACGCGAGTGGCCGTGTCGGTACCACATTGACACGCTGGCCCAGCAGAGAAACCGGCACGTAAGGAACAAAACCCGCCTGGTGATCCAGGTAGTGATGACAGTCTGGCTGAAGCGCAAAATAGCTGCTGGATTGACGACCAAAAGCCCGCAGAAACTGTTCCGACACCCGCGGGTCACACTGTTGCGGGTAAGCTGCCAGGCTATTACCCGCCTCAATCGCCGGCGTCTGGTCAAGCGCATCCGTCAGGCTGGTGGCATCAATGGCAAGGTTGGTCAGGTTCATGGTCAGCCCCTTAGTCATTCTTTTACCGCAGCATTGGGAGCGGAAAGTTCAACAGAGGGTTCAATGCTAGGCTCAAGGGGCTGGCCAGCCATCCGTCAAAGGGTTGAGAGATGACTGTAAAAACGGACTTGGTTCACAATCGGTCAGCTGGACCCGACGATTTGGCTACCGCCTCACCGCCGAAACGCCGGCACGGATGACTTTGTTCCGACCGGCCTGCTTGCCTGCAAACAGGCAGCGGTCGGCGGCGCGGTAAAGAGTTTCGGCGCTGCGGCCGTGCTCGGGAAAGTGGGCAATGCCGAAAGAGGCGGTCAGGCGGATCGTGGCATCGCCATAGGGCAACTCGCTGGCTGCGATTCGCTCCCGCAGCTCTTCCATCAATTCAAAGGAATCGTCCGGTTTGACGTCCCGCAGGATCAGGCCGAACTCCTCACCGCCGAGCCGCCCGACCGAATCCGTGGCCCGCAGGCGCTCCGTGAGCAGCTTGCCGATGCGGCTGAGGGCGCGGTCACCGGCATCATGGCCCATGGTGTCATTGACCAGTTTGAAGTGGTCCACGTCCATCACCACCAGCGCGAAGCCGGAACCGCTGCGATCGCACTCGGCAATGGTTCTGGCCAGGGTGCTCTGAAAGCTTGACCGATTGGCCAGACCAGTCAGGGAATCGTTCTGTGCCATGTTGAACAGCTTCATTTCAGCTTCTTCCCGCCGGGTCTCGTAGATGTGGACGAACAGCAGCATCAATACGGCACACAGAACCAGGTTGAGCAGATCAATCAGGGCAAAGGCACTGGCAAACGAATCCACAGAAAAGGCGTAAACCAGGCAGCCGGCAACCAGAAAAGGCGCGCTCAGGCGGAAACCCGCGCTTTTGCCCAGCAGCAGGTAGGAAAGCACCGGGATCATCAGTATCCAGGTGTAGGCGGTGATAGAGGCATCCGGGACGACAAGAATCAAAAGCGAGAACGAGAATCCTGAAACCAGATAGCCGTAGATCCAATGCTCAAGGTTTGGCGAGCTATAGATCCGGTATCGCCCGAAAAAGAGGACACCGCTGGCGATAAATTCGGCCGTGGCCAGCAGAAAATGGCCGTTGATGAACTGGAGCGACCCGAATATCAGCAGAGCGGCCCCCGTTACCAGAAACAGGGTTCGCGTCAGCGAACGTCGATGGTTGTCCCTGAGACCTGAGCGGCTCTGCTCAAGTGAGACACCAAGATCGGCTTCCTTGGGAGTGCTCATGGCGTTGGATTCCGTAACACGAGGCGGTTAATAACCGCCTCTGTTATAGAAATATACAAGGCCTGCCCCAGAGCGGCAACTGATCACTTAAATGTACAGATTCTTCCGGGAAAAGCGTTCCACCAGCGGCTGATAGGACGCGCCCAACAGCCGGTTCAGAGCCTCTATACCCCAGGCGTCAGGCCCCACAAGAATTCGCGACTCGTCCTTCATAATACCTTTCACAATCGTGGCCGCTGCCTTCTCTGGCGTGGTCATTGCCAACTTGTCAAAGCCGGCCTTCAGCGCCTCGGCGTTATCGGACAAACCCATGCGGGCGGAGTTGGCGATGTTGGTGCGGATACCGCCCGGATGAACACAGCTGACGGCCACCGGTTGCTTTTCCAGCTTCATTTCCTGACGCAGCGCTTCGGTAAAGCCGCGTACGGCAAACTTGGCGGAGTTATAGGCGCTCTGTCTCGGCACACCGATCAACCCGAATACACTGGAAATATTCACCACATGGCCATCACCGGAGGCGATCAGGTGGGGCAGAAACGCCCTGGTACCGTGGGCCACACCCCAGAAATCAATATCCATCACCCACTTGAAATCCTCATCGGTCATCTCGCGGACCGAGGCCGACAGCGCCACACCGGCGTTATTGATGATCAGATTGACCGCACCGAAATCACTGGCCACCTGGTCGGCGTGGGCGTAAATGGCGTCCCGGTCGGCCACATCCAGAAGGTAAGTACGTACCTCAGTCTCACTGCAGGCCGCCGCGGTTTCCGCCAGCCCCATCTCGTTGACGTCCGACAGCGCCAGGCGGCACCCCTTCTCGGCCAGCGCCTTTGCCAGCGCCCGCCCGATACCGGACCCGGCGCCGGTAACCACGGCAACGCGATTGTTCAGATCTTTCATGTGGATGACCTCTTGTTAGCTTCAATTATTCATATTGGTCGTACTGGATCCATGCACTTTAGCAGGTGTCCGCCCGGAACCTATGGCAAATTATCAGCACCCGTCCCGGCAACTGAGCCAGTGGCGGTGACCGCCGCTGCGGCGCGGGGTACAATCGCTGCCTCTGATCAATTTCCCGACCTGTGGATAACCATCTATGGAATGGAGTCTGACCCACCTCTGGCTGATCCTGGCCCTGATTCTTGGCCTTGCGGAGCTTGCCTCCGGCGTGCTGGTACTGCTGGCACTGGGGATCGCTGCCGCTCTGACCGCTATCCTGGCATTCGCCGGATTTTCTTTCGAATGGCAACTGATCGGCATGGGTGTGCTGTCGGGCCTTCTGGTACCGGTCGCCATTATCTGGATCAAGCCCCGCTTTTCTCCTAAAGGGGTTTCCTACGGGACAACGGGAACCGGAGTGGAGCGGGGCACCGTATACCGGACCATCAAACGGGACTTCGACGACGCGACCGGTATTAAAGTGAACGGGGACTTCTATCGTTTACGAATTAGCGATACCGGGGAAACCGAACTACCGGCAGACACCCGGGTTGTTTTTGAAACCTTCGACGGCACCACCGCCGTCGTTACTCTGAATCATCAAAAGGAGCAGTGAACATGGAGAGTCTTTTGTCACCCGGGCTGGTCATCAGCCTGATTGTCGTTGTCATCGGTATTTTCATCATCGCCAAGGGCCTGGTAATTGTGCGTCAGTCCGAGGTGATGGTTATTGAGCGGCTGGGGTCGTTCAACCGGGTCCTGGAAAGCGGCGTGAACATCATCATCCCGTTTATCGAGCGCCCACGGGCTATTACCATGACTCGCTACATGCGCATCGGTGATGAGTACCATCCCAGCAGCAGTTTTGAAACCCGCATTGACCGCCGCGAAACGGTGATGGATTTTCCCGGCCAGCCGGTGGTCACCACCGACAACGTCACCGTGAACATCAACGGTGCCCTGTATTACCAGATCATTGATCCCCGCCGTGCGGTCTACGAAGTGGCCAACATGAGCCAGGCGGTGGAGGTTCTGGCCAAGACCACCCTGCGTTCCGTGGTGGGCAAAATGGAGCTGGACAAGCTGTTTGAATCCCGCAGCGAAGTAAACAGCGCCATTCAGGCGGAAATGGAAGAAGCGGCGTCCAAATGGGGCGTAAAGCTGACCCGGGTTGAGGTTCAGGACATCAGCATGCCGGAAGAGGTGGAAGAGGCCATGCGCCTGCAGATGGCGGCCGAGCGTAAACGTCGCGCCACGGTGACCGAAGCCGAAGGTGAAAAATCCGCCGCCATCGCCATGGCTCAGGGTGAACGTGAATCTTCTATTCTCAATGCCCAGGGCGACAAGGAATCTGCCATCCTCCGGGCTGAAGGTGAAAAGGAATCCATTCGCCTGGTACTCAGCGCCATGGGTGAGTCCGAGGAAAACAAGAAAACCGTTATTGGTTATCTGCTTGGCCAGAGTTACATCAAAGTGTTGCCAAACATGGCAAAAGAGGGCGAGCGTGTCTTCGTGCCCTACGAATCGTCTGCACTGCTCGGCTCCATGGGCATGTTCCGGGAGCTGGCGGGAAATCCTGAGGATCTGGTGCGTCAGACCCTCAACAAGGATGCAATGCGCGGCGGCATGGTGGCCGGCGCGGGCAGCGACTAGCCTAGCAGGTTATCCAGCGGACGCTGATAGCCCGGAGCGAAGACTTCCAGAAAGTAGATGACTTCCGGCAGGCCGTCGGCTTCCAGCTTCTGCTGGATGTGACCGGCGGCCGGTTCAAACTCCTTGTTACCTGCCTGAATCTCCGCCTGACACTTCAGTAGCGCCGACAGCCGGTCGGCGGCCTTGATGAGCTCTTTTTCCTCATCGGACCACCGGGATTCGCGAATGTAAGGGGCAAAGTCCGCTTGCAGATCCTCGGGCAAGAGCGCCAGCAGCTCCGCCTCAGCCTTATGCTCAATGTCGCCGAAGGCTTCCCGCATCACTTTGGAATGGTATTTCACCGGCGTGGGCATATCCCCCGTGATCACCTCGGTGGCGTCATGGTAGAGGGCGGCGGCTGCAATCCGGTCAACGTTGACCTGGCCCGCAAAATGCCGGTTGCGGATAATCGCCAGCGCGTGGGCCAGGGTGGCTACTTCCCAACTGTGGGTGGCGACGTTTTCCTCAATGGCATTGCGCATCAGACCCCATCGCCTGATCCACCGGAGCCGGGAAATATAGGCAAAAAAATGGCTCAATGGACGACTCACCGATCACTTCTCCTGTTTTACAATTGTTTTGCTTCTGGCCTTTTGGGCCATCAACGGGAATGCTATTCTGAACGGACATTCAATTCTTGAATGCGCAGCGTGCACGGAGCCTCGATGCCAAGATACCTCAAATCCATGATTCTGATGTCCGCGTGTGCGGTTTTCTTTTTCGCCCTGCCCGCTTTCGCCTCGCCAAAATCCGTCATCCGGATCGGGGCCTACAATTTCCCGCCCATTGCAATGGTCGATGAGGATAATCAGGCAAACGGGTTGCTTGGCGACCTTCTCGACGCGCTCCGCACTCAGCAGGATACGTTCAGCTTCGAAGTGATTCACACCTCCCCCAGACGCCGGTATCTGGACTTCAGTAACGGCCTTTTCGATGTCATGTTTTTCGAAAACCCGGACTGGAGCTGGAACCAGGATGACATCAACTTCTCTGCACCGATGCTGAAAGATGAGGAAGTCTACATTGCACTGAAAAAGGACAACCGGGACCAGTCCTTCTTTGACAACCTGAGTGAGCGCAGAATTGTTGCCATTGCCGGCTACCATTACGGTTTCGCGGGTTTCGAAACCGACAGCGAAGAACTCAGCAAACGGTTCAATATCGAGCTTTCACACAGCCACCGGCGCAATCTCAAGCTGATCAGGGCCGACCGACCGTCTGTGGCAGAAGTGGCGGTCGTCAGCCGCTCCTTCCTCAACACCTACCTCTCCCGGTTTCCCGAACATCGGGATGATCTTCTGATCTCGGAACAGTTAGACCAGACCTACCAGTTACGGGTGATCACCCGCAAAAACGGCCCGGTCGGTGTCGATACCATTGAAGGCCTGCTTCAGCCACTGATCGACAGCGGCCGTTACCAGGAACTGGTCAGAGAGCACGGCTTGCAGCTGCCCCGCAACATTGCCGGTACGCACTGACTACCCAGCCGCCTAACGGGCTTCGAGCTCGAAATTGACCTTCACCGCGCCCTCGCTGCTCTGTTCCGCCTGCTGCTGGGGCTCAAGCAGAAATAGCTGGTCTTCCGGCACATCGAGGTCTTCCCGCAAGGTGTTGCTTAACCAGACCCCGCGCTGCCTGGCCAGCTCGGTCAGCACCTCCGGCGCCAGTTCAACCTGCGACAACAGGCGGTTGACCAGCGCCTGCTCCCAGGCCGAGTCGTCCGGTTCGCCGCTCTGGGTTCCGGCAACCTGCTGCCGGAAAGCGTCCAGTGATTGCTCAAAACCGGCGTCCCTATACCGGGATTCAAGGCGATCGATACGGCCCGCCGCTGAAGACAGCTCACTCATCTCCAGTTGCTCCGCCAGTTTCTGACGGCGCAGAAATTGCCCGTCCACCTCTGGCGAGGCCGCCCCGCGAACCTTCAGCAGCAGGGAGGGGCGTTTGGTCAGCGCCTCTGACAAGGCCTGCAGCTTTTGTTCACCACCGGAGGCCAACGCGACCTTGCCCGGCTGGAAGCTGACATAGCCAAGTTCCTCGCCGGTCAGACCCGTCATATCGGCCAGTGAACCCAGCATACTGAAAGGCGAGGTGGCCGCTTTGGCAATCAGATTCACAAAGGTTCGGGCAATGACCGGCCCGATGTTGAAATCCGGACTCTCAAGATCACCCTGGATCGGTAGCATCACCTCAATGACGCCCTCGTTGTTGCGCAGCAGCGCCAGGCCGAGCTTGACCGGCGCGTTCACGGCATTTTCACTGGCCACCGGCGCGCCCAGTTCCAGGCGGTCAATCAGCACACGATTGGACGCATCGATTCTTGAGCCAACCAGTTTGTAATCCAGATCCAGAGTCAGCTTACCGCTGTCAACCACGTACCCCAGATACTGACTCAGGTAGGGAGAGAGCGCCGGCATGGAGGCGCCATCCAGCTTAAGCATCAGGTTATTCTCGTCCTCTGTGCCCAGGGTGCCTATTGTGCCGTTGAGCTTGAGACTGGCCACGTCTCCCACCCGGCCCTGAAGCGACAGCTTGCCGGTCTGCGGCTTTACGTTGCTCAGACCGGTGACAGACCCGTTCAACTGATCAAACGTTGTGGAGAACACCGGCTCCAGGGTGCGATCAGCATAGGAAACCTGACCGCTTTCCAACAGAATCTGGCCAATCCGGAAAATGAACCCCTGGCTGTCCGCATCCGAACCCTCCCCGGACGCGGCCTCCGTGGTTGTCGCTGACTCGGTACCGGACATGATCTTCGCCACGTTATGCGCGCCACCCGCTTCACGGACCACAGTCATATTGGGGTTCGACAGGGTGAGGGTGCCGATTTCCAGTCGCGCGGGTTCGAGGTTGTACTCTACCGGGTCCAGACGCAGGTTTTGCCAGGCGAGTAATGACTCGCCCGAATCCTCAAGCCGGACACTCAGCGAGGAAAGCTGAGCGGTGCCGGCAAAGGTTCCGGTCAGCGGTGGCTGCTGGTTGTCCAGGTCGAGATTGCCGTCGACACCCAGCAGTCCATCCTGCAGCAAGAGATTGGTGGCGCTACTGAGGTAGGGGCTCAGGGGTACCAGGTTCAGATCAGCAACGCTGATGCCGGCTTCCAGGGTAAAAGGCTGCAAGGTGGTCTGGCCGCTCAGATTAATCCGGCCACCGGATGCCAGTGTCAGCCCGGCCTTGTAATCCACCGGTTCCCCCAGTTTGTGGGACAGTTGCCCGATGGTCACATCCAGCTGTTGGGCGCTCAGTTCGGCGGCACTGCCGGGCTGCTGATCAACCCAGTTCACCGTTCCGCCGGTCAGCTCCACGCCGCCAACAGTCCACCGGAAAGGAGACTGATCAGACCCCGAAGCCGGAGCTGGCGAGGTTTCATCACCTTCAAAAGGCTCCATCAGGTTCAGAACTCCGGCCTCATTGCGCTGGAGATTGAGCAAAAGCTTCTCCAGCGCCACCGTACCAACCGATAACTGGCGGTTAATCAGATCAAACTGGACCCCGGGAATCTGGAGCCGGTCGGATCGTAACAGTTCGGTGTCGCTGTCGGCAGTCATGGCCAGAGCCAGATCGGTAATGGTCACTTCGCCGCCGGAGGTGGAAAAAGAGAATTGCTCCGTGGACTGCAGCTCGTAGTCAGAGCTGACGGTCAGGGTGCCACTCTTCAGGGAGTAGGGAAGATAGGGTCTGAGGAAGTGGGCCAGAGTGCTATGTGCAACATCAGCAATCCGCAGGGTACCGGAGGAGTAAAGCGGCGTGAGGCTGAGGTCCCCGTCCCATTCAACCGTTTGGCTACCGATCGCGGCTTTCAGATAATAAGCACTGGGCCCGTCTTCTCTGGGCCAGGTCGCCAGATCGTTCAGGGCAAGATCCAGAGGGGCTATCTGGAACTTTTCAGGTTCTTCGTAGCTGAAATCCCGGAAAAGCACCTCGCCGCCGGTGACCCGGAACCGGTCAAGATAGACTTTTACCGGGTCGGATGGCTCGGCGCCAGGCTGAGGCTGGTTCTGCGCAGGCGGGTTGTTGGCGCGCCAGTCCCGAACAAGATTGATGCTGTAATCTTCCTGCAGATCCAGGCGGGCAAAGGGTCCATCCAGCTCGAAATTCTCCAGGGCGACGATGCCGGTCGCCAGCCTCAGAAAACCCAGATTGGCGTACATTCGCTCAAACGCCAGTACCCGCTCGCCTTCGCCGTCTTGTGCGTTCAGCCCGGCCATTTCAATGCTCATGGCAAACGGATTGACGTTGACGCTTTCAACCGTTCCCTGCCAGCCCATATGCTGTTCCAGGCGCTCGGGAATCGCTCGCTCGAGCCACCATGGCAATACCACGAACCCGGCAAGAGCGTAGAGCACAACCAGAATCAGGGCGATAACAGATAACTTTCGGGCCAAAACCAGACACTCCTGTACCTGAATAGCGGAGAGGGCGCCGGTTGGTGCCCTCTTTGTTTCCATTCACTGTGTACAGGATAGTCTTCCGCAGGCCGCTTTGTCAGCCGAAGCCGTTATGAGCCGGTGCGGATCAGGTTGGGATCGTCTGACAGGTTGTCGAAAGAACCCACGTCCTCGAGGGAGTGCGCCACCATGGCGGCCCTGATCAGACGGCGGCTGGAATGCCCGGTATCCGGGTAGAGCGACTGTCCGGCGCGCCATAAAACCGGCCCGCCAGCTTCGGTTTTCAAGCCTTCAAGTTTGCGCAGGCGCTTATACATGAACTGGTGAGCGCCACTCTGGGGGTTATCAACCAGTGCAATGAATGCACTGCTGGAATACCGCGCCAGGAACACACCCTCATCCAGGCAGGCCACAACCTGTCGGGCGATGTACTGCACCGTATGCTCCAGCGTACGGGCATCCTGTTCCACAGACATATCCCGGTAATTGGCGATATCCAGGTAAATCAATGCGAAGGTTGCCGTGCCCTCTTTACTGGCAATCCGGTCGAGCACCCGCTGTTCGAGCGCTGAGCGGTTAGGCAGGCCGGTACTGCTATCGGTAAACGCTGCCGATTCCACCCATTGCTGTTCCTGTTCCGCCTGCTCTCTGGCCTGTCGACGGGCATTGATGTCCAGGCCCGTGACAAATATCGAAAGTGCCAGCAAAAGGGTGCAGAGGCCAGCCAGGGGTAGCCCCAGAAAATCACCGCCCAGCGCGTTATCCGCCGCCGGCACCGCCGCTTCCGGGTAGTTCATACCCAGCATGCCGGTGTAGTGCATGCCGCAGATCGCTGTGGCCATCACCAGAGCAGATACCAGTTGCAGAGCCAGAGCCTTGTTGCCGGTTTCCTCACCAACCCTGCGGCAAATCGCCAGCGCGGCACCTGACGCTACCAGTGCGATGACAATCGATATGGTCAGCCACAGCACGTCGAACACCGGCGGCAGCGACATATTCATGGCGTACATGCCGAGATAGTGCATGGTGACGATACCGGCCGCCATGGCGACACTCGCCACAATTAACAGCGTGGGCGACAGTGTTTCACGGCCAATCAGATGGAGCGCAATGCCGGAAGCAACCAGCGCTGCCAGCCAGGATACGGTTGTGAGGCCAGCCCCATAGGTCATCTCGGCCATCATCGGGCTGGCGCGCATGCCCACGAAGTGCATGGTCCACACGCCAGTGCCCATTGCCAGGGCACCAATGCCCAGCCAGATCATACGAGCACCGCCCTTGGTATCTTTCAGCCTGGCGCCGAAATACAGAGCTGTATATGCGGCAAAGACGGCCACAACAAAGGAGGCGGTCACCAGCGATAAATCATAATTCGCTAACATCGTTACTTACCTTTTCGGTTTTTTTTTCACCGGCCGGAAAATGCCGGGCTTTCGAATCGGAAATACATACGGGTGCGTTGTGTGATTCGTTTCACAAAATTTCTTTTCCTTTTGTAACCGGCCGGAGGCATTCTGGTGAACTGACAGGGCGCACTGAACTGGATACCCTGTCCGTGGATTTGATGAAACAAAGAGAGGCGGTACCTGTGGACATTGGAGATATGCGGCGTGATTTTGAAAGTGCAGGCCTGGACCGGGAGGCACTGGATAACAATCCCGTACAGCAGTTCGAGCGATGGTTCGAGGAGGCCCGAGCCGCCGGCATCCTGGAACCCAATGCCATGTCGCTGGCAACAGCTGGCGCCGACGGCATGCCGGACATCCGGACGGTCTTACTGAAATACTTCGACGACACCGGTTTCGTGTTCTACACCAACTACGGCAGCCGCAAAGCCGCCGAGCTTGCAGACAATCCGCGGGCGGCACTGCTATTTCCCTGGCTGGGCCTGAACCGGCAGGTAAAAATCCAGGGTGGCGTTGAGAAAGTCAGTAAAACAGAATCGCTGCGCTACTTTGCGTCCAGGCCACGGGGCAGCCAGATCGGCGCCTGGGTCTCTGAGCAGAGCAAAGCCATTAACTCCCGCGGCCTGCTGGAACAGAAGGTGGCGGAGATGAAACGGAAGTTCAGCGACGGGGAGGTGCCACTGCCGGATTTCTGGGGCGGTTACCGGGTGATTCCCGAGCGCATTGAGTTCTGGCAGGGCCGGCCAAGCCGCCTTCACGACCGGTTCGAGTATGTCCGCAAGGGCGACGGTTGGACCATTGAGCGCCTGCAGCCCTGACACGCAAACTTCAAGGAAGGATTATGCAAGAGCAGCGATGCCCTTGGTGTGGCGATGACCCCATCTACGTGGCCTACCACGACAATGTCTGGGGCGTGCCGGAATACGACAGCCTGGCGCTGTTCGAGAAACTCTGTCTGGACGGCCAGCAGGCGGGGCTGAGCTGGCTCACCATCCTCAAAAAACAGGGAACCTATCGCGCCGCCTATGACGGCTTCGACCCGGAGTGCATCGTCCGGTACGACGAACAGAAAATCCAGTCCCTACTCCAGGACCCCGGCATCATCCGTAACCGGCTCAAGGTTGAATCCATTATTCGCAACGCCCGGGGCTATCTGGAACTCACCTCTGAGGGTACCGCGTTCAGTGATTTTCTTTGGTCCTTTGTGGGCGGAGAACCTATACAGAACCGCTGGCAAGCCTTTGCAGACGTACCGGTTTTCACCGAAGAGGCTCAGGCCATGTCAAAGGCCCTGAAGCGCAGAGGCTTCAACTTTGTCGGCCCCACCATTGTTTACGCGTTCATGCAGGCTACTGGCATGGTGAATGACCATCTGGTGTATTGCCCCCGTCATGCCCAGTGCCGCGCCATGGCGCCCTGAAATCCGGCGAAAAGACAAGTGGTCCAGACTATCGACTGATCTTAAATAATCTATCGGTCGTAAATCCCCCGGCAGCACATTTCCCGGAGTCGCCCGTGCGAATTACTCTAGACGAACTCAAGCAAACAGCGGATCTGACCATCGATCTGCTGGAAATTATTTCCCTGGAAGGCCAGCAATACATGGCACGACTGGTAATCGATGGCGACTACCACCTGTTGTCCGGTAAGGATGGAAAAACCCGCCTGTTTCGGAGCAGCTGGCAGATTCAGGACACTCTCGGTTCTTTCCGAATTACGGCAACCGAGGTGGTCCACCCATCCGCCTACCATGAAATGGTGGGTATGGAGCCGTCCACCGTTGAGCCCATGAGAATCAGGGTGCAGGGGCAGAACTCGTGATTGCGGTCGCCCGTCTGGCGATTCTGGTTGGCATTCTGGGGCTGATTCCGTTCCTCACTGCGATTGTGCTGCTGTTCACCATGTCGCAGAACACGCTGGACCTGCTGCACTATTTCTATATTTACAGTGCGGGCATACTGGCGTTCATGGCGGGTATTTACTGGCCGCTGGCCATGCAGCTGGACAACCGCTGTTATCCCCTTTCTCCACTAATGACCATGCTGCTCAGCCAGCTGTTTTTCCTGTCGGCGGGCATCGGCCTGCTTCTGTCACCCGCCGGCCAGGTGGCTCTGTATACGCTTGCTTATCTGGGCCTCTACGTCGTTGACGCCCGCTGGATGAGGGCCTACTGGCCGGAATGGTATCTGCGACTGCGGCTGGGGCTTACTTCAGTGGTGGTGGTCTGCCAGATTGTGGCAGGACTGGTCTTGTTCAGCTGAGGCAGGCGCCTCAGCTGAAAAAAACATCTTCCGGATTATCAAAGCGGCTTTTCAGTTTCCTGATTGCGCCTTTTTCTATCTGACGTACTCTCTCCCGACTTATGCCCAGGTCATCCGAAATAACCTGAAGGGTTTCCGGCTCTGGCAAGCCAAGGCCAAACCGGCGGGACAACACGTCCTTTTCACGCTCGTTCAACTCCGCCAGCAGGGTCGCTAATGTGCGCTTACGGTCACGATCGGCCATATCATGGTCAGGCGCCGACCCTTCACTCGCGCTGAGGCTGTCACCCAGCGTAACGTCACCCCCGGAAGACAGCGGGGAATCCACCGACAGCTCGGCAATGGCCAGCGCGCGCAGCTCACCCACCCGGGACGGGGACACTTCTATCTCCTCCGCCAGCTCAGACTGGGAAGGCATACGCCCCAGGGTCTGGTTCAGCGCTAGCGATGCTTTCTGTAGCAAACGGATCTCGTCCACGACGTTTTCCGGCGTATGTACCAGGCGGACACCGCGCTTCATACACCGCTTGACCTCTTCGCTGATCCACCAGTACGCATAGGTGGAAAAGCGGAAGCCCTTGGTGGGGTCGAAACGCTCCACGGCTTTGATCAGTCCAACGTTGGCGTCCTGTATGACGTCAGTCATCGGAATTCCGCGATTGGAATATCGACGAGCAATGTGGACGGCCAGGCGAAGGTTGCTCTGGATCAGCAGACGCCTGCTCGCTGATGCCAGCTGCCAGGCTCGACGACACCGCGTCGAGAAGGCACAAGCATCACCGAGACTACCGACGACTTCCCGATAGGTCTGTGGGGTGTCCGACGGAAGGGCAAGCTCCCGGCTAAGCACCCGGTAGCAGAAGGAAAGACGACGGGAGAGCTTTTTCTCAGCCACATCGCTCAGCAGTTGATAGCGGGACGCATCCCTGAAGTAAAGCCCGACGAGGGATTCGGGATCGTCTGTGCGGGCTTGTGTCGGAGACGGCCCCAGGCTTTGTAGTTCACTCATAGCTCAGGTTCCGATCACGTGTTTAGTTAAAAATACGCAAACGGGCCTGAGCTGGATTGCTTTGTCGGCGGGAGCCAGCGGCGCCGCAATATCAAGCGGCGACGATGGCGTACTCGTGATTGTGGGGCTCTATCAGAACAGCGTGAAGCGCCACGATGGCTTTCTCGTAATCGTCTTCATCCACCACAAACTGCATGTCGACCTGACGCATGCACTGATGCATGGCAAGAACACTGATGCTCTCATCCGCAAGGGCTTTGACCGAACGCGCCAGGATACCGGGCACCTTCATGTCACTGCCAATGGCGGAGACCAGGGCCACCTTGCGGGTGTTGACCTCGGCGTTCGGGAACTCTTCCTTCAGCATCTTGACTACACGCTTCACGTGTTTGAGGGTGCTGCCCACGTAGTGGGTAATGGTGTTGGCGTTGGTATCCTTGGCCATAAACCGCACTTTATAGCGGCTAAGAACGTCCAGAATACGACGGTCGGAACCGGGCTCGCCCTGCATGTTCTGGTCGAACACCTCAATGGCGAAGACACCTTTGGCGCCGGCAATAATCTCCACCTGCGGCACCTCACTGACGTAATCGCCGGTGATCAGCGTACCGGTGTGTTCCGGCTCGAAGGTGTTCATAACGCGCAGCGGTGTTTCATTCTGACGCAGGCCCTTACCCGCTTTGGGGTGAATGGCTTCCATTCCCAGGTTGGCCAGCTGGTCCGCCACGTCATAGTTGGTGCGGCCCAGGGGTACAACCTTGTCGGCACCAACAATATTGGGGTCGGCCGAGCTCAGGTGGTATTCCTTGTGGATGATGGCCTCGCGTGCGTCGGTAATGACCGCTACACGGCTGAATGTCATCTCACTGTAGCCCCGGTCAAAGGTGCGCATCAGCCCTTCCTGACACTGAGCGTAGCCGGTGACAATAGGCAGCTCACGGGTCAGATCCACCGCATCAAATGCCTGCTTAAGCTTCTGATCCAGTGGCAGCAGTTCCGAATCCCGCCAGCCGGTCAGATCTACGAACCGGGCGTTGATACCTTCCTGCTGAAGCTTGAGCGCGGTATTGAACGCACTGTGGGCCTCGCCAATACCTGCCAGCATTTCGCGCACGGTCAGCAGGTGTTCCTCAAGCTGGAACTGCCCGTAGGAACAAAGCCGCTGCAAGTCGATCAGGCAACCCCGAACGCCTTCAATACGATCTGTGATGAACTGATCCGCCTGCTGCTTGAGCATCGGGTCATGAAACAGATCCGCGTTCTTGTCCGTCAGGAACTTGACCAGTTTGGTGAGGTCATCGCCCCAGGCCCAGTCCGATTCCGCATCGGCAAACAAGGCATAAACTCCGGGCTCGCCGGTTTTCTTGTGTTCCAGCAGTTCATCGGTAACCCCGCCGTAGGCGGAGACAACAAAAATGCGCTGGTAAAGATCTTCTTTCTTACGGTCACCAATGATGATGTTGTCGCGAACTGCCTCGTAGTTACTCATTGAGGTGCCGCCGATCTTCTCCACGGTGTGCTTTTGGCTGCTCATAAACTATCCGTTAATTTCGTTGCACGTTCTCTGCACAAGAAGTGAATTGAGTGAATTCATTCGTGCTTATGCCTTGAAAGGCCCGATTCTCAGAAGGAACTCGGAATCGTGGTGACCACCAAAATGAGCGTCTTTTTCAAAATGCTCGTGATGGGTCAGCTCGGCTCCCATATCCCTGGCAAATGAGCGGAAGAGCGCCCAGGAAGCTTCATTGTCAGCAGTAATGGTGGTTTCCATGTGGGTGACGTTGCGACAAGCGTCCCGCCCCACAATATCCTTGAGCATCCGCTTCGCAAGACCGGCGCCCCGACCCTTTTCGTGAACGGCAACCTGCCAGACGAAAACCGTTTCAGGCTGTTCGGGCGGAATATATCCCGAAATGAAACCTACCAGATCGCCGTCCTTTTCAGCGGCAACGCCGGTGGCGGCAAAATGGCTGCACTGCAGGAGGTTGCAGTAGATGGAATTGGGGTCCAGTGGCGGACACTGGTCCACGAGCTGGTGCAGTCGATAGCCATCGTCCTTGACCGGGGGACGCAGAACAATGGCGGTGGAATTCGCGCTATCTGAAGTCATGTCGTGAAAGTTTCGCTTAAAAAATTAGTGTTGAATTATATAGACCACAAAATATTTATCAAGTGACGCCACCGGCGACCCAAAGCCAACCTCCGCCCCCCATAGAACAGAATAGACCGCCTGCCCGAGTTTTCCAGCGCCGCAATTCATCAGCTCCTGCGGGGAAACAACAGATCAGCAACTTCAAGAGACGTGCCTGTCACCAGCCGCTCGCGATAGGAATCCGCTGCCGGCGAGGCAATGGGCCAGAGCCGGTCAAATTCTGACAACCAGGCACGGTTATCAAACTCGACCGGCACCAGCGACACATTAACTCCGCGGTTGTGCAGCCGTGTCAGGGAACTGTCATGGTCAGAGCCCAGCGCGACACGGGTAATCAATCCCCGGGCATCGGACCTGAGATTCCCCATACCGGCGGAACCATTATTGGCCACAACTCGCGGACGCCCCTCTACCTGAGCCGACCACAACACCGGCAGGCAGGTGTGGGTACAGGCAATAATGTCGGCATCCGAACGCTGGAACCAGTCATTCAGAATGGATTCATTACCACCGGCAAAGGCTTCGTAGGCCAGCCCCCAGCCGGCCAGGGACTCCGGGTCACCATGAAGGACCAAAACCTTTAGGCCTCCAAACAACAGACACCGGTACCGGGGCAGCTCGGCCAGCCTGCCCTGGATATCCGGATGTCGGGCGGCTACCTGTTGCAGACGCTCCATAATGGCGTTGGACCGTTCAACCACGGCCTGATCCACAAAGTCGGGATAGGCACACCCACAGCCAGCCCCGTCGTTAGGGTTTGCCAACTCGTAATCAACATTACCCAGACTGACCCTGTGTTTCAGTACCCTTTCGTTGATGTCCCGAAACAGATCGTCACTGACGTTAAACCAGTTAAAGTCGCCATTGAAAACCAGCTCAACAGAACGCCCCTGCCGCTCCTCTTCCCGCGCCATCCGCTCGATCTCATCCAGGGCGCAGGAATTTCCATAGAGCCCGCCAATGATATAAATCACATCGGCATCGACCTTTTCTGGCTCTGCGCAGAGAAGCTCGGGCTTATAGCGATAGGCGATGGGACAACTGCGCCCTTCTGTCACGATCAGACCTCGCCCGCGGCCAGCGAACGACCCACCAGCAGCCGCCATGCCAGCGGCAGGAAGAAACCGACGGTGCAGATAATGAATCCGTAGGCGTTTGTACCCAACAGCAAGGCGTAAGCGCCATCACCAATCGCCCAGCTGGCCGGAATCAACCCCGCCGCCAACAACACACCCAGCCCCAGCCCGGTCCAGAAACTGAGATGGAAACTCCAGGGCGACCAGCGGGTAAAACCATAAAACAGGAACACCGGCGCCAGCCCCATCACCATGGTGCCGGAAATGGTCGTGGCCAGAAGTATATCGGTGCCGGCAAACATCGGAATATTACCCAGGAACGCAAAGATGATCATGATCAACGCACCTACACGCACACTCGGCAACCGATCCTGAGCCCGCTTTGCAAGGCGCGGCAGATCCACAGCCAGGGACTTGGCGAGGGAGCTGAAGGTGGAATCCAGGGTAGAGCCGGCAGACGTCATCATGATCACACTCATAAAGAAGAGCGCCGCCAGACCCAGGGATTGACCAACCGCCGCCGGCGCATTGCCCATGGCTTCAATACCATTAAGCCGCGCATGCACGCCCACCAGGCTGAAAATAAACACCGCCACAAAACCCAGCAGCCCGGCCACAATAAAGCTCTTGAGCATGGTTTTCTCTTTGTTCACAAAACCCCGGTCAGTCAGCACCGGATCATGGAAGGGGTAACTGAACATCTGCAGCAGCGCCACCAGCAGAAGATCAAAGCCGGCATTGAGTTTGAATTCGCCATTGGTCAGCAGGGCACTGGTATCGTTCACCGGAATAATCAGAAACAGCACCGCGCCCACGAAGAACACAAACACAAAGGTCTGGATGACATCGGTGAAAATCGACGAACGCAGGCCGCCTTTCAGGCTGTAGGCCAGGGTAAACATGGTGAACAGCATGGCAGCGGTGTAATAGGGCCACTCGCCGGGCAGCCCGAAGTAGCCGCCCACCACGGCGGTATTACTCCAGACCTCGTTGTACAAACGAATCAGAATCGCCGCCGCAAACGCCAGACTGGCCAGCCGGCCAAACCGTGACGTCAGAAATTCCTGCAGGCTGCGCGCGCCGGTCTGTGTGCGGATCAGATAGATGATGTAGCCGGCCACCGGAATCGACAGCCAGTAACTGGCATAAGCCAGCCCGCCCGTCACACCATAGGCGGCACCCAGGTTGGCGGCATTGGTCACCGACTTGGCAAAAATCCAGCTGATAAAAATACTGGCCGTCAGTGACCACTGACTCACCGGATTACCCTGATCGTCGGCGCCTTTGTAGAAAGAATCAGCGCTCTTGCTCTTGGGTGACAGCACATACATCACCACCCCATAAACCACCAGGAATCCCCAAAACAGGGAAGCTTCCGTGAAATTCATTGTTCTGTTTTCCTCTTCTTTTTTTGTTCCGGGGCCTTTATTGGGCTGCTGGCTCTGGAGTTTTCGGGGACGATAGACCGGGGTTCAAAAAAACGCTTACGAGCCCATCCATGGGGGCTTGAGGCGCGCCGTCCATGGCGCGCCACATTTTTTGAACCCCGGTCTACCGCCCCCTTGTTCTGACACCCGTTTTGCCGTCCCCGGCGCTCAACGAGACTTCAAAAGATCTTTCGTCTTGGGGTTTTAACCAACGAATAGCAGTGGCTAACCGCGGTGTGGGGGTAGGTTTTTATTTCTGCCGGGAATAAAGGTGTCTGAGCGAAGCGAGTTCTTTTTCCCAAAGAAATAAAAACCTACCACCATGCCGCCAACTCCCAGCAACCAGTCCTAAAACCGAAGGCAACTCCAAAATCAAGACGGAGCCGAACAACTGGCCCCAAACCGATAACAGGCAAAACACCGGTGATGCCGCAACATAATGCGCTCATCCATGCTCTCCGCCAGCGTACCCCCAAGATCATACTGCGGATCATCATCCACCAGCGTGCAGGCATACACCCGAACCTGATCATCCCGCTTCACCAACATACGCGTGTAAGTACACATGAAATGGGAACGGGCCTCTTTGGTGGGATACTTCTCCATGCAGGTTTCCGTGATTTCCGGGCTGCCATCTTCCGAGCCGGGCGTGCCCAGATCCGGGAAAGCCGTGAAGGCCAAAGTTTCCGGAATGCCCCAGTCGCGGAAAATGCCGCGGAAAGCTGCTTCTACATCCGCCGGATGCTCGTTTTCATCCGTCTGGCGAGCGATGGACACTTCAAAGCCCTGATCTACCAGCCAGCGAATGCCTTCCAGCGCTTTGTCGAAACTGCCTTGGCCGCGGTCCACGTCATGACGGGCCCGGTCCGGGAAGTCCAGGCTGACGCGCCAGTGGATCGGATAGGGGTTGTCCAGCAACGGCGTCACCTGGTGCTTGCGTTTCAGCAGCGGGTCCGTGGCGTTGGTCAGCACGAAACAGGGCCGGTGCTGGCTGGCGTAATTCAGGATATTGACAAAATCCCGGATCACGAACGGCTCGCCGCCGGTGAAGGAGAACTGCTCAACGCCCATATCCAGCGCTTCGTGGATAAACGGCTTCACATCGCTCAGCTTCATGCCCGGAATGCGACCATCACCGGGGTGAGAGCCTTCCAGACAGAAGGGGCAGGCCAGGTTGCAGGCGGTGCCGGTGTGGATCCACAGCTCTTTCAGCTTGTCGGAATCGATGTACCCACGCGGATCGCCGTTGCGAGTATGGGTCCAGCTGTCGCGCGCCCGGGGCTCGAGTACTTCCACCGCCGGAATGCGCTTTTCTGCTGTTTGAGTCAGGGGCATGCTTGCTCCGTTTTCTGGTCACTATTCGAATTTTTAGGTTGTACGTTCGATCGCTGATTTGCGCTCAGATCGATCACCACGCTGCCAGCCATGGAGCTTCTCCAGCAGGCGGAGTATGCCCTGGGGTGCGTGTGCGCGTTTCCATTCGCCGGCGGCAAACTTGGCAGACTCGTTCCAGGTCGGGTACGGATGAATGGTACCCAGTATCTTGTTCAGGCCCAGGCCGTGCTTCATGGCCAGGGTGAATTCCGCCAGAATCTCACCCGCGTGGGTACCAACAACGACGGCACCCAGAATCTTGTCCTTGCCCGGCGGCGTCAGCACTTTGATAAAGCCGTAATCGTCGCTCTCGGCAATCGCCCGGTCCAGATCGTCCAGGCCGTAACGGGTCACTTCGTAAGCGACACCTCGCTCTTTGGCTTCCGCCTCACTCAGCCCCACCCGGGCCACTTCCGGCGAGGTGAAAGTCACCCAGGGCATGACCCGGTAATCCACCTTGAACCGCTTGAACTGTCCGAACAGCCCGTTCACCGCCGCATACCAGGCCTGGTGGGCGGCTGCATGGGTAAACTGGTAGGGGCCGGCGACATCGCCACAGGCGAAGATGTTGGGGAAGCGCAGGCTCATGTCTTCCTCCACCGGCACTGTGCCATTTGGCAGGGTTTCGACCCCGATTTTGTCCAACCCCAGGCCATCGGTCCGCGCCGCACGGCCCACCGCCACCAGCACCTGGTCAAACGGAATCCGCACCCGCTCGCCGTTATGGTCGCAGTATGCCACTTTCTCGCCGTCTTCTACTGCAAACTCCTTGGCGGCATGGTTCAGGCGCAGATCAATACCGTCGTCTTCAAACTGCTTGCGGATCAGATCCGACACATCCGCGTCTTCCTTGGCCAGCAGGCGATCGCCCATCTCGACCTGGATCACCTGGCTGCCCAGACGCTGGAAAGCGTGGGCAAGCTCGGACCCGATGGGGCCGCCGCCCAGCACCAGCAAGCGCTCGGGCTGGGTTTCCAAATTCCAGAGGTTATCCGACGTCAGCGGATCCATGTCCGCCAGCCCCGGAATCGGCGGCATGGCAGGCTTGCCACCGGTGGCTACCACAATACTCTTTGCCGTCAGGCGCTCGGTGCGTCCGTCGTTATGCACCACTTCCAATTCCCAGGGGGATACGAAGCTGGCGGTGCCAGAGATGCAGTCCACACCCAGGCTACGGTAACGCTCCGGCGAATCGTGGGGCTCCACCTTGGCGATCACGTCCTGAACCCGGCCCATGATCTTGGCAAACGAGCCTTTCACCGGCACCGATTCCAGGCCGTAACGATTGGCGTGTCGCATGGTGTCCGCGGCCTTGGCGCTGCGGATCAAAGCCTTCGACGGCACGCACCCGGTATTCAGGCAGTCGCCGCCCATCTTGTCCTTTTCAATCAGCGCTACCTTCGCTTTGACGGCCGCGGCGATGTAGGCCGATACCAGGCCTGCAGAACCACCGCCAATCACCAGCAGGTTGTAATCAAACGAATCGGGCTTCTGCCAGCCTGCGTAGACGCGGCGCTTGCGGATGAAGCCGACGATGAACTTGGCAATCAGCGGGAACAGGCCCAGCAGCGCAAACGACAGCAGCAGGTCCGCCGAAAGAATGTCCCCGGTGGACTCAATCTGGGCAAGCTGGGTGCCTGCATTCACGTAAACGAAGGTGCCCGGCAGCATCGCCACCCAGCTGACCAGCGCATAGGTCTTCAATTTCATGCCGGTCAGACCCATGGCCAGGTTGATCAGGAAAAAGGGGAATACCGGAACCAGGCGCAGGGTTGCCAGATAAAACGCGCCGTCTTTGGCGATACCCCGGTCCATTTTCGCCACGGTTTCCGCGTATCGGTTACGCAGTGTGTCCCTCATCAGGAAGCGGGCCACCAGGAAAGCCAGAGAAGCACCCACCGTTGAGGCCACCGACACCGCGATCAGACCGTAGATATTGCCGAAAAACGCACCGCCGGCGAGTGTCATGATCGCTGCACCGGGAAGCGACAGCGCCGTCACCACCACATAAACCGCGGCAAACCCAAGCACTGCCACAAGCAGATTCTGGCTGATCCACTGGCCAATGGAAGACTGATGCTTCTGGAGGTTTTCCAGTGTCAGCACTTCCGGGCCGCCAAAGCCTATAAACAGCGCCACCACGGCGCCGATCACGATCAGCAGAATGAGCTTTTTCGAATTCATAGTTTGATCCATCGTTGAAAATAGAAACGCTACGCCCTGAAAGACACGAACAGGCGCTGGATGTTACACGGTGTTCCGACTAAAATTTTTGAACGCTTACTCATAAAACAGTAACTATCCATACAGGACATAGACATACCATCCGTCAGCGGGTTTTGGATGTCCAATAACATCTTTATCACAAGGTCCTAAAAACGGTGTCCCAAGCGCGCTTATACGGAGTGGAAAGCGTCAGGGACTGCCGACAACGCAGACAAACCCCGCTAGAATTCCTGCGAACCGGATCGGCTCCTGGTCCACCATTTACCCGTTTTGAAAAAGGCCCCAGATGGCACTCAGAATCGCCGTGGTTGTTTTGGTCATCTCCGCGCTGGCAGGCGCCTGGTGGCTGCTGCAAATTCTGGGATTACCCGCAAAGCTCTCACCGGATGTACTGGCCAGCTGGCTTCAGAGCCAGGGTGTCGTTGGCCCCCTGTTGCTGATGCTGTTAATGGTGATTGCCGTGGTCGTCGGCCCCATTCCCACCCTGCCTGTCAGTGCTACTGCAGGCCTCGCTTTCGGTGTGTTTGCCGGCACCGCCATCGCGGCTACCGGCGCGCTAATTGGCGCCATGGCAGCTTTCTGGATTGCCCGGTGTCTGGGGCGAGAAGCAATCTGCAGGCGTTTTCCCGATAACCCGGTTCTGGCCAGGGATGGATCACAGCGCTTTCTGACGCTGACCATTCTGATCACTCGCTTGGTACCGGTGTTTTCATTTGCACTGATCAGTTACGCCGCCGGCGTCACCAGTGTTCATGCCTGGCGCTTTGCGATCGCGACTTTTGTGGGCATGCTGCCCATGACGGTGGTCTTCGCCGGTCTGGGCAACACATTCTCGCTCAACCCGGCGCTGACCGTTGCGGCCGGCCTAGGCATTCTGGCCGTCATGGTCTGGTTGCCCTGGTCCCTCAGCCGTAACCCTCAATCCCGACTTACGCGATGGTTACAACTTGATCGGTACCGGTAACTCGACGTAAATCCCCTGATTCAAAAGAAGCAATTACCACCCGCCCAGCCTCTAGAGGAGAAGATCCGATGCATCAGAACAGATCTCCCGAAGACAAAGCCCGCCTGATCAATGCCCTCGCCGGTGGCTGGGTGGCCGATGCCGCCAGCCTCGGCCTCCACTGGCTCTACAACAGCCCGCGTATTCTGGAGGTCGGCGGCCAGTCCCCGGAATTCCTGCCACCAAAGGCAGACTACTTCAAAGGCGGGCTCGGGTATTTTGCCCATGAGGGCAAAAAAATCGGCGATGTCAGTCATTATGGCGCCGCCACGGGTGTGATCACCGACAGTCTGCTGGCGAATGAAGGGAAGCTGGATGTCCGCGATTACCAGCGGCGTTTCCGGAATTTTTTCGGGCCTGGTGGTGGATGGTGCGGTTATCTCGACAACCCCACGCGGGTGACCCTGAACAACCTTAACGTCATTGAGCAGAATGCGATCGACGAGGCTCTGAAGACCACCACGGCCCACCTGACCGATCAGCAGAAGCGGGTACTGGTTCAGAAGGTCTTACCCTACACCCGGCGCCTCAGCGGTGATCAACTGGCCGCGCCGGTAAGGACGGCCATCGATCTGACCTATCATGAAACCGATGTCCAGGAGGCCGGGGTGCATATTACTGAGACCATCGACCAGCATCTTCGGCCGGAAAGCGGCGCAGACGACATGCAACTGCCCGCCGTATCCAAACTGCCGCCACTGGTGGCCTGCTATTGTGGCAGTGATCGGTTGATGGAAGTCACCGAAGCGGCGGTTCGAGTGACCAATCACAACGACGACGCCGTGGCGTGGGCAAAATGCGCGGCCAGGCTTCTGGATCATCTTTTCCGGGGCGATTCAATGCAGGCAGCGCTGGCAGCGGCCGAAGCCGAGGCGCCGGACCAGGCAAGCCTGTCCCGAGCGCAATCCGGCGCATCGCTGGATGCGGTAAAGGCCGGCGACACGTTTGGGCGCACCTGCTATCTGCATGAAGCCATGCCGGTGATCTTTCATATCCTGACCCATGCCAGTAGTTATACCGAGGCGGTTCGCGCCAATATCCAGTGTGGGGGTGACTCCTGTGGCCGCGCCTGGATCATCGGGCCGGCCATGGCCGCGATGCATGGCGTGGGTAGCGAGCATGGCATTCCGCTAAGCTGGCTAGTGCGGGTCAGTGAATCCCCGGCTATCCTCAGTGATATCGAGGCGCTCGTTCAGTACCCGCAAGGGTTGTAATCGTCCGGTTTTCTCCCAAGACAGTGCTTCAGGTAGGATGCATATCAAAGGAGGCTTTATGAAAACACTATTAATCAATACTTTGCTGATGATTTCACTGGTCGTCAGCGCTCCTCTGCTGGCCCAGGAAGACCCGCTGAAAGTCGGCATGTCCGGCCAGTACTTCCCGTTCACCTTTGTGGAGCAGGACACGCTCAAGGGCTTTGACGTGGACATCATGAAGGCGATCGGCGAGGAGATGGGCCGTGAAATCCAGTTTGAAACTGCCAACTTCTCCGGACTGATGGGCATGCTGGAATCCGGTCGCATCGACACCGTAGCCAACCAGATCACCATCACCGAGGACCGGCAAAAGGCCTATATCTTCAGTGCCCCCTACGTCTATGACGGCGCCCAGGTGGTCACCAAAAAAGGCAATACCGAAGTCGAAAACGTGGAAGATCTGAAGGGTAAGACGGTCGCGGTGAACCTGGGCTCCAATTTCGAAGCGCTGCTGAGGGAGCTTCCCTACGCCGATCAGATCGATATCAAGACCTACGAAAGCAATCTTGAGCGCGACACCGCCCTAGGCCGTGTCGATGCCTTCGTCATGGACCGGGTGAGCGCCAGCCAGATTATCAAGGAAAAGCCACTGCCGCTTGAGCTGGCCGGCCCCACCTTCTCACAGATCACCAACGCCTACCCGTTCCGGGATACCGAGGCGGGCCGCGAACTTCGCGACGAGGTGAACAAGGCCCTTGCCTCTCTGCGGGATAAAGGCGAGCTGAAAGCCATCTCCAAGAAGTGGTTCGGCACCGACATCACCCGGCCCTGAGGGCCCAACAGAGGCCTGACTGCCTATGGACGTGTTAAACGTCGACTATATGGTGGGGCTGATACCCGTACTGCTCGGGTATCTGCCCCTGACCCTTCAGCTGGCAGGCACGGGGATGGCGCTTGCGCTGATCCTTGCCTGCCTGTTTGCGGTGGTTCGGGTACTGGGCATTCCGGTCCTCAACCAGCTGACCATTGTGTTCATCTCCTTTTTCCGGGGTACGCCACTGCTGGTGCAGCTGTTCCTGTTCTATTACGGGCTGCCTCAGTTGGCCAGCGGGCTGACGGTGATAGACGGCGTCACGGCAACCATCATGGGCCTGACCATGCATTTTTCCGCCTATATGGCGGAATCCATCCGCGCCGCCATTGTGGGCGTTGACCGCAGCCAGACCGAAGCGGCTCTGTCCATCGGCATGACCAACGGCCAGATGATGCGCCGGATCGTCCTGCCCCAGGCCACCCGGGTAGCGCTGCCCACCCTGATGAACTACTTCATCGACATGATCAAGGCCACCTCCCTGGCATTTACCCTCGGCGTCACCGAGCTGATGGGGGCCACCCAGAAGGAAGCCGCCGGCAGCTTCCTGTATTTTGAAGCCTTTATCGTGGCCGCCGTTATCTACTGGATCGTGGTAGAAATGCTGTCCAAGCTTCAGTACTACCTGGAAATCCGCCTGAACAAGGCCTATAGCCGATGATCAAACTGGAGTCACTGAGCAAGCAATTTGGCGACACGGTCGTTCTCGACGGTATTGATCTGGCCATCGAGAAAGGCGAGATCGTGGTGATCATCGGGCCGTCGGGCACCGGCAAATCCACCCTACTGCGCTGCCTCAATTTTCTGGAACAGCCCACCGCCGGAACCATGACCGTGGGCGACCTGACGGTGGATGTGCGCAAGGCCAGCCGCTCAGACATCCTGTCCATGCGGCGGCGAACCGCCTTCGTGTTCCAGAACTACGCGCTGTTCGCCAACAAGACCGCCTTACAGAACATCGCCGAGCGCCTTCTGGTGGTGGACAAATGGCCCAAGGAAAAAGCGTACAAACGAGCTCGCGAGATACTGCAGCAGATCGGACTGGCCGATAAGGCGGATGCCTATCCGGCGGCCATGTCCGGCGGGCAGCAGCAACGGGTGGGCATTGGCCGCGCCATGGCCACGGGGGCCGAGGTCATCCTGTTCGATGAACCCACGTCATCCCTGGACCCGGAATGGGTGGAAGAAGTGCTGGGACTGATGAAACAGCTGGCCTCTGAGCGTCAAACCATGATGGTGGTGACCCACGAAATGTCCTTCGCACGGGATGTCGCCGACCGGGTGATCTTTATCGACGGCGGCCGGATTGTGGAACAGGGACCGCCCAGCGAGATTTTCTACAACCCCAAGGATCCCCGGACGCAGGACTTTCTGAAGAAGATTCTGGCCACCAACCCGGTATAAATGGCTTCCGAAAACGCGAACGTGAATTACCAGTTTTCCCCGAACGGGCGGATATCCAGCTCGAAGGTCCAGGCCGACGGATCCTGCTGGCTGAGTGTCCAGACAGCGTCAGCCACTGCCGACGGCTGCACAAAGAAGTCATCCGGTTTGTCCGGAAGCATTTGGCGGGTGCGGGGCAGGTCGACCACGCCGTCAATCACCACATTGGCCACGTGAATCTTTTCCGGGCCGAGCTGGCGGGCCAGGGACTGGGCAAGACTACGCTGGGCGGCCTTGGCGGAAGCAAAGGGCGCCGTGTTGACCCGGCCCCGGGTAGCGGCTGAAGCACTGGTAACGATAATGCTGGAGGCATCGTGCTGGCGAAGCTGTGGCAAGGCCGCTTTGGTGGCGGCCACCAGGCCCTGAACATTCAGGCGCCAGTTGGCTTCGAAGTCATCCAGGCTGGCTTCTTCCACATTCTTGAACACACCGCCACCGGCATTATAAAGCATGACCGACACCGGCCCGAGCCTGCACTCGATTTCCGCCAGCACCGAAGTGACCTGCCCCGGCTCCATCAGGTCACAGGGGAACGCGTGGGTACCGGATACCGATTGCTCAAGCTGTTTCAGGTAGTCTTCGCTGCGAGCAAGCATCGCTATCTGAAAGCCCTCATCGCTGAACCGCCGCACAAAGGCTTCGCCGTTGCCCGGGCCTACCCCCATAACTGCGCATACCTTTTTCATATCCCACCTCGAGACTATCGAAATTCCGGAAAGTTGGACGGCTTGTTAAGCGACCAGTCGTAATCAATAAACATCACGGAGGACGTTTGCGTCACACGCTCTGCCAGGGCCGAATCCACCCATTCCCTGATAAACGCTTTGCGGGATCTGGCAGCCTCTTTGAAGTCATCTTCATACCACTTGAACAGTTCAGTGACGTAAAGAATTTTACCCTCGACCTTCAAGTGGTAGTCGGTTAAAAAGGCCCGGCGGGTATTCTCTGCCAGCAGATCTTCAAGATTGTCGGCGGTGTAAATCGCCTGGCGTAGCGGCGGGCAGCCCACGGCCGCGCAATTCACCGCAAAATGAACCCGGGCGTCCTTCCAGCCTTTGTCGGCATAGTCAGCACCCAGGAGAATGCCTTTTTCAATGTGGTCCAGGCTGTATTTCTCCCCACCGACCACAAACTTTTCGCGCTGAAACACGCTGTCTACAAAGGGGTTGATGCGGCCACCGTAATCCCACACCGACGCCACCAGCTCGCCATCCGGCTGCTCCGTCAGTAACTGATTCACCATGAAAAAATTATAGGCGTTGATCCAGAAGGCAACCGACTCCAGCTTTCCGCCAAGCCGGGAGGGATCAAACCCGGCAAGGGCTTCGCGCTGGTCCGAGAGCAACTTCAGGGTGTTGCCGTCATTCGACGCGGCCCGGTAATCGAAGGCGGAAACCAGGCCACCACCGGGCAGATCCTTTTCGATCAGGAAACGGTCAAGTAGCTTCTGGTAGGGCTCGTAGAGCTGTGGATTCACGTCAGCCCGGGCGGCTCCCGCAAAGAACACCAATAAAAGGGCGGTGAACCCCGTGAGTCGGATAAAGCGCATGGCAACTCCTGGTCTGTGAGTGAATAAAGGCTGTCAGCACAGACCCGGAGACCGCCGATTTGTTACATAATCGGCCGCTCAGAACAAATCCGGATTGAGGGTGTAGGTACCGGTGACACGTGCACTATCCAGCACATGCCCCTTCATGGCGTCGCGAACCGCAGCGCCGTCAAACTCCCCGTCAAGGCCAAGGCTTTCCACATCCAGGGCATGCACTTCGTAGTGGTAGTGGTGAATGATCTCATCATTCCAGGGCGGGCAGGGGCCGTCGTAGCCGCCGTAGGTGCCGGCCATGTCGGGATTACCGGCCAAAAACTGGGTGAAGTTGTTCACGCCACGAATACCAATGGGACCAGGGCCCGGCTCCTTGCCCTTGGGCATGACACCGTCACTGTCTTCCCCTTCGGGAATGCGGGAAGTGGAGGCGGGAATATCCACCAGCAGCCAGTGAAAGAAATCCACCCGGGGAATGTCCTTCGAAACGACTTTCCCCTCCTGGTTGGCGTCATCTGCGACGCTGGGCACGTCGGGGTCAAACATCATGACCACAAAGCTTTTGGTGCCTTCCGGCGCCTTGTCCCAGATCACTTCCGGATTCTTGTTGGGGCCAAAACTCATGTGGTCCTGCTCACTGTATACGCCGAACGCAAACTCCTCGGGTACCGGCTGGCCTTCTTCAATGCCTCGGACTGTAATATCCACCTTGCTGATCTCCTGAGCCCTGATTGGTTTTTACTTCGCTGTTACCATGTTTTTAACAGTGGTGTTGTGGGTCTGTCCAGAATCCCCTGCAAACCCGAGCCAGAATGAAAGCAAACAGAGCAACATAAAGAGACACTATGAGCCGCGATAAAACAGACCAGCCCAGCAATCCGGACAACCAGAAAGACGAAGACGCCGTTGCGTTTCTACAGGGGCTTTTCGAGCTGGCCCGTAACGGTGGCACCGGGCCCCTGAATGTGATGCTCGACGCGGGCGTGCCGGTAGACATCCGCACCAACAACGGCGAGACCCTGTTGATGCTGGCCTGCCAGAACGGGCACACGGAGACGGCCCGGATGCTGCTGGACCGGGAAGCCGATCCCAATTTACCGGATCATCAGTCACAGACGCCACTGATGGTGGCGACCATGGCCGAGCGCACGGACCTGGTCGAATGCCTGCTGGAAGCCGGGGCGGATCAGTAACCGATCGGGCGATCGCCCATTGGAATTCAGATGCGCTGCCGTTGGATAAGGTTTACCTGGATGGTAACCGTCAGCATTTCCAAGCTTGCGGCTCTCTCTCGTCCTTCAGGCGGCGCCCGGTAAAAGTGGGGAGTCATTGCCAGCAGGTCGGCGATGGCCTCCGGGTGGGTCAGCGTCAGCGGGAAGTTGAGGGTATCCGTCCCGGCGATGGAAAAGCCTTCTGGTTCGTGCTCCATCGCCGGCTTTTCAGATTTCAGTGCCGGGTAGATAATCTCCCGCAATTCCCTCAGGTGGTCCGGGCCCGCGTCTGCCTGAATCAGCATCCCGCCCGGCTTCAGCACGCGGGCAAATTCGTTGTAAACGGGAAAACCGAAAAGACAGAGAATGCAGTCCAGGGTGCCGGGCAGTATAGGCAGGCCAGCGTTGCTACCAACCAGCCAACGGGGTCGTTTGTCCTGCTTTGCCGCGGCCAGGGTCGCCCATTTGGAGATGTCCAGGCCAATCAGGGACAGTGCCAGCCCATTGTCGGCCGCAGCCAGTTCCCGCAGGTAATAGCCTTCGCCACAGCCGGCATCGAGGCAGGAAACCACACCTGAATTGCCGGCAAAAGCACGAATAACCGAGTCACGCACAGCCTCTGCCACGAGCAGGTAATGACCGGCATTCAGAAATCGCTGGCGGGCGGCGACCATTTCTTTGCTGTCCCCGGGCTGCAGAGAACGTTTATTCTGCACGGGCAGCAAATTTATATAGCCCTGCCTGGCCACGTCGAAACTGTGGGCATCCTGGCAACGCCAGGTTGTAGAATCGGGATTCAGCGGTTTGCCGTCCAAAGGGCAGGCAAGGGCAGAAAATGGCTCGACGCTCATAGCACATTCACCGGAGACACTGGTATTGAAAGGCAACATTATTCACTTTGCCCGGGATGATCTTGGCGGCATTCTGGTCATCGATTATCGCAAACATCGGGTGATGACCTTCGATTCGGTTTTCGAACAGAGCAAGATCGCGCGGCGTCGGCCGCACCTGCCGGTTCATGAATACAGCCGCGCGATGTTGTTGCCAGTGGCCTTCCACCGACCTGCGCACGTCACCATTCTGGGCCTTGGCGGCGGCGTTGTCGCCAATGCGCTGCTGCACACGCTGCCTGAGTGCCAGGTTCATGCGGTGGAACTGCGCCAAAGTGTTGTCGATGTGGCCCGCGAGTATTTCGATCTGTCTGACTCCCCTCGTCTTACCGTGACGGTTGAAGACGCCCGCAATGCTGTGGATGCCTTACCCGATGGCCATACGGATTTCATCATGGCGGACATGTACAGCGCCGAGCGAATGAGCCCAACCCAGGTTCAGCGGGAGTTTATCAAACAATGCAGCAGGGTTCTGTCCGACAGCGGCTGGATAGCGTTGAATTACCACCGCACGCCGGATCTTAACGGGGCGTTTTTCAGACAGCTTCAGGGGGAGTTCGCGGTGGTACTGGCTTTCAAAAGCAAAACCAACAACACCGTAATCTACGGCAGCAAGCAGCCTTTTGAGCTGCCCGCCAACCGGGACCCCCGCCTGGTTGGGCTGGAAGACGTTCTGCCCATCGACTGGCGGAGACTGATGGCGAGAGTGATTCGCTTAAGCTGAGTTTTCCCTCCAGAGCTCCTGAGTGCTTCGTCAGGTCCCACTGTCGCCCCAGCTATTATTGAGCGTTCGTTCAAGTTATAGTTAGGGTCTCTCAGATTTGCCACCGATGAGCAGTACCATGGCCAGAAACGCACGCTACGATCGACAGACCGCGCTGGAAAAAGCCGTTCACCTGTTCTGGGAACGCGGCTACCACGCCACGTCCATGAAACAGATCGAGCAGGCCCTGGACATGCGCCCCGGCAGCATTTACGCGACCTTTGGCAGTAAGGACAAACTCTTCAGTGAAGCGCTGGATGCCTATGTCGAAAAAGGCAACAGCGTGCTGGGCGGGCTGCTGAGCGAACAGGGTTCAATCATTGATTCGTTGCAGGATTATCTGCGGGATATCGCCCTTGCCTGCTGCCCGGAAAGCCCCGAACCATCCAGGGCGTGTATGCTGGTAAAAACCCTGCTGGAAGCAAGCTACACACACGACAATATTGCCAGCCAGGCCAATGAGCTGCTTTACGGCATCGAGCAGTCCATCGCCAGCGCTCTGAAACGGGCCCGTGAGCGGGGCGAGCTGAAACCGGATACCGACTGCGAACGCCTTGCGCGGCTGGTTCAGGCACAGATCATGGGATTGCGCGCCTTTGCCCAGCGTGAAACCAGTGCCCGTTCTGTGTCCGAACTGGCCGACGACATGGCAGCCCTGCTGGAGCCTTACCGGGTAAGTCATTGATCAAAAGTTTCTTTTTTATCTTTTCGTGAACAGGACGTACCCGTTATGGAAAACCTGCATCATATTGTTGTGGTCGGAGGTGGCGCTGGCGGCCTGGAACTGGTGACCAGGCTGGGCAACAAACTCGGCAAGAAAGGCAAAGCCCGCATCACACTGGTGGATTCGGGGCTGACCCACGTCTGGAAACCCCTGCTTCACGAAGTAGCCTCCGGTTCACTGGATGCCAACGCCAATGAAATCAATTACCGGGCCCATGCCAGCAAACATCATTACGAGTTCCAGCTCGGCTGCATGGCGGATCTGGACCAGATCGGTCGCAATGTGGTCATTGCCCCGTTCCTCGACGAGGCGGGTAATGAAGTGGTGCCGGAGAGGCATATTCACTACGACACCCTGGTGATGGCCGTTGGCAGCAACGCCAATGATTTCGGCACCCCCGGCGCCCAGGAGCACTGCATTTTCCTCGACAGCCTGCCGCAGGCCCGGCGCTTCCATAACCAGCTGCTGAACGCGTTTCTCAGAAAAAATCACCAGGCCGACTGCGACACCAGCCACGAATTGCCAATCACCATCATCGGGGCCGGGGCCACGGGCGTGGAACTGGCAGCTGAGCTTCGGCTTGCCTCCCGGGAACTGCCAGTTTACGGCATGAATCATCTGCGCCCCTCGGATGTGTCGATCACGGTCATCGAGGCAGCCCGGCGCATTCTGCCGGCACTGCCGGAGCGGATTTCAGCCGCGGCCACGGCGGAACTGGAACACCAGAACGTCAGCGTTCTGACCGGTCAGCCCGTCAGCAAGATCACCGACTCTACCGTCATCATGAAAGACGGCACCGAGCTGGCCTCGGAAATGACCATATGGGCTGCGGGCATTAAGGCCCCGGAATTCCTGTCAAAGCTTGAAGGCCTGGAAACCAACGGGGGGAATCAGATCCGGGTACGGCAGACCCTTCAGTCCACCACCGACGACCAGATATTTGCATTCGGCGACTGCGCCGAGTGCCCGCAGCCGAACTCCGAACTGCCGGTACCGCCCCGGGCCCAGTCCGCCCACCAGCAGGCAGACACGCTGTTCAAATCCCTCTGCAACCGTTTGGAAGGCCGGGAACCCGTACCTTTCATCTACAAGGATCACGGCTCACTGATCAACTTCAGCCGTTACACCACCGTTGGCAACCTGATGGGCAACCTGTCCGGCCGCAGCATGTATATTGAAGGCCGGGTTGCGCGCATTTTCTATACCTCCCTGTATCGAATGCATCAGGTGGCGCTTCACGGCGTGTTACGAACCGGCATTATCTGGCTGATGGATCGGGTCAGCCGGGCCATGCACCCGAAGCTAAAGCTGCACTGACCCGGAGCCCGTATGGACGCCACTCTGACGCTGATCGGTGCCCTGATGCTGGTTATCAGCATCCTGCTGAGCCCCCTGTCCAGCCGTCTGGGTATGCCGGTTCTGCTGATTTTCCTGATTGTCGGCATGATGATGGGCGAGGACGGCCCCGGCGGGCTCCAGTTCGATAATTTCGAACTGGCCTTCACCATTGCCAACCTGGCCCTCGGGGTCATTCTGCTGGACGGCGGCATGCGTACCCGGGCAGAAACCTTCCGGGTGGGCCTTCGCCCGGCACTGGTCCTGGCCTCAGCCGGGGTCTTCCTGACCGCAGCGGGCGCCGGCCTCGTGGCATGGTGGGTGTTTGATCTGGGCTGGCTTACCGCACTGCTTATTGGCGCGATCATCTCGTCTACCGATGCGGCCGCCGTGTTCTCGCTGCTTCAGGGGCGGGGGCTGCACCTGAACGAGCGGGTCAGCGCCACCCTGGAAATTGAGTCCGGCAGTAACGATCCGATGGCGATCTTTCTGACGCTGATGTTGGTTACCATGATTGATTCCGGCGGCGTTTCCGAAGGCTGGGGGTCACTCATACTGCTGATAAAACAGTTCGGCATCGGCGGTGTTATCGGAGTGCTGGGCGGATTTGTCGTGGTCAACCTGGCCAACCGGTCCCGGCTGACCCCTTCCCTCTACCCGCTACTGGTGGTTGCAGCAGGTCTGGCGGTATTTGCCGGCACCAACGAACTGGGCGGCAGTGGGTTCCTGGCCATTTATCTGACCGGCGTGGTGATCGGTAACCGGCCGGTGCGGATGATGCCGATGATTCTGCAGGTTCACGACGGCCTGGCCTGGCTTGCGCAGCTCTGCCTGTTTCTGATGCTGGGGCTGCTGGTGTCACCGTCGGAGTTGTTGCCACTGGCCGGCGGCGGCCTGATTCTGGCAATCGCGCTGATCTTTGTTATCCGACCGGCCGCCATACTGATGACGCTCTGGCCTTTCGGATTCAACCGCCGGGAATTGGGCTTCATTAGCTGGGTCGGTCTGCGTGGCGCTGTGCCGATCGTACTGGCCCTGTTTCCGGTCATTGCCGATCTGCCATCCGCGCAACAGATCTTCCATATCGCATTCTTCATTGTTTTGGTGTCTCTGGTTGTCCAGGGCACCACCATGGCACCACTGGCGCGTCGACTCAGGCTGGAAGTACCGTCCGGTGAGGATCCCTACCGGCGGCTTCCGCTGGACGTGCCCGCCGCAGGTGATCACGAGCTCATGCTTTTCCCGTTGCGGGGCGACTCCTGGGAAGTACCGCGTCCGCTGGGGCAGCTGCGCCTTCCGGAGAACACGGCACTGGCCGGCGTATTCCGCCACCGCGCCTGCCTTCCGCCAAGCCCTGACATGGATGTGTCGGCCGGCGACGTGATTGCCATGTTTGCAACGCCCGACGTAGTGCCGGAACTGGGCCGTGCGCTCAGTGGCCGCCAGCCCCCGACCTACCTGGCCGAGCGGGCATTCTTCGGGGATTTCGTGCTCAATGGCGACGCACTGCTGGGGGATGTTGAGCAGGTCTACGGCATTGAATTCGATGAACTGCCGCCGGAACTGTCACTGGCAGAGTGCTTTGCCCGCAGGACCAAGGGCCATCCGGTCATCGGTGACAAGGTGGTACTGGGGCCGGTGGTTCTGGTCGCACGGGCCACGGAGGCAGACCGGGTAACCAAAGTCGGCCTGAAAATGGACAGCGGACAAACTTCTTAACAAAATCCCGCACAATCACTGGTTTGGCCAGCAAAATACCTGTGCTATAACATGAGTAAAGTTTAATCTAACCCCACAATTATGACGAAACGCACCCGTTTTCACTCCGGATCATTAAGACGCTCGACTGCCCTGGCATCTGCTATGGGGCTTTTCTTTGTGTGGCTGATGCTGTCGACCCGCCCGGTGATTGCCACTGAGCTGGCCATGTTGGATACCACGCTCACGCCGGGTCCGGCAAAGGTCACCGAGGTTCTGGTGCGAAAGGCCGAGCGCCGCCTGTACCTGCTTGACGGTGATGAGGTTGTCCGCAGTTATCGTATCGGCCTGGGAGACAACCCCTCCGGCCACAAACTTTATGAGGGCGACGAACGCACGCCGGAAGGTGAGTACACGCTGGACTGGCGCAACGCCGCCAGCGATTACTACAAGTCTATCCACATCTCCTATCCCAACGAAAATGATCGGGAAATGGCCTCGGCCTGGGGCCTGGACCCCGGCGGCAACATCATGATTCACGGCCTGCCAAACGACGCAGACGACATGGGGTTCGCCTATAAAGGGCTGGACTGGACCGACGGCTGTATCGCAGTAAGCAACGAGGAAATCGACGAAATCTGGCGTCTGGTTGCCGATGGCACACCAATCCGGATCCTGCCCTGACCCGTAATCTATTACCGGGTGCGTTATTTACCTGTACTTACTATGTACGGATTATTAAGTTGTTGTCATAGGGCAGGGAATTTTACGTATCCCTAGTTAACATTATCGTTCAGACTGTTTTACACTGTTTGACGACTCCGGTGGCATTTGGCCGTCGGACCCTCGTTGACAGGAAGTTTACGGTTTAGACTTTTTGAAAGCAGGAAATAAGACGACCAATAAGGGGAATACAGAATGCGTAAGATTACGATCGCAGGGTTTGCACTGGCTACCGCACTGACAGCAGGTTGTGCGTCAACCAACGACGGTGCTGTAGAAGAAGCTAATTCAACAGCTATGTCAGCTGAATCCACTGCTGAAAATGCACTGAACACCGCTAACAGCGCTTCCAGCACAGCTCGCTCCGCCGAGCGGACAGCTAACGAAGCTCTGTCAAAAGCCGAAGCTGCCATGAAAGCAGCTCAGGAAGCTAACGAGCGCGCCAAGCGTATGCTCGAGCGTGCCAGCCAGAAGTAAGGCTGAGTATTGCAAGGAAAAGGCCGGTTCTTACCGGCCTTTTTTTGTGCCTGGACGGTCGTGCTGATCACTCCTTGTTCTTTTCTGACGGCGCCGACGGCTTCGACTGACCCATGAACGACGACATCATCTCAATGGGCAACGGAAAGACAATAGTCGACGAATTGTTAGTGCTCATATCCGCCAGAGTCTGCATATAGCGCAACTGCATGGCTCCGGAATTCGTCGACATCACATCGGCTGCCTCCACCAGCTTTTTCGAGGCCTGCAGCTCACCTTCCGCATGAATGACCTTAGCCCGGCGTTCACGCTCCGCCTCTGCCTGTCGCGCAATAGCGCGAATCATCGACTCGTTGAGGTCCACGTGCTTTATTTCCACGTTGGCGACCTTGATACCCCACTCCTCGGTTTGAGCATCAATGATCTCCTGAATGTCCGAGTTGAGTTTGTCCCGCTCTGACAGCATCTCGTCCAGATCGTGCTTACCTAGCACCGAGCGCAACGTGGTCTGCGCCAGCTGGCTGGTCGCCGAGCCGAAATCCTCCACCCTGATGATCGCCCGCTCAGGATCAACCACCCGGAAATACAACACCGCGTTCACCCGGACGGTTACGTTATCCTTGGAGATGACATCCTGGCTCGGAACATCCAGGGTAATAACCCTCAGATCGACCCTTACGATCTGTTGAATCACTGGAATGACAATGATCAGCCCTGGACCTTTTACACCCTGGAACCGGCCCAGGAAAAACACCACACCTCGCTCGTATTCCGGCAGGATTTTGATGGCGGAGCCAAGTATCAGCAGCAGAACTACTGCGGGAACAACATAGGGAATCAGTTCGAATGAATTCATGATGCCTCCTTTTCAGCTTTCGCTCTGGTCACATGGACCGTAAGTCCTTCGACGGTCGTCACCTCCAGGCGCTGGCCGGAGCTGACGGGTTGATTGCTGACAGCGTTCCAGCGCTCGCCGCTGAAACGCACATGTCCGCGATAGCCGCCGTCCTCCGGCTGGAAATCATCCAGGGCAGTGGCCGGCTCATGGGCGCTGTTCTCAATACCACTGACTGGCGGCTTACGTCGTAAACCCACAAACCGAATCACTGTCCATAGAATAAATCCGCCGGCGACCGCTGCAGTTCCGCCTATGGTGGGCAAAGAGATATCCTGGTGGCTGCCATCCATCAGGATGATGGAGCCGGTCACAAACGCAACGATCCCGCCGATACCCAGAATGCCGAAGCTGGGCATGAAGGCCTCACCAACAATAAATGCCAGCCCAAGTAGAATCAGCGCAAGGCCTGCGTAGTTCACGGACAGCACCTGGAAGGCAAACAGCGCGAGCACCAGACAGATAGCGCCAATCACACCCGGGAAAATCGAGCCCGGATTCGCCAGTTCGAAGACAATGCCGTAAAAGCCGATGATCATCAGGAAATAGGCGACGTTGGGGTCAGTAATCACTGAAAGTAGCTTGGTACGCCAGTCCGGATCTGTGTTCTGCAGATCAATGCCTTCTGTATTCAGGATTCGCTCACCATCGCTCATGACCATGGTGGATCCGTCAATCTTGCTCATCAGCTCCGGCAGGCTGGCCGCCACCACGTCTATCACATTCTTTTCAAGCGCTTCGTCTGCGTTGAGATTAACCGCTTCACGCACTGCCGCTTCCGCCCAGTCGGCATTGCGGCCATGCCGCTCTGCCAGACCCCGGATGTAGCTAACAGCGTCTTCAAGGACTTTGCGCTCCATGGCGCTACCCCCGCGCGTTTTTTCCGCGGACTCGGGCTTTGAATCGGATGCTGACGGTTTTGAACCGTCTTCGCTTTCGCTCTCTGGCTGGGTTTCGGACCCGTTCGAGCCAGGCAAACCACCCATCTGCACGGGGGTTGCGGAACCCAGGTGGGTGGCAGGTTCCATGGCGGCCACATGGCTGCCGTAGAGAAGGTAGGTTCCGGCACTGGCCGCTCTCGCCCCGGCTGGAGTAACCCAGGTCACCACGGGTACTTTCGAGGCCAGAATCTTCTTGATGATATCCCGGGTGGAGGCCATCAGGCCGCCCGGTGTATCCAGCCGGATCACCACCAGTTCGGCCCCCTCGGCTTCCGCCTGTTCGATACCACGCACCAGATAATCCATGGTTGCGGGGCCGATTGCCCCGTCAATGGTCAGCACACGGCCGGTGGGTGCGTCCGACGATTGGGCATGAACGAATTGTATGAACAGCCCGGAGGCAACAGCCAGACCTGTCGCCAGCAGAAGCGCCCAAAAAAGAATTCGACCGGTCCTGCCGGAGCGGGACGTCTGTGAGTTCGGATTCGTCAGCATCTATCCTCCCGGCATTTGAAAAGGTAGCCAAGGCAGGGCTCCGATATCCATCGGAACCCCTGTCACAATCATAGTGGATAGAAGCGCGGTTTACCTTTCTGCGAGGACCGGGTCAGAACCAGAGTTGCTGGGGGATACCGGGGCCATTGGGGGTGCTGCGGTCCGGGGTGGCGCTTTCAGCGGCGAGTTGCGGTGGCTGTTCGCCAACCATGCGGGGCAGGCCATCGGCCAGTTCAACGGCGTTTTCGATGGCGCTTCGCTTTACCTGAAGCCCGGGGAGCCGCTCGCGAAGAGCGTCGATTTTCCGGGAAACCGTTTGCCAGAGTTCTTCCCGGTCCTCGGTAGTGTAGATTTCTTCCGGGCGATGGACTTCAAGCCACACTTCATTGCCCCGCATGCCGATTTTGACGGGTTCGCGGATGACACGCACGGGCGTGCCCTTGCTGACTTCATAGGCCAGCCAGCCGATATCTTCGTTGTACATGCGGAAGCAACCATGACTGACCTGCATCCCCACACCGAACTGTTTATTGGTACCATGGATCAGATAGCCTTCGGCACTGAGCATCAGGGCATAATTCCCAAGCGGATTGTCCGGGCCCGGAGGAATCATTCTGGGCAGATACTCGCCCATGGCCTCGTATTCGGCACGAATGCTTTTCGGCGGGTACCAGGCCGGTGATTTCAGCGACATGGTCACTTGGGCGTCAGTTACTGGTGACGGGTTATCCTCGGTACCAACTCCCACCGGATACACCTCAACCCCTCCGTCTGTGAAGTAATACAGGCGATACTCGGCCAGATTTATGACGATACCTTCACGTGGCCCGTCCGGCATGATGTATTTACGGGGCAGGGTAATAGTGGTGCCGTCCCCGGGTAACCATGGGTCAACACCGGGATTCGCCTTGACCAGTTCGAGATACCCCAGGCTTACCCGATTGCCAATGCCAGCAAAGGTATCTTCATATTCGGTGGTCATCACCGAAAGCTGCCCGGCGAGATCCCCGTCAACGTTAAACAGGGGGACCCGCGGCTTTCTTGGCGTGTCAGCCGTGGGCTGGCCGGCACCGCCGTTGTCGGGCGACTGAATCGACTTCGAGCCGGATTCCGCCATGGCCAGACCGGGGTTCAGGCCAAGCAGGCCCGTCATCAGGCAGGCTGTCAGAAATCTATTGATCATTCGACTGTTCCAGATACAACTCCGGGTACTGTTCCACATACTACGTTTGTTCACATGATAACCGTTCTTCCCGCTGGCGGCACTAGCACCCTTTCAGCTAGGTTCGCATCTTCCATACCGGGACGGCAGCGACCGCTACGAACACGGCCACCAGCCACCAGGCAGAATGAAATGCGCCGATGGTGGGTATGCCACCACTGTGCTCACCGTATTCGATGGTCAGGGCAACCATGTTAACCCCAAAGGCACCACCGAGCTGGCGGGTAAAGTTGATTGTGCTGGAACCCGCGCCTAGCTCATGGGGCTCTAGTGGATTCAGGGCACCGGTCGACAGCGCCGGCAACATGAAACCCAGCCCGATGCGCCCGAACACGGTCCAAAGCGCCAGCCAACCAAATGCCAGGGTGACATCAGACATCGCGAACAGCATGGCCGACAATGCGAACATACCGATACCGAAAAGCACCAGGCTCCGAGCACTACGCTGGTCCGCCAGACGGCCGGCGATAGGAAACGTCATGCCCAGCACCAGGCCCGCCGGCAACATCAGAAGGCCCGCCTCTGTGGCAGAAAACTCGAGAGCCGTCTGCACGAACAGTGGCACCAGATAAGTAGAACCGAAAAGCGCCAGCCCCAGGGCCGCGGCGCCAAGATTGGCAAACAGAAAGCTGCGGCGGCGGAAAAGCCTGACATTCATCAAGGGGTGGGGCGTTCGTCGCTCCCGACGCACGAACAGGGTCAGGGTTGTCAGGGCAATGACGCCTTCAACCATCACCTGCAGGCCACTATCGACACCGTGCTGCAGCCGGTTCAGTGCATCCAGGCTCAGACCAATGGTCAGACCAAGCAAAACCAGGCCGGGCAGATCAAAACGATAGGGCGCGGGACGGCTTGGCGGAAGGGGCAGAAAGCGCCACGCCATAAACACGCCCAGGACAGTGACCGGTACCGGAGCAAACATCACGTAGCGCCAGTCCAGTTCATCCACCAGAAATCCGCCCAGAACCGGCCCCAGAGCGGGCGCGAGAATCACACCCATGCCATAAATACCCATGGCCCGGCCCCGTCGCTCCCGGGGAAAGATACGGAAGACCAGATACATGCCCATGGGCTGCATCAGCCCCGCCAGCGCGCCCTGGACAATCCTTGCGAGAATCAGCAGTTCCGGGCTGTCGGCAAACCCGCCCAGAACCGATACAACGCTGAACAGGGCCATGGCCGTGCCCAGAGTGATACGCAGGCCAAAATGATCAAGCAGCCAGCTGCTGGTCAGCATGGTGGTGGTCATCGCCGCAATAAAGCCGGTGGCTAGCCAGTGGACCTGGCCCTGGCGGATATCGAATTCCAGCATGATCTCATGCAGGGCGACATTCACCACCGTGGCACTGAGCACCGTCGCCATGGTGCCCAGCATCACGGTGGCAACGGCGAGCCAGCGCCAACGCTCGCCGTACCGGGCCCTCAGACCCTCGACCGAATTGTCATTCGTCTTCATGTGGCGGCGGCTTCCGGACAGCGATTGAGAAGGGGCGGGTTAGCGTTGTTTTTCGGCGTTATCCAGGATTCTGTGGAAAATCTTGAGGGCGTCGCCGATCTCATCGTCGGTAAGGCCGTCCAGCATTTCCTCCCGCAGCTCTGCCGCGCGCTCATTCAACACGTTCATGAAGGAGGTTCCAGCCTCTGTCAGATGGAGACGACGGGCACGCCGGTCATTGGGACAGGGACGGCGTTCGATCAGATTCTGTTGCTCCAGGCTGTCCAGAAGTCGTACCAGTGTCGGATTCTCGATGGCCATCAGACGCGCCAGTTCACGTTGCGTAAGACCTTCTCCACCCTTTTGCAGATAGACCATGGTAGTCCAGCGGGCCTGGGTAACGCCCAGATCTTTCAGGCGTTCATCCAGGAGTTTGCGCCACCGACGGGTTACCCGGGCAACCGCAAATGGAAATTCGTCTCTCATACTCGATACTCCGGCGATTAAAGGCACTAATAGTAAGCTAACAATTGTCATAAAAACAGGTTCTGTTTCGTAAACAAACCCGTGATTACCGAAAGAAAGCGGGAGAGGGGAAGGCGCGCCTAGCTGGCGCGCTCTGAGGGGGTGCCCGGCTGCTCTGAAGTCGGGGTCTCTTGGGCCTCATGAAATGCCTCGTTACGGGGATCGATCTCCACCAGAGCCGTAGAGCTTTCGGGCATGGCAGGCACAAAGTGCTCCTGATCCGCCACGGCCACATCCTCGGTGCTGGCAATGCGATAGCTGGTTGCCAATGCCAGAAGCACCAGGAAGGCGGCATTGCCCATGAACAACCCGTCTGGCCCCAGAAAGGCCAACAGTTGAGCCATGACAATAGGTCCGATAACACTACCGACACCATAACTGAGCAGCAGCGTTGCACTGGCAGCCACAATACGATTGCTCGCCATGCGGTCATTGGTGATGGCCACCGCAATCGGGTAAAGCGTGGCAGAAAGGCCGGTGAAAATCGCCACAAGAAGCGTTAGCAGCCATAACCGCTCAGCGCCGAAAACCACGACAAGCCCAGACGCAACGGCTGCGGTCATCGCTACCCAGAACATCACCCGGCGACGATCAAACCGGTCGCAGAGAAGGCCCAAAGGCCAGGCAAAGACCATGGCTGCGACAATGGCACTGGCCATGAAGGTGGACACCCGGCTGACCTCAAGGCCCGCCAGCGTGGCGTACACCGGACCAAGGGCATAGAAAGAGCCGATGAGTACGCCACAGATAAGGGCTCCGGACACCCCGGTAAACGACTCCCGCGCCAGAGTAAAGAAAGATAAACGCTCGATAGGACCAACCTCGGGTGCTTCCATTCGCGTCAGAGCCAGGGGTATAAGGGCAATCGCCAGCAGCACAGCTGCCAGTGAAAACGGAACGAAAGAGGACGGCTCACCCACGTTGATCAGCAGTTGCCCGCCAGCTACCGAGGTATAGAAAACAATCTGATAGATGGCGAAAAGGGTGCCGCGATTGGCGTTGGTCGCCCGCGCACTGAACCAGCTTTCGATAACGACCAGCACGCTGGCCGCACTGAAACCGGAAAGCCCCCGCAGAATCGCCCACAAAGGTTCTGACACCGCCATGGGATAGAGCAGCGAACACACCGCCGCCATGGCTGCAAACGCGGCAAACGTACGGATATGACCAACCCGGCTGATAATCCGGTGTACGTAAAGCGTACCCAGCACAAAGCCGATGGAGTAACAGACCAGAATCCAGCCGATAATGTCCGCGGAGACAGATTCAATGCTCAGCCGCACGCCGAGCAAAGTCATCAGAAAGGCATTGCCGCTGACCAGCAAAACGATGCTGAGTATGAGGGCAGAAAGCGAAGTGACCATTCGGGTCATCAGTCAGGCTCCGGTGCTGGATGCGTCGTTAAAAAATCGTAAATTGTACAAAGCAGCGCCGGACGCTGACCATGACCGGAATTAAAGCAGCCTAACCGGTTCCGCGCCAGCAAAGCCCGCCAGGCATTCGCCGAAATCCTCATTAGCCCTTGCGAGAAGAGGAGCACAGGATTTAACATCATTTGACATTAACCTGTCGTAACAGACCCTCTTAATGAACGAGGGTAAGATGGCTGCACTGGATTGCGGCCGTGATTCCTTTAAGACAAAGAAATGATGTAAATCATTTAATGCAATTCACAACATCGAGCAACTCACGCTAACCGCGAGCGTTTGGCTATGAAAAAAACGGACTGGCCCATTCGCTGGGATCTTTTGCTCCGCTACCGGCTGATAGAGATTATTGCCCTGTGGGAAGGACGACTCACCACAAATCATATCTGCCATAGCTTTGGCATCGGACGCCAGCAAGCTTCAAAAGATATCAACACCTACCTGAGGGAACTGGCACCGGGAAACCTGGTGTATGACCGGCACCTGAAAGGTTATGTTCCATCCAGCCAATTCAAGCCCCGGGTCACCACCGGCCAGGTTTCCGAGTACCAGGACCTGCTGTCCCGTCAGGATAGCCTCAGCAGCACTTTTGAATCCCTCGACTTGAGCGTGTCGGAAAGCACCATTGTACGCGGTCCGCAGCGGATTATCCGCCCTGAAGTGATGCGCGCGGTGATTGCTGCCACCCGGCAGGGCCGCGTCATGAAAGCCGACTACGCATCCCTAAGTCCCGCCCAGACCCAGCATCAGTCACTGGAGCCGCATACCCTTGTGTGTGTAGGTAACAGCTGGCACGTGCGGGCCTGGTGCGATAAAAACCGCGAATTCCTGGATTTTGCCCTGAGCCGTTTCCGTGGCACGCCAGAAGTTCTGCGCCAGAAAAGCCGCAACACCATCAACCAGGACACCGACTGGAATCGCGAGATTGCCATTGTGCTGATGCCGGACAGCCGTCTGAACCCTGATCAGCAAGAGATCGTGGCCGCCGACTATGGCATGCAGGACCATCGCCTCGAGTTTGGCACCCGCGCCGCGTTGGCACCTTACGTTATGTCGCGGATGGGGCTGGGACTTGATCATCAGCATCCTGACCCGATGACCCAGCAGTTGGAACTGGTCAACGAAGAGCAGCTCGGCATTGCCGAATCCGCCCGCGAGCGTGCTATCAAGGCAGTTGCGGGGCTGAGCTAACCATCCCCGTGATCCGCCACCTGATGACGGGTCTGCTGGCCGGGGCTCTGCTTCTGTCCGGCGACCTACATGCCCGTTGTGGAGCCGACGCCCTGCCCGTATCAGAAGTTCAGGGCGGGGGCGATTCCTCTCCCCTGAGCGGGAGCACCGTCACAGTGGAAGGGGTCATCACCCTCGATTCCCGCGAGCCGAACGGTTGGCGCGGCTTCTATCTGCAACAGGCAGACAGCCAGGCTGATAACAGCCCGCAAACCTCCGAGGCCCTGTTCATCTACACGGATCGTGCTGGCGGCGCCATCGGAACCCGGGTTCGGGTCACAGGCCAGGTCAAGGAATACCACGGTCTGACCGAGCTAACCCGGGTGTCGGAACTGACGGTTTGTGGTCCAACGCCTCTACCCGAGCCGACTACCATCGAACTTCCCTGGCCGGGCCAGCAGCCGCCGGAACACCTTGAGAACATGCGTGTGGTCCTACGCCAGCCGCTTACCCTGATCGGCCATTACTCCTTTGAACGCTACGGCGAGCTGATTCTGGCAGACCAGCCCCAGGTCACTCCCACGGAAATCCTGCCCCCAGGTCCGGACGCAGAGACCATGACCAGCCAGCAGGCCCTGAACCGCCTGTATCTGGATGATGGCCTAAGCAAACGCAACCCCGATCCTCTGCCCTGGCCCGCTTCGCTGCTGACCAGCGGAACACCGGTAAGAGCAGGCGACCGGATTGCCGGGCTGACCGGCATTCTCGATTTCCGTTTCGGGCAATGGCGACTGCAGCCCGCCCGCCAACCCAGTTACTTGGAGCAGAATCCCAGGCCGAAGGCTCCGGAACGATCCCCTTCAATAACGCTGCGGGTCGTCACGCTGAACCTTGGAAATTTCTTCAACGGCGATGGCAACGGCAAAGGCTTTGCCGACAGCCGGGGAGCCCGCAACCAGAGCGAATTGGCCGCCCAAAAATCCCGACTGGTGGCCACGCTGACCGCCCTGGATCCGGACGTGATTGCCACCGCGGAAATGGAAAACGACGATTATGGCCCGGCCAGCGCTATTGCTGAGCTTGCAACCGCTCTGGGCCCAAACTGGCAGTTTGTCGCCACGCCCGGGGCCACCGGCACCGATGCCATTCGTACTGACCTGTTATACCGCGCTGACCGGGTAAGAACCGTCGCCGAGCCCCGGCGATTCGACCATGGCTTGTTCCGGTACCGGGGGCGCCCGCCCATCGCCCAGCTTTTCCAGCCCCTTGCCGGAGACAGGCAGAAAATCGTGCGGATTGTGGTGCCACACCTGAAATCCAAAGCCTGTGGCGGAGCAAGCGGCGCAGACCGGGATCAGGGAGACGGTCAAGGATGTTATGCAAGGCGCCGCACCGACGCCGCCTCAGCCCTGGCGGACTGGCTGGCAACATTGCCCGAACCGGAGCAGACACAAGGTGAATTCGCCGGGACACTGGTCACCGGCGACCTGAACAGCTACGCCCGGGAGTGGCCCATCCAGCGGCTGGAAAGCGCCGGGCTGACCAATCTGGTCCGCCGCCACCATGAATGCCGGCGGGATGACTGCCCGCAGAGCAGCTACCAATATCAGGGACGCAAGGGCAGTCTGGACTACAGCCTGGGTTCAAAACCTCTGCTCGGGCAGGTGGTGGGCGCCGGCGTCTGGCCGGTGAATGCCGCCGAATTCCCCGTTATCAACTACCAGGGTCGTCTGGCCGCCCCCATCGGCACGCCCTGGCGTTCCTCCGACCACAACCCGCTTTACACCGACCTGGCCCTCTGAGCCGGCTCCCTGGCATTGAATTGGCCCGCTTAACCCGTTGACCCGTCATCCATGTCATGGGGTCCATGGCCCGGGGGCGTCATACTGGCCCGTAATGGTTATCCCCGATCAACAATAACAGTAAAGCGAGAACACACATGACCGCCCCCGCAACCGCCAAACAGGATCTGGGCCTGCCGGCCATCTATCTGCATCTCCTGGCAGAACTGCTGGCGAGTATCGGCATTGACGAAAAAGCCCTGCTGGTTAAGGTAGGGTTGGACCCGACAAGGCTGAACTCTCTGGATCTGCGGGTCAGCCAGGCTCAGGCCAACGAGTTTGTTACCGGGGCGGTTATTGAAAGCGGTGAACCGGGCCTGGGGATTCTGCTGGCCAGGGAACTGAAATTGCCGCTTCACGGCGCCCTGGGCACAGCGGTGATGAGCAGCCGCTCACTGACGGATGTGATGAACCTGGTCACCCGGTTTCTCACCCTGCGGGCACCCTACCTGTCCGTCAGCCACCGGCAAAACGAGGACCAGGCCCTATTCGTGATTACCAGCGAACTGGACGCGGGGGCGCTTAACCAGTTTGTTCTGGACGCTGTGCTTTACGGCTTTGCCTCCATGGGCGAGCAGCTTACGGGCGCCACCGTGACCGGCGCGAAAATTCTTCGCCGTGGCCCGGAACCCGCCCATTTTCACCGGTTCCGCGATGCCATTCCGCTGACGGTGGAATTCAGTGCCGCCCACGACGCCATTGTGATTCCCACCAGAGAACTGGACAGTGGCATCCGTTTCTCCAACGAGCAGCTGGCGGCCGCGTCCGAAGCCCAGTGTGAGGTGGCGCTGAACGAGCTGACCCGGGACGCCGGTTTCTCCAGTAAGGTAAGGCGGGTCATTGAAACCAGCCACCCTTTCCCACCGAAACTGGCCCGCGTGGCGGGCACACTCTATGTATCCGACCGCACGCTGAAACGCAGGCTGCAGGACGAGAGCATCAGTTTCCAGACCCTGGTCGACGGCGTTAGGCTGCAAAGGGCCAGGGAGCTGCTGGCAAAGACCTCCATGAACCTTGGGCAGATTGCCGATGCCCTGGGATATGCAGACGCCGCCAACTTCACCCGGGCATTCAAGCGCTGGACCGGCCAGAGCCCGAGTCGGTTCCGCGCCCTCAGTCTATGCCAATGATCTTGTGCATCTGCAGGGTCAGGCGCCAGCGGGGGTTGGCCAGACAGTAGTCGGTGGCTTTGCGGGTGTTGCTCTGTTTTACCGGATCGCTCTGGCCAATGCCCTGGGCCGGCGAGGCCATGGGCGACAGAAAAAAATGCGTCGCCTTCATGCCGGTGAAACGCTCTGGCATGGCCAGGGGCTGTGGGTAAACCAGCTTCAGTTCATCACACTGATCGATCACCACCGGCGCATTCGCTTTCGGGCTGACACAGAGCCAGTCGATACCGGGGGGTGCAGGCAGGGTGCCGTTTGTTTCTACCCCCACCTCAAAGCCCGCCTGGTGAAAGGCATCAATCAGAGCCTGATCAAGCTGAAGCAGGGGCTCACCGCCGGTGCAGACCACATAGGGCTTACCGGGCTGGTCCGGCCAGAGGCTGCGGATATGCGCCGCCAGCTGTTCCGGGGTATCGAAGCGGCCACCGTTCTGGCCGTCGGTGCCGACAAAATCCGTGTCACAGAAATCACACACCGACCCGGCCCGGTCTTTCTCGCGGCCGGTCCAGAGATTGCATTTGCTAAACCGGCAGAACACCGCTGCCCGTCCGGCTTGGGCGCCCTCGCCCTGAAGTGTGTAGAAGGCTTCTTTGACCCGGTACATCAAGCGTCCACCTCATAGGGCAGTGGGTCCTTCACCCCATTGGCCTCGAAGGCCTCCAATCGCTCGACACAGGAACCACAGCGCCCACAGGCGCGGGCCCTGCCGTTGTAACAAGTCCAGCTCTGGCTGTAATCCAGGCCCAGCCTCAGGCCCTCTGCCAGAATCGCGCCCTTGTCAGACCCCATAAACGGGGCCTCGATAGCAACCGGCTGATAGTTGGCGACGCGACAGACGGCGTCCATTTTTTCCACAAAATCGGGGCGACAATCCGGGTAAATGGCGTGGTCGCCGCCATGGGCGCCGTACCAGACCGCGTCGGCTTCAGCGGTCACGGCGTAACCGGTTGCCAGGGACAACAGGATCATATTGCGATTGGGCACCACTGTCGCCTTCATGCTGTCTTCTTCGTAGTGGCCTTCTGGCACCTCGGCTTCCGAAGTCAGCGCCGACCCCGCCATAACCGCGCTGAGCGAGCGAATATCGATCACTTTGTGGGGAATCGACAACGACTGGCAGACCGTGCGCGCACAATCCAGCTCACGGACGTGGCGCTGGCCATAATCGAAGGACAGGGCATGAACGTTCAGCCCCTGCGCCAGCGCGCGGTGAAGCAGGGTAAACGAGTCCATGCCTCCTGAATAAATCACTACAACGGTCTTGGTCATCAATGCATTCCGGTTATTGCGCATCGCCGGGGCCGCCGGCCCCCATCTATACTGCGAGGTTGTATTGTAACAGCCGAATGCGAGCATGGGTTCGCGTCTGGTCAAACAGGCAGTTAAACTCTGTCAACGGCACATCAACCATTACAAACCTAATGACAAGTATTAACTATCCAGCCTTTATCGATTTCGAGGCTTCCAGCCTTGATCTCATTGCCAGCTACCCGATTGAGGTAGGCATCTGCATGCCCGACGGCGAGCTGCACAGCTGGTTGATTCAGCCCCACGTGCTTTGGCTGGACTGGTCGGACAGTGCCGAGAAGGTGCACGGCATTTCCCGGGAAACCCTCGAACAGGAAGGCACGCCGGTTTCCGAAGTGGCTGCCGCACTGAATGAACTGCTCAGCGGGCAGGTTTTCTGCGATGCCTGGACCTTCGACAGCTTCTGGCTGCATCGCCTGTTCAAGACAGCCAACCTGCGCCCGAAGTTCCAGCTTGAATCCATCTCGATGCTGCTTGATTCGGAGCAGATCCGTTACTGGTCCGAGTACCGTCAGGGCGTGATTGGCAGGCTCGGTCTTCCCGTTCATCGGGCGGCGAATGACGCCATGATCCTGCACAAAACCTGGGAAGAGATCATGGGCCTCGGCGCCCCTCCCAGCGCCTAGCAAGTGCGTAGAATCCACAGACTGCACCCCCTTGCAAACACTCCGGCAAGCCATACACTGGCAGAGTAATTCATCGATTTTTGCCGGAGAGCGCTATGAAAAAACACATCGCAAATCGCTCGGCAAACAAACCGGCGGCCGCCCGCTCCGGACCCATCCGTTGTCCGGAAAAACGTCCCCTGCTGGACGCAATCTGCAAGAAATTCAATCAGAGAGTGGATCTGAACGATGAGCAGCGGGTGCTGGGTCTGTACGAGCGCGGCTGGATTCTGAACGGGGTCGTGGCAAACATGAGCGACGCCGAGGCCCGATACGTCAGAGCACTTGCCACTCGCTACAATTCCTGGATTGCGCGCCAGGTCGCGTAAACAGAAATCACCTCAGAACACGGGGGAAGACAGGCCCGGCTCAATGCCTTCGATTCAGGCCCGTTATCCCCTCAACTTCATCCCCATGGACCATCACGTAGTTGTTCACCACATCGTGAATCTTTTCCTGTGAATAGGGTTTGACCACATAGCCGTTGGCCCCGGCACTGATCGCTTTCTGGATGCTTTCAATGGAATCGTCTGCAGTGACCAGAACAATATGCTGGTCCTTGTGGATCGCCTTGAACTCTTCCATAAGTTCGTGACCATTGCCATCGGGCAACCCGAGATCGAGCAGAATGATCTGGAAGCGGCTTTCCGCGAACGCTTTGCGGGCTCCCGCCGCATCCTCACAGGCCAGCACGTGACTGGCGCCGGCCCGATAAAGCATGTCTACCAGCCGCTGCTGCATGACCTGCTCGTCTTCAACCACCAGAATGTTCAATTCAGTCATAACGTGACTCCAAAAATGGTCAACCCGCTGTTCATCAACCTTATTTGCTGCCAGTCCGCGGCGGAATAGCCAGAGGCTCATGCTGTTGGGCACCGGTTTCAGCGGGCCCTGTCTCATCGTACATCTGATCGGGCGAGGATGCCTTGACTGCCGCCTCGTCGGACCGTGTGAGGATGTTACTGATACTCACCGCCGTCGTGTAGAGTGAGATGGCAATAATCAGCAGCACCGGCTGCACAAAAGCGATAAAACCTGGCAACTCGCTACTGCTGGTAATGCTCAGCATCAGAATGATCGCCGGCCCCAGGACCACAAACAGCGTCAGCGCGATAAAAAACACAATCCGTTCTTTATAGCGCCCGAGGTCGCGGTTGGTCACCAGCCCCAGCACAAACTTGCCGATTGCCAGGCCCGCCAGAATCGCCGCAGCAATACTCAGGTCGGCGCGCATCAGCGTTTCGTAAAGCTGGCCGTCCCAGAGCCGCTGCATGCTGATCACCAGAAACGGAAATAGAACAAACAGGACATCGGCATAGGTGCCGTACATCATACTCAGTGATTGCTGCTCGCTCTGTGATGACTGTTCACTCATTGCTCTGACTTCCTGTGGTTGTGTCTGACTTTAAACCTGACGGGTCCTACCCCAGCCTGGCTTCCTGGCCCTGCAGCGCCTGGTCAATCATCTCGTTCAGTGGCCTGAGTTCATGGAGCACCTGCTCCCAGTCCGGCAACTCCGGCTTGAGGCTCGCCTCCAGCCGGGCGGCCTGGCGGGTCATTTCCGGGTAGCCCATGGACCCGGCGGTGCCCTTGATCTGATGCGCCTCCAGCTTCAGGGCCTCTCGGTTGCGGTCGGCACCAGCGGCATTCATCGCCGCTTTACGCCCGGCCAGCCCATCCAGAAACTGCTCCACCAGTCCGGTAATTTCTTCATCCCGTGCGCCCTGGCCCTCGCTGCCATTATGCTCGGAAAAATACCGTTTCAGCAGCGCCAGCAGGTGGCCTTTGTCGATAGGTTTGCTCAGCACGCCGTCGCAGCCGGCCTCCACCAGCGCTTCATTTTCTGACTGATCGCCTGCCGTAAAGGCAATAACCGGTCGCCTGAAACCGGTCTGGCGCAGCAGTCGTGTTGCCTCCACACCATCGAGCCCGGGCATATGGCGATCCATCAGGACCAGTTGCACCGAATCCGACAGCGATGTTCGTACCGCATCATCACCGTTGGCCACCGTGATAACCGACAGGCCGAACCCCTGAAGCATTCGCTCCACCAGGCGGCTGTTGTCCGGGTTGTCTTCGGCCACCAGCACACAACCACTGAACCGCCGTGAGTCAGCCTGCGACCGGCTTTCGCCCTGCGTGTCTACCTCAAGGTAACGTGCCAGAACCTCATAGAAGCGCTGTTTGTCGATTGGCTTGGCGAGGTGGTCATTACAGCCCGCCAACCGGTAATCGGCTACATCTTCAGCCATGACATTCGCCGTCAGCGCGATGACGGGGGTGTTCAATCCGGCCTCCCGCAGCGCAGCGGTGGCATCCCGGCCGTTCATGACCGGCATCTGAATATCCATGAGAATCAGATCAAAAGGCTCTTTCAGGGCGAGTTCCAGCGCTTCTGCCCCGTTGCCCACATGAATCAGTTCGGCACCAGTGCGGCCCACCAGCAATGACACCAGCCGCCGGTTTACATCGTTGTCTTCGGCGCAGAGGATACGGCCCCGCAGCTCCGGCGCAACCACCATGGGGATCTGCCGGCGGCGCTGGGACAGCTCCGATGCGTCTCTGAGAAAGTGCACCGAGTCCACCGGACCCGTGTCGATGGACACTTCGAATTCGCTGCCTTCTCCATAGGTGCTGGTTACGGAAATCTCTCCCCCCAGCAGTTCCGCCAGCCGCCGGGATATATTCAGCCCCAGCCCGGTACCACCGTACTGGCGTGCAATGGCAGGGGTGGCCTGTGCAAAGGGATCAAACAGCCGGCCCAGCTGTTCCTGCTTCATACCGATACCGGTGTCCACCACCCGTGCCACCAGTTTTTGCCTGGCGCGCTCAAAACGGATATTCAGGGAAATAGAGCCTTTTTCTGTAAATTTAAGCGCATTTCCACACAGATTGATGATGATCTGTCGCAAACGGGTTGGGTCAGTGGCAATAATTTCCGGTAAGGGGAACTCACAGACAATGTTGAACTCGAGTCCTTTTTCCCGTGCCCTGGGCTCGAAAAACGCGCGGATTTCATCCAGCAGTTCCGGCAAGTTGACCGGGATGATGTCTACGTCCAGCTTGTTGGCGTCGATCTTCGAGTGATCAAGAATGTCGTTAACCAGATCCAGCAAGTGCCGGCCACTCTTGACCACGGTTTCAGCGCTGCTATGCCTCTCCTGGTCGTTCAGATCCGGATCCAATAGGGTTTCGCCGTAACCGATAATGGCTGCCAGCGGCGTTCGTATTTCGTGGCTCATGTTCGCCAGGAACTGGCTCTTGGCCTGGGCGGAGTTGCGCGCCAGCTCTTTTTCCAGGCGCTCCTGCTCCCGCTCCCTTTCGATACGCTGACGCTGGTGGCGCTCAGTGGCGTCAATACAGGTGCCTTCAAGGTGTGCTGGCTCGCCTTCGGCATCGTAAACCGTGTGCAGGGAAATGGTGGCCCAGCGCTCCTCGCCCTGGCGGTTGATGTATCTTGCCTCGATCCCTTTGACCGTGCCCGTGGTCTCCAGCTGCCCAATCACCCAGCGGCGGACCCGGTCATCCGTGAAGCAGGTGTCCAGAACATCGGGATTGTTCTTAAGCAGTTCACGACTGCTGCTGTAGCCAATCAACCGTGCCATGGCCGGATTCGCCGTCACGAAACGGCGTTGCAGCGACATCTGGAACACCCCTTCGATGGCGTTATCGAACAGCGACTGATACCGCCTGAGGTTGGCCAGGGCCCGCTGGCTCCAGCCCAGCGCCTCCCCCTGAACCTGTTTGATCCGGTCTGCCAGCGCAAAGGAGAAAAGCACAATCTGCAGTGTCAGCCCGAACTGGGGCGCGTAGGCGGTATACAGATTAAGGGGCAGGTAGCCGGTCACCGTCAGCGCATAGATGCCGAAGCCCAACAGAGCCAGGGTCCAGGCGAAGAAATAGGCCCGGGCAGCGGGATTGTAATATCGCCAGGACAGGTAGCTGACCACAATCATGATCACACTGAGCAGAATTGATGCCAGGACAATCCATTCCATGGCGGTGTGATAGGGCAGGAAGAACGACAGAACAAAGGTGGCCACGATGGAATACAGACACAGCATGATCACCTTATCCAGATCCGCCGAACGCTCCTTCGTTTCCAGCAGTGACCGGGCCATCAGCAGGCCCCAGAACCAGGTCAGGATAATGGTGAAATGCAGGTGTTCCTTGTGCAGGATCGCAGGTCGTTCATCGAACAGCTGCACCACATGCACCTGTTCCGTGGCAATGAAAGTGACGGCTGACACCAGATAGAGCACGTAATAGACGTTGCTGCGCTCGCGCACCGAGACGGCCACAAACAGGTTATAGGCAAGAATGGCCAGCACACTGCCCAGCAGAATGCCACGGACAGCCTCATCCACAGACACTTTCTGGATGTAGGCATCCGGGTGCCAGAGGCTGATGGGCAGGCGGAAGGTATTGGTATTGGTCACACGCATATAGACCCGGGTGGTCTCGCCCGGAGTCAACTCCAGCCGGAAGGCAGGGTTGGGCACCGCAAGATCGCGCTCCGACCAGTCACCCTCATAGCCGGCACTGCGACTGTCCACCACCTGGCCGTCGCGGACAAGAAACAGAGTCACTTCGTCCACCAGGGGCAGGGCCAGCTCCAGAATATAGCTCTGACCGCCCACATTACGGTTCACGTCCAGATCGAAATGGGTCCAGTAGGCGGATTCGGTGTACCCGAAATTCAGCACACCACCAGAATGGCGGGTAAAGGATTTTTCGCCTTGATCGGTTAACCCCATTACCTCTTTAATGGTGAGATTTTGTTCGGGGTCTTCCAGGTACCAGATGCAGTCGCCCAGGTCGCGGATACTGCTGGTGCCCTTATTAATGATGATGTCCCCGTCCTGGCAGGTCTGCTGCGCTGATGCTGATGCGGGCATCAGGCACGCCAGTACCGTAAAAACCAGAACAAGCCAGAACCGGGAATCGTCCCATTGCTGCAAAATGTGATCTCCGCGAGGGCAGATGCTGTTGTTATGCTTTATTGTCGTGCCAGTGGTCGCTTACCGGGTTTCCGGAAGGTCGCGACCAGCTTACTTTAGCGTTTAACACCAGATTACGCATCCCGGGAAGCTTTAAATGAGACACAGCAGACTAATCGCTCTGATACCAATGGCCGCCCTGCTTCTGAGTGGCTGCGGCCCGGAAAATTCCGGTAGCAACAGACCCCCGAACCCGGCTGCTGACGTGTCAAAAGACTTTGAGTCCTTCACACTGAGAAATGAGACCGGCCTTCCCGAGGTGCTGCCCAATACGGTTTTTTACGATTTCTACCGCGGACTTGAACCTGCTGAGGGCGAAAATGCAAAGAATACCGCCGCCGCAGTCCGAGGTCGGCTAGACGAGCTGATGGGCTTGACCCCGAGTAACGACGGCACCACATACACGGCGGCCCGCAACCCTATCGATTTTCTGAACTACGTGATCAACAGCAACCTGGTGGGCAATTTCAACGAAGGGCGACAGTTGATTTACAACGCCGTTACCGACGGCGAATCGGCCTTCTACAACACTCCTCAGAACAACGCTAGTATCCGGTTTTCCGAAACGGAAGGGGATGCGCCAGAATCCGATCGGCTTTGGGTCTACCCATTACTAGACTGGCGAAACAACCCGGGACCGGGGACAGTGGTAACATCCAGACAATTCGTTGCACGATCACCTGCAGATGAGTCCGATCCTGAGCCAGAGGTTCAGAGCATGCAGTGGGCCGCCCGTATCAATGAATCAGTGTTTTCAGTCAGCGGCTATAACCGGCCTGATTTTGAAGTTCTGAGTATAACCGCACGCACGCTAGGTATTGCAGACTTGCAGAAGGAATACGTGGCCAGAAAAGCGGATATTTTTTTCCTTTCCAAGCCTTCTTCGATTTCAGAAACAGACGACGGGCTGCGGTGTGAGAATGTTCCACCGGAAAATCCGCTGGGTATTACCATTGCGGGAGAGAATCCGGACTGCATCCGGGTGGAAATCAGTTACGTCGATTCAACGGTGAGAGTGTTCACGTCTCGCGGGGAAGCCCCGCGGCTAAGTGACTGTAGCGATTTCAATGCCAATTACTGTGGTTTCCAGCAAAGCGAAGAAAACGACGAGGCAGTCATCTATAACAGTGTGACTATAGACTCACGTCAGTGAGCCGACACGTCCTGCATGTCCCAGTTCTTCAGAAAACCTTTCTTGCGGTCAACCATGCGCTCGTAGGTGGAGATCATGATGGCCGCATGGGGCGCACGAGTCAGACGCAGGGTTTCGATCCGGCGTTCCAGTCGTTCCACTTCTGAACTGATCTGCTGCCGCACGTGGGAACGCACACTGTCGTGCTGGTCGAGTCTGACGGAGCGAGGCTGCTCCGGTGGGGCTGCTACTGAGGAAAGTTTGTTCTTGTCCATGATCTCTCTTCCGCTGAGTCTTTTATCAACGCGTCATCTTTGTACGCATGAATGGCGGGTTTGTCCCTGTTACTTCCGCCTTATGGTTAAATTGTGCCCAATTGTCAGACAGACTGCAATAAAAATGAATAAGGTTTCATATTTTCACAGTGCCCCGATTATCGACCACAACTAGTACACGTCCGGTTGCCTGCTATAGTTCCCTTATCAACCTCTTTCCTGAAATGTGGTCTTCACCGCGGGATGCCTATGCGCCAGACTTCAGTTGCCGACACGTTAAGGGAGTACCAGTCCCTTCTTGAGCTTCTCGACGATGCTTACTGGGAAGCCAGCAGCATCCAGCACAAAGACATGCTCTACGACATCATCAGCATCCTCAGCCAGGAAGTGGCGGAGATGAACAAACTGAGTGTGATGGACCATCACTACCCCTACGAAGTCATTACCGAAGGCATCCGACGGGTGGTCCCGAAACTGGAGCGGTTGGATGAGCAACGGGAGGATGTGATCCAGAGAACCCAGACTCTGACGGATTTCCGCGATATCCTGTCGTCTGTTCTGGGCATTCTTGAGAGTCAGCTCCAGACCCTGTAACAGGCCTGGCTGACATTCGTGGTCAGGCCGCGACCAGCGGGCGCTGACTCTCGGGAATCAGTGGAAAACGGTTGCAGACGGTGTACACAAAGCGCGCCAACGCCGGTAGATGATGGCCCACTATCGGAATACCGGTATTCAACAGGCTGACGGAAATATCCCGCGCGGAATCCGCCCAGCACAACTTGTTGATCAACCCGATATGACCGAAGGCGTGGCGACTGTGCTGGCCCCAGAGACCCACCGGATTGCCGCCGAGCATCATGCCCGCGCTGAAGCGCATGGGAATCATCATGGTGCGGTCGATCTGCAGTGAACCAAACTGCTGAATGGCCCGCCGGACGGTCAGTTCGCTGCAGATACGCCGCCCCTCCCAGACTCCGCCGTTGAGCATCATCTGGAAAAAACGGCCCATTTCCTCGGCAGTACCACACAGATTCCCCGCGGGAATAACCGCCTCTTGAAAACGCGGGTCATTCACGACTTTCTCCACCGTGTTGATATCCCCGCCCAGGGCCCGGCGCACAATCCAGCTTACCGGAAAACGGGGTGTGGGCCCGGTTGCGTAGTTCTCGGCCAGTTCATCAACATGGTCAGGGCTGATGCCATAGGTAAACCAATGCATGTCCATGGGCTTGCGCAGGTAACGGTCAATGTAGGCCTCGATGGTGCTGCCAGTGACCTTCTCCAGCACCCTCTGCAACACGAATCCGCCGGTCACCGCATGATAGGCCACCTTGGCGCCGTCGACTTCCACCGGCTTGGCCTCGCAGAGCAGGCGCCAGATCTCATCCCGGTTCCAGAGCACATCAATCGGCGTTTCCCGCGGAATGGCCGGAATCCCCCCGCGATGGGACAGTATCTGGTGGACGGTGATCGGCCCTTTACCGTTCTGGGCAAATTCCGGGCAGTAATAGGAAACGGGGTCATTCAGATTCACCAGCCCCTGCTCGACCAGCATGTGGATCAGCAAGGCTGTCACTGCTTTAGATGCGGAAAAGTAGCAAATGGGGGTGTCCGTGGTCATCGGAACCTTGGGGGCATCCGGCGCATCATTGGGACCATTGCCACTGGCGTGGCCAATGGCACGATGGATGATCTGCTCACCCTTGTGGCGCACGGACAACTGCAGGCCCGGGTAGACCCCGGTCCGGTAGAGGCGCTCTACGCTTGCCCAGACATCGTCCACCACCTTCTGACTGACTCCCACCAGATCCGGTTTTTCACCGGCGGCATCCCGATAAGTAACCGAGGAAAGATCGCGGGGAATAACCGACGTATGGAGGGCACGGCGTGCAATTCGATTCATCATTCAACCTTCATTTTGATAAAGACGTAGGACCGGTGTTACCAGGTGATGCTACTACAACCCGATTGCGCCCGGCGGCTTTGGCCTGATACATGGCCTGATCAGCCGCGGCAATTAGCGCCGATGCGTCCTCGCCATGATCCGGAAAAATCGCGACACCCACGCTCATGGTCAGATTCACTGACCGACCATTGTCCAACTGCTGCGGGGATGACGCCACCAGCTGTCGCAGGCGCTCAGCGCTCTGTTCGGCTTCGCTGACGTCCATTTCCGGCAGCACGACAATGAACTCCTCACCACCGAAACGGCTGACAAAGTCCACCTGACGAATCCGCGAAGACAGGAGCTCACTGAATCCGCAGAGTACTTTATCGCCGGCAGCATGCCCCAACTGGTCATTGACCTGTTTGAAATGGTCCAGGTCAATCCAGAGCAGGGCCAGGGACCGCTGGTAACGCCGGGCCCGCGAAATCTCCTCCTCCAGCAGCCGGGTCGCCTCGCGGCGGTCCAGAAGGCCCGTCAAGGCATCGCGGGTTGCCATTACCGATAATTCTTCCTCCAGCACCTTGCGATCCGTGATGTCGATGATAATGCCTTCCAACACCAACTCGTCACCATCCGCGACGGCCCGGCCACGTTCCCAGACCCAGACCTTTCCACCGTCCTTGCGGTCGACAGAGTATTCCAGAGAGAACGGCTCGGCGCTGCCTATGGCGGTTTCCACCTCGCGGACCAGACGGTCGTTCTCGTCGCCGCTGATGAGGCTGGCCCAACTGATAACCCGATTATCCAGCAGCTCCTCCGGATCATAGCCGGTCAGATCACGGCAGCCGCTGGAGACAAACTTCATGGTCCAGTGCTCATCATAAAGACACCGGTAGGCCATGCCCGGCAGATTGTCCATCAGGGTGACGAGCTGCCGGTCCCGGCGTCGGATGGTATTTTCAGCAGCACGGATATCGGTCACATCCTGGCCAATAGCGATGGTACCAGCCGGTTCATCACCTTCTACGCCTTCGAGAGTGCTGGTATACCAGGAAATCACACGCTCCTGACCCTGCTTGGTCAGGATAGTGGTTTCAAAACCGACCATAGCGTCTTCATTCCTGAGAACTTCGGCGACTTTTTCGAGAATTTTCTCCCTGACGTCGGGGTCCGGGTACATCAGTTCCCACACCTGATCGGAGTGCATCACCTCGTCCCGGCGATACCCGGTAATCTCCTCTGCGGCCCGGTTCCACAGAACGATACGCCCCTTAGAGTCCAACACATTGATCCATACACTGGCCTGATCAATGACTTTCTCCCGGAAACGGTTTAGCCGCAGGATTTCATTCCTCTGCCTGGCATGAAGTGACAGCAAGGCTCGATCTTTGGAAAGCTGACGATAGAGAATCGCAAACAGCACCAGCCCGGTCACCAGCACGAACAGCGTGCCCTTGTAGGTCTGGGCAAGGCTCAAGGCCTCCGCGTCCTTAAACCATTGGGCCACAATGGCGTCAGAAAAAGTGATCCATAACCAGCCGACAAATAGGTAGGACAGGACAATCCAGAGCGAGCGCCTGATCGGAGTGCGACCTTTCAGTTTTTGCATTCACACCATCCCTGATTGAACATCTTGACCTCCGCGCCGGAGCTGTCTCTGCGCTAAGCTTAGCCTAAACTCTGGCAGATGTGACCCACAGGAGAGGCCAATTGACCCCGGGAATAAAAGCTGCCGACCGTGCAGGTATAGAATACTCATTACACGATTACAAACATGACCCGGATGCGGAATCCTGGGGACTTGAGGCTGCCGAGAAACTGGGAGTTGATCCCGGTCAGGTGTTTAAAACACTGGTGGCTATTCTGGACGGAAAGGAACTGATTGTCGGCATGGTGCCGGTCAACGCCATGCTTAACCTGAAACAGCTGGCCAGAGCGGCAGGAGGCAAGAAAGCAGCCATGGCGGATCGCCAGACAGTGGAACGCAGCACCGGCTATGTGCTTGGCGGGGTCAGTGCGCTGGGGCAGAAGAAACGTCTGCGGACATTTATCGACGCTTCGGCAGAGAAGTTTGAAACCCTGTTTATCAGTGCCGGCCGGCGCGGGCTCGACATTGAGCTGGCGCCGGCGGCTCTGACCGCTGTTACCGGGGGTACACTAGCCCCCCTGAAACAGGACTAGACGATTTCCTTCACGGACTCCCGGGCATCAGCCAGGATCTTGTTGAAGGTTTCGCTAGGCTGCATGATCTTGCAGACCTTCTCCGCAGGCGGATGATAATAGCCGCCGATGTCCGCAGGATGGCCCTGGATCACGCTCATTTCTTCAAGGATTTTGTCCTTGTTGTCTTCCAGCTGCTTTGACAGCTTCTCGAAGAAGGTCTTCAGATCCTTGTCGCTGTCCTGGTTTGCCAGTTCTTCCGCCCAGTAACGGGCCAGATGGAAATGGCTGCCACGGTTGTCCAGCTCCCCGGTGTTACGGGAAGGCGACTGGTTGTTTTCCAGCAGGCGCTCGGTGGCCTTGTCCAGGGTCAGACCCAGCAGGCGGGCACGCTCGTTGTTCTGCTTCTCGCCAAGCTCTTCAAGAGACACCGCCGTTGCCAGAAATTCACCCAGTGAATCCCAGCGCAGGTGGTTTTCCTGTAGCAACTGCTGCACGTGCTTGGGCGCAGAGCCGCCAGCACCGGTTTCGTAAAGGCCGCCGCCGTTGAGCAGCGGTACGATAGACAGCATTTTGGCACTGGTGCCCAGTTCCAGAATCGGGAACAGGTCAGTCAGGTAATCCCGCAGCACGTTGCCGGTAACGGAGATGGTATCGAGACCGCGAATCAGGCGCTCCATGGTCCAGCGAATGGCGCGTACCGGCGACTTGATGAGGATTTCCAGGCCGTCGGTGTCGTGCTCCTTCAGGTACATCTCGACTTTCTTGATCAGCTCCGCGTCGTGCGGGCGCTCGTCGTCCAGCCAGAACAGGGCCGGCATGCCAGTGGCACGGGCGCGGTTAACAGCCAGCTTGACCCAGTCGCGAATCGGCAGATCCTTGGTCTGGCAGGCACGCCAGATGTCGCCTTTCTCGACCTTGTGTTCGGTCAGCACGGTGCCATCTTCGGCAACGACGCGCACGATGCCGTCTTCCTTGATTTCATAGGTCTTGTCGTGGGAGCCGTATTCCTCGGCTTTCTGCGCCATCAGGCCAACGTTTGGAACAGTACCCATGGTGGTGGGGTCGAACGCGCCGTGGGTCTTACAGAAGTTGATCACTTCCTGGTAGATGGTGGCGTAGGTGGACTCCGGCATCACTGCCTTGGTGTCTTTGAGCTTGTTGTCCCGTGCCCACATCTTGCCAGAGTTGCGGATCATCGCCGGCATGGAGGCATCCACGATGACGTCGCTGGGGACGTGCAGGTTGGTGATGCCTTTGACCGAATCCACCATGGCGATTTCCGGACGGTGCTCGTAGCAGGCGTGCAGGTCTTCCAGAATCTGCTCCTGCTTGGATTCCGGCAGCTGCTTGATCTTTTCGGTAACGCTGGACAGGCCGTTATTGGCGTTCACGCCCAGCTCGTCGAACAGCTCGCCGTACTTGTCGAACAGCTCCTTGTAGAAAATCTTCACCGCATGGCCGAACACGATCGGATGGGAGATTTTCATCATGGTGGCTTTGACGTGCAGCGAGAACATCACGCCGGTTTTCTCGCAATCCTCGATGCAGTCCTCGAAGAATTTGCGCAGGGCCTTGCAGCTCATGAACATGCCGTCCAGCACTTCTCCTTCCTGCAGGGGCAGCTCACTTTTCAGGACGGTCTGCTTGCCCTGTTTGTTCTCAAACACGATACGGGCAGTCGTGGCCTTATCCAGCGTCAGGGACTGCTCGTTGGAATAGAAATCGCCGCCGCGCATATGGGCCACGTGGGTCCGAGAGGCCGCGCTCCACTCACCCATGGAATGGGGGTGCTTGCGCGCAAACGCTTTCACCGCCGTGGGTGCGCGACGGTCCGAGTTACCTTCCCGCAGGACCGGATTTACCGCACTGCCCAGCACTTTGGAGTAGCGGGCCTGGATTTCTTTCTCTTCGTCGGTCTGCGGATTTTCCTTGTACTCGGGAACCTTGTAGCCCTGCTCGTTCAATTCCTTTATCGCCGCCCTTAGCTGGGGAATCGAGGCGCTGATGTTGGGCAGCTTGATGATGTTGGCTTCGGGATCTTTAGTAAAATCACCCAGGGCTTTCAGATCATCCTCAACCTGTTGGTCTTTCTCCAGGTAGTCGGGAAACAGGGCGAGAATACGCGCCGCCAGAGAGATGTCGCTGGTGCCGAATTCAATGCCTGCCGGCTTGGCGTAGGTTTCAAGTATGGGTAGAAGTGACCGTGTGGCGAGAGCGGGGGCCTCGTCGGTCAGGGTGTAGATGATCTTGGCTTTGGATGATGTCATTTTCGTCCTCAGGCTAATAGGTGAGTTCAGGACGGCCATGGCCTGGTCAGTGGTCTTGTGAACTTCTGACCTTGCAATGACTGATTCGGAAACATGTGATAGGCCTACTAGGATAGCATTTTTTCGCCTTTCCAGCTTACGATTTTAGTAGAAGGACGGACCCCAAGTTCGCGAAAACCTGTGACAGGGTGATGAAATGCGGCGAATTTACGAAACTTACGGGCTTTTGGGGTTTGCGGGCATTCGTGGTGGGGCGGGGAATTTCGGAAATTCCCCGCCCCACCACTTGATGTACCTTGTTCGCGCCTTCCGTAGGTCTGATTAGGCGAAGCCGTAATCCGACAAACCAGCTCACGCTTTCGGCAATAACCCAGCTTCCGAGAAACTCTCACCAATCCGGTCCAACGCCTCCGGATTTGCCAGCGCATCCCGGTTATCCGCTTTGCTGGAGCCATTGATCAAACGGGCCACCGCCAACTCTACCTTCTTCCCACTGCGGGTGTAGGGAATGTCCGGCACCTCGATAATGTGCTTCGGAACATGTCGTGGGCTGGCGCCGGAGCGGATCCGGGATTTCAGGGTTTTCTGCAGCTCGTCGGTCAGGGCCTGGCCCTCGGCGGGAACCACCAGCAACACGACTTCCACGTCGCCGTCGATCTGTCGGCCCACTACCAGGCTGTCTTTCACCTCGTTGATGGTTTCCACCTGGCGGTAGATCTCGGCGGTGCCGATCCGGACTCCGCCTGGGTTCAGGGTGGCGTCAGAGCGGCCGTAAATGATAGCGCCGCCGTGTTCGGTGAACTCGATGAAATCGCCATGGGCCCAGACGCCGGGGAAAGTATCGAAATAGGCGCTGCGGTAGCGCTCGCCGTCCGGGTCGTTCCAGAAGCGCACGGGCATGGACGGCAGCGGCTGGCGGCAGACCAGTTCCCCCCTGCCTTCGCTGACGGGCTTGCCATCATCGTCGTAGGCCACGGCATCGACACCCAGGAAGCGACACTGGATTTCCCCGCGGCGTACGGGCAGCAATGGCGTAGAACCCACGAAGCAGCCGCATATGTCGGTTCCGCCGGCAATAGAGCCCAGCAGGGCATCAGGGGCGCCGTTGCCATAAACCCAGTCGTAGTCTTCCGGCAAGAGCGGTGATCCAGTGGAGAACACCACCCTCAGCGCGCTCAGATCGAGCGTTTTTGCCGGAGCCAGTTCGGCCTTGCGACAGCCCGCAATGAAGCGGGCACTGGTGCCATAGTGGGTGATCTTCTCATCAGCCACCACCTGCCAGAGGTAGTTCAGATCCGGGTAACCGGGAGAGCCGTCGACGGTGATCACTGCCGCACCGGTGAGCAGGGCAGATGCCTGCCAGTTCCACATCATCCAGCCGCAGGTAGTGAAATAGAGGAAGCGGTCATCCGGTCCCACATCACCGTGCAGCATCAACTCCTTGGCGTGATTCACCAGCAGGCCGGCATTGCCGTGAACAATACACTTTGGCTTTCCGGTAGTGCCGGAGGAATAAAGGATATACACCGGATGATCCGGTGGCAGAGGCGTAAATGAAGGCGCCTGGCCCTGCCCTTCGGCAAGGGCATCGTTCCAGTGGGTAACAAGGTCCCCTGGTATGGCAGCTTCCCCCGGCAATTGTTCGATACTGACCGCGCAGCGCAGGGTTGGCAGGCCATCAATCAGGCCGGCAAAGTCGTCCTGGCGGTTGAACACCTTGCCGCCATAGCCATAGCCATTGACGACAATCAGCGCTGCGGGCTCAATCTGACCGAAGCGGTCCAGAATCGCGCCAACGCCGAAATCCGGCGACGCAGAACTCCAGATAGCCCCCAGACTGGTGGTCGCCAACATACCTACCAGAGCCTCGTAACCGTTGGTCACCACCCCGGCTACACGGTCGCCCTGCTGGATACCCTTATTGCGCAGGAAGGTTTCCAGGGCGCCGGTATCGGCCTTCAGTTGCGCATAGCTCCGGCGCAGTACCGGGCGGGTTTCGCAGTAAGCCACCACGGCTTCGCGGTCAGCATGCTCACCCTCCGCCAGCCGCAATAGGTTGGCGGCAAAGTTGAGCTTCATGCCCGGAAACCATTCCGCGCCCGGCATATCACGCTTTCCCAGCACCTTCTCCGCCGGGGTGTCGCACACAAGGCCACAGTAGTCCCAGACCTTTTGCCAGAAGGTCTCCAGATCATCAATCGACCACTGGTGCAGGGCGTGGTAGTCGGCAAACGGCCCGAAGCCCTGTCGCTCAAGCCAGGCCTTGAAACGGCCCATTTGGCAGTTCCTCATTGTCGCTTCCGAGGGAGACCAGACTACCGGTGATTGTTCTGTGTTACTCATCCGTCTCTCCTGTTGCTTACTGCATATGCCAGCCATGGCTGACCACGATAGACTGTCCGGTCAGTGCCGCCGAGGGGAAAGCTGCCAGGTGCACCGCCAGCTCGGCAACATCTTCCAGGGTGGTGAACTTGCCGTCGACGGTGTTCTTCAGCATCACCTTGCTGATCACCTCCTCCTCGGAGATACCCAGCTCCTTCGCTTGTTCCGGTATCTGCTTGTCCACCAGCGGCGTGCGGACAAATCCCGGGCAGATAATGTTGCTGCGTACACCATGCTCCGCCCCTTCTTTTGCCACCGCACGGCACAGGCCCAGCATGCCGTGCTTGGCGGCTACATAGGGCGCCTTCAGCGGCGAGGCCTCGAGGGAATGGACCGACCCCATGTAAAGCATGGTGCCACCCCCACCGGCGTACATCTGCTTGAGAGCCGCCCGGGTAACCAGAAAAGCCCCATCCAGGTGGACACTGATCACTTTGCTCCAGTCGGCAAAGGCGAGCTTGTGCACCGGGTCGATATGCTGGACACCAGCGTTGGCCAGGGCAATATCCAGCCCTCCCCACTTGTCGACGATAGCAGCAATACCCTGCTCAACTGCCTCTTCATTGGTGACGTCCATGGCAAGGGCCATGGCCGTGCCACCGGCGCGCTCTATGGCGTCAACCGCTTCGCGGGCACTCTCAAGGGTGAGGTCGGCGACGGCAACGCGCGCACCCTCACGGCCATACTGCTCGGCAATAGCCCGGCCAATGCCGCGTCCCGCGCCGGTAATCAGGGCGACTTGGTTTTCTAGACGCATTTTTGATCTCCTTATTTGTAAGCCACGCCGGGCAGCCAGGTAGCGATTTCGGGCACCAGGAATACGATGGACAGTCCCACTAACTGAATGATGATGAAGGGTATTACACCCTTGTAGATGTCCATCACGTTGATTTCCGGCGGCGCAACACCCTTGATATAGAACAGGGCAAAGCCTACCGGCGGCGTCAGGAACGAGGTCTGCAGGCACATGGCGAAGAGGATGGTGAACCACACCAGATCAAAACCCAGCGTTTGAACCACCGGGGCCACCAGCGGAAGGATAATAAGGGTGATCTCGACCCAATCCAGGAAGAAGCCAAGCAGGAACACCGCAAACAGAATCGTCAGCACCACGCCATAGGGGCCAAAGGGCAGTCCCAACAGCGCGTCTTCGATGACCTGGTCGCCACCCAGGCCCCGCAGTACCACGGAGAATGCCGTCGCACCCAGGAAAATGGCAAATATGAACGCCGCCGTGCGGGTCGTCTGTTGCAACGAGGAGTTGAGCACTTCCAGGTTCAGGCGTCTTGCCATCAACGCCAGCAAAAGCGCCCCCAGAGCACCGACACCGGAAGCCTCCGTGGGCGTGGCGATACCCGCAAAGATGGAACCCAGAACACCCAGGATCAGCGCGGCCGTTGGAACAACGGCTTTTGCCACTTCCCACACGATACCCCAGGACACTTTTTCAGTGCCCGCTGGCACCGGTGCAATGTGGGGTTGCAGCATGGGCCGGATGATAGCGTAGGCCACATACATGGCGCCCAGCATCAGGCCGGGGAAGAAGGCACCCATAAACAGATCGCCCACTGACGCCTCTGGTACCGCCAGCCGGTCTGCCATCAGCACCAGCATAATGGACGGGGGGATCAGTATTCCCAGGGTGCCAGTGGCACAGGCAGTGCCTACGGCAAAACCCTTGTCATACTTGTTTTCCATCATCACCGGCAGGGAAAGCATCCCCAGAAGCACCACGGAGGCACCGATAATACCGGTGGTGGCTGCCAGCAGTACGCCGATCACAATGACCGTGACTGCATAGCCACCGCGAACCGCCCCAAAGAGCTTTACCATGGCATTCATCAGTCTTTCGGCGACACCGGACTGGTCAAGCATGATACCCATGAAGATAAACATGGGCAGAGCTACAAGGGTTTCGCTGTTTACGATGCTCCATATCCGCTCAGGCACAAGCCCCATGGAGGACGAATAATCAAACCAGAGATTGGCACCAAAATTTTCAACGGCGACGACGCCAATGACTGTCCAGATGACTGCGGTGCCACCCAACACCCAGGCCACCGGATAACCGGTCATCAACAGGGCGCCGAACGTCAGGAACATGCCGATTACAAAAACAACTTCGAGCTCCATCAGGACGCATCCTCATTCTTGTTATCGCCGGACTCGATCCGGATTGGCTTTGGAAAGCCGAAAAGTAGAGCCGTTACCTTCAGCAATCGGGAGAGGGCTGCGACAATCAGAAGCACAAACGACAATGCCAGAATGCTCTTGAGAACCCAGCGGTAGGGAAGCCCGGCCGGCGCCTGGCTGGTCTCGCCCTGTTGCCAGGAACTGAAGGCGTAGGGGATCATTTCGTAGACCGCCATCCCGAGAAACGGTAACAACAGGAATAACAGGCCTAACAGTTCAATCCAGGCCTGGCCTTTCAGGGACAGGCGTTCATGAATCACGTCGACCCTTACATGATCATCGGTGACCAGCGTGTAGCCGAGACCCAATAACCAGCCTGCACCGGCCAGATGCCACTGGACTTCTTCCAGGGTGACCGAGCCCATGCCAAAGGCATAGCGCCCCACCACTGCGTAGATAATCACGCCGGTGACCACGACCCATAGCCAGGAAGCACTCTTGCCGATTGCCGAAATGGCACGATCCATAACCCGGCTGGGCCAGGTTGTCGGAAATTTCGTGTGGTGATGAATAAACTGACCGGCGTCCGACGCCCGCGCACCCGGCGGTGAGTCTTTATCAGACACTCCCATACAACAGCTCCTCGTTCAGAAAGCCTGCCGTGAAACAAGGATGGCCCCGCAGGGCCATCCAGAGTTGATCATAGCGCACCGGAATTTCTTCCGGCGATCAGAGTCAGCCCCGACCCTTAGAGGTCCGTCGGAACATAGGCACGTGAATCCCACACCTTGTAGGTTTCCATGAACTCGTTCTGGCTTTCATAGACGCGCTTGAAGTCCGCATCCTTGGATGCTTCCTCTTCAAGCACCTGTTCGGTCACTTCCTGCAGCTGTTTCAGAACGTCACGGGGAATCTGGTCGGCCTGAACGCCCTTGTCCTGGAACTCGGCCAGCACCTTGCCGTTCTTGTACTCACCCTCAGCCAGACCACGAGTGGTCGCCGCGGTGCATGAAGCCTCAACCAGCGCCTTCTGGGCGTCAGTGGTGCGATTCCACTCATCCTTGTTGATCAGCATATACTGGGCTGTGAACTGCTGATGCCAGCCCGGGAACAGGTTGTACTTGACCACCTGATTGAAACCGAGGATCTGGTCAATGGCGGGCATGGAAAATTCAGTGGCATCAATGGTGCCTTTTTCCAGTGCCTGGTAGAGTTCTCCGCCGGGCATCATGGTGACAGAGGCTCCCAGTTTCTCGAGCACCTTGCCGCCGAGGCCGGCGAAACGAATCTTCAGGCCTTTGTAATCTTCCAGTGTTTTGATGGGTTCCGCGTACCAACCCGCTGTTTCAGGCCCGATAATGCCGCAGAGCTGGGCGTGCACGTCAAAGCCCTTGTTGGCATAGACTTCCTGCAACATTTCATGACCACCGCCATAGTAGTACCAGGCAGTGTAGGCCCAGGGCTTCATACCGAAAGGCACAGCCGCAAACAGCGGAATCGCAGGTACCTTGCCCTGGTCGTAACCGATCCAGGTATAACCGGCTTCAACCTTGCCATCGGAAACCGACTGCAAAATGTCGAAAGGAGGAACCAGTTTACCGGGTTCATAAACACGAACCTGGAGGCTACCACCGGAGGCCGTCGTCAGGTTGTCTGCCACCCAGGCAGCGGGGGATCCAAGGCCCGGAAGATTGGTGGCGAAAGCAACTGGCAATTTCCAACGCAGGTCCTCGGCAACCGCGGATCCTGTGGTCAGAGCGATCGCGCCGGCGATACCTGTAAGCGCCTTCAAGAGTTTCATTGGCAAGTCTCCTAGCATTGTTATTGTATGACCGACCGGAACTGGAAACCGGGGTGGCCTGAACGATGCGCCACCAGAACATGCAGACCACTTATACAGGCGGACACAGGATGCCGTCCCCAAAGTGCCATTTTGTTGTCTGCGTTATTCTGGCGACTTCCCCAGAACTGTAGCAGTGACTGTGCCAAGGATTTTTTATTCAATATTTTCAGACAGATACATATTTACTTTGTTTATTGAAAGGCCGCTTTGTCCAGGTTTCAGGACACTTTTAGACCGTAGTCGTAAGTATTTGTGCGGATATTGGGACAGGCGTCCGGATTTCAGGACAGTTTTCGCAGCTTTTCATAGAGCACGGATCGGGAAATACCCAGCATCTTGGCAGCCTTGGTACGGTTTCCACGGCTGGCTACCAGAGCGTCTTCAATCGCCTGGGACTCAGCGTCGGCAAGGGTTTTGGCCAGTGGGCGGACCGGCTGGGATGTGAGAGAAGACACCGGCCGGGTACGACCGCGGGGCAATACCTTGAACACCAGGTCGGCATCCAGCAGCCCGCTCTCCTCACCCATGGTAAGGGCTCGTTCCAGCACATTTCGCAATTCACGGATGTTGCCGGGCCAGTCGTACCCGCCCAGGGCGGCCACACCTGCATCGGTGATTTCACCACGCATGTCCAGCCCTTCGCAGATTTCGTCCAGCAACGCTTCACACAGCACCCCCAGGTCCGCCAGCCGGTCCCGTAAGGGAGGAATAGGGATTTCCAGAACATTCAGCCGGTAATACAGATCCGACCGGAATTCGCCATCGGCAATCATCGCTTCGAGATTGCGACTGGTGGCTGCAATTACCCGCACGTCCACCGACGTCACTTTATTGGAACCCAGTGGCTCGATTTCCCCTTCCTGCAGTGCACGCAGTAGTTTGGCCTGAAGCGGCAGGGGCATATCCCCGACTTCATCCAGAAACAGGGTTCCGCCGTTGGCGAGATGGAACTTGCCTTCCCGTGTACGGCGGTCCGCACCAGTGTAGGCACCGGGGGCGACACCAAAGAATTCCGCCTCCAGAAGGTTGTCGGGAATAGCCGCCAGGTTCACTCCCACGAAGGGTTTATCGGCCCGTGCAGACACCGAATGAATAGCCTGCGCCAGAACCTCTTTACCGGTACCGGTTTCGCCCAGCAACAGAACGGGCATGTCGCGACCAGCGGCAAGACGCGCCCGCCGTTTGACCTCCAGCGCAGCCGGGCTGGCCCCCACAAAGTCCGCCAGGTTGTAGCGGGTACCCCGCGCTTTCTTGGCCAGGGCCTTGCGAGCCGCAGCCAGATCCTGGTGCAGCCGGCGATACTTGGACACCAGCGGCGTCAGTGGCTGCAGGTCGTCATAAAGCACAAAGGCCACCGCGCCAATGACCCGGCCTTCATCATCGTAAAAAGGCAACCGAGTGACCACCAACTGCTGCTGGTTATGTTCCATGATGTCCAGTAGCAGGGGTTTGCCGCTCTCCACCACTTCCGGCATGCGGGTCTGGGGAATTACCTGACGCACAGGCTTGCCGATAACGGATTTTGGATCGCCAAGACCCAACAGATTGGCATAGCTGCTATTGATCCAGGTAATACGGCTTTCATGATCGACCGCAATAGCACCGGCACTGGCTTCCTCGAACATGGGGAAGATCGCTTCAATCAGATCCCTGGTCAGGCCACTTTTATTGTTTTCAGTAAATAGCTCTGTCATGGAACCTGGGTCACCGGCTTGGATGTTCTGCATAAGATACCTGAGGCACCCGGCAATCCGGGTGCAGTGACGGAAGTATATGGCGCCCCCGGAACAGGGGCAAACACTGCCGGCCGAGCGCTACCCGGACCGGCTTTCGGTGACATCAGTCCGGAATCTGGACCTGATCGTTGCTGAACAGAATGCGGTCGCCAGCATCCGGGTTAGCGGCAATCGGAGTCAGGTTGGCGACCGACAGGGGGTTCGTTATGTCGCCCCGGGGAACGGTCCTTACCACCTGGCTTGGCGGCAGATCCTGCTTGTCAGTGAGATTCGCCCAAACCAGATCCAGCGCCTCGAAGTAGTAGTGATGCAGCGGCACGTATCGATCTGCAATGCCCGGAAATCCGTTGAGGACATCCAGGTGATGGGCATTGAGAATCTCGTAGTACCTCAGGTTGCTATCGCTACCTTCCACCCGCTGATTCAGGCCAAAGTAGGGACGCGAGGTGTGGTTGATGGGCAGAATGGCATCCGACCGACCGGTGACGAACACCGTCGGTTTTCCGCGCAGGTTTCCGCTGGCACGGATGGCGTCGATTCCGTCGGCAATGCGCTCAGACCAGGCCGCCGCATCTCCAGTCAGGGGCGCATCGGCAACCACGTCTGTGCCCAGGGCGAGATTCCTCAGACACAGAAGTGCGTCCAGGCCATAGTCCTGCTGGCTAGTGCTGGGTGAGGCGCTGACCGCCAGATTGGTGGGCTGGCCTTCGGCATTGTCGTACACCAGATTCACCCCGGCGCTGGGGGGAATCCCGTTGCTTGCCGAGAAGAGCGCAGCCTCCTGTGTTGAGGTGATCGGTGTCACCGCACCACCTGCACCGGTCGCCGCCAGGCTGACGCCACACAACCGGTCCTCAACCCCGGCCTGACCGTATGCATTGGCGTAGGTCACGGAAATACTCTGGGCCACAGCCAGCCCGAAATGTACGGGCGCCAGAAGATTCTGCTCTGGCTGGATACCCACTTCTTCCTCCAGGATGCGCAGCGCATCAGAGGCTCGATCATCGGTCGTCGCGCCCGTCACCAGCCCCTTGTTGGCCAGCGAGTTACAGATATTCTCTGCGACGGTAAAGTTATTAAAAACCGAATTCAGCGGCGCCACATCACGAACCTCTGGCGCAATGTTGGCGCAGCCCTGATACACCGCCAGCGCCGTGGTGTAGTCCAACAGGCTTCGGCTGTGCTCGGCTAATGCCGGGCCGTTGCCCTGGCGGATGGTAAAGCTGGTGTCCACCTGTGGATTGACATTGGGTTCGGATACCGCGACACCGTCGATCAGGCCGTTTTCATCCAACTCCGCTGCCCGCACCGAGGCGCCACCACCGTTGGATACGCTGGACGCAATAACAAGGGTCTTTTTCGGCTTGATCTTGATGACCGTGCGCCCATTCCCGGTTTCCTGACCGAATTTTTCATTTAGCACATAAAAGCCAAACTCAATCGACTGAAGCACATGCCGGCCCCAGTCTGCCTCCGGATTCACTTTCGAATGTGCGTGCTTGTAGGCAAAGCGGTCCGGCCAGGCGGTATCAAAATCACCTCTGGCTGTGTCATCGAGGTCGGCACGGAACTGAACGGGTTCTTCGGTTTGAGTCAGTGTGCCATCAATACGCTGAGCGGAATTGGTTGCCAGGTTATGGGAACCGGTACCCGAGCCCTTGTCGGTGTAGACCACGGCGCAGCCTTTTTTCAGGCCCCACTCACCGGCTGTGCCTATCGCTCCGTAGATACCACGAGAACCCGAAGACGGCGCTGTTACCATGCAAGCATTCTTCGGGTCAAAGCTGTCCGGGATCTGAACCATGACCGTGACCGGAACGTCACTGCCTTCCACCGTCATAAAGGCCAGGGTTTCTTCGCCCGAAATCAGGCCTTCGCCGCTACGATCCACCTGCGGACCGAAGAATTCACCGTAACCACCCCCCGGCACGGTATCGACCAGTGCTCGATAGTTGTTGTAGATGGCGAGTGTGCGAAGCTCCTCGGCGGTCGGATTGATCGGGTCATTAAACGCCGGGGCGGCAGGATTGGCGAGGCCGCTTGCGCCCAGCCCACCCGTGAGAAGGTCGTTGGTAACGCCATCATACTGCGTTGTCGTCACACTGCCTTGAACGAAATCCGGGAGCTGATTGAAGGGTAACTTGCAGCCTGCACCGGTGAGCGCTACCGCGCTGATCAGGCCGTATCTGAGTATCTTTTTCATAATTGTTCCCTGTTGTTATTGTTTGACATTATTTTTACAGAGGAACCCGGCTGACCAGATAAACACCGGGCACCGCCGGGGTGCCCTATGCGTATCCTGTGCCAAATATGCATATGAATGATTTTTATTGATTTTTCCCTGGTGTCTCTCAGGTCACGATGAAAGCTTCCGGTTTTCCGGACACCTGGCTTGCCTTTCGTCACCGGATAAATTGAGACGACGCCAGCTGCTGAAGGGCCTGATTGCGAAATGTCCTGAATGCAGGACGCTGTCCCGAAATCCGGACATACCCGGTCGAAGCCCGCATCCTGGCAATGGATATGGCGCATCCGCAGGCGACATCCGAACGTATGACAATGACTTGGTTTATGACCCAGGACAATCAATGAAACTTTTTACTTTCCTGGCGACACTAACGGTCACCGCTCTGGCAGGCTGTGCATCCCATAAAAACGCACCTGAGCAGTCGGCACCCTTACCCGATACAGAATTCCGCGTTGAAAGCGTTGTCGTCTACACCCCCGCAGACTGGCCGGAGCCGCTGCAGGCCGATATTTACGTCCCAAAGCGGAAAGGTTCTGGACCCGGTGTTATGTTGGTTCATGGCGGTGGCTGGGAAAGACGCTCTCGGGACGACATGACCTGGATTGCAGAAGAACTGGCGGGGCGGGGCTTCGTCGTGATGAACATCGACTACCGCTTCGCTCCCGAATACACCTTCCCCAGCCAGCTTTATGATCTCCAGCTCGCCATGAACTGGTTACACTCCCGAGCCGATACCTACGGACTGGAACGGGACGCCATTGGCGCCTTCGGCTTTTCCTCCGGCGCTCACCTGGTCAGCCTGATGGCGCTGGTGGCTGACACCGGCCACCCCCTCAATGAACCCCATGGCGGCGCAAAGGCCAGACCCGTGGCGGTCGTTGCCGGCGGGTTGCCGGCCGACCTGCGCGCCTTCGGTTCCGGTAAACTGATCCGGCAGTTCCTGGGCGGCGAGCAGTCAGAGATCCCGGAGGTTTACGAAACCGCGTCACCCATCACCCACATCACCGCCAGCGCACCGCCGTTTTTCCTGTTTCATGGCGGCATGGACATGTTGGTACCGGTCACTCAGGCCGAGAGTTTTCGGGCGGAACTGAATGAACATCAGGTTGAAAACGAGCTCTACCTGATGCATCTGAGAGGACACGTCACCAGCTTCCTGACCGCGGGGACGGTTCTGGATGAGGCGGCGGATTTTCTTATCCGTCACACCCGCCAGGAGCAGCAGGCACTCAAAGATTGATGAAAGGCGCCAGGCTGAAACCGAGGATAACCAGGATGGCAATGCAGGCTGCCAGGGTGGTCACCGGCTTGTGGCGGAGGCGATGCCAGAAACCACCCACTCGCCCTTCGATCAGGTCCTGTCTGAAGGCTTTCCGCTGACGCTCCAGCCGTTCTTTCTGGTAGCTATCCAGCAGCTCCCGGGCTCGCCTGGCCTCTTCGCCATCATGAACCCAGAAACCGCCCATGCTGATACCCCAGCGGCTTGGCGGCGTTTCGTAGAAGGGAACCTCGTTTTCCTCGAACAGCGCGCGGATTTCATCCGCTTCGTCGTCGGGCACATGGCGCAGGTTCATCAGATGGTGAGGCATGGTAGGTCTGTTGTCAGGAATTGATATACCCTTATCCTAGCACCATCCTGGCACCCCCGGGCAGGCCGCACTTCATACCGAATCGAACAGGAATGTCCATGGCAGACAGCAGATTACGGAGACTACTGGCGTTTGACCGCCAGGTAAGGCGCGACCGGGCGCAGTCTCCGGTGTTTCTCCATCGGCGCGACCGTCGCTTTGCCCTGGATTGCCAGGACAGGAATCAGGCCCCATCCATCGACCGCTGGCTGGCACATCTTGCACGGGTTGGTGGTCTGGATGACACCGGCGACATCAAAGCGCAAAGCCAGGTTCTGTCGGGATGGCATCGGCTGATGCTGGCATTCACTCTGGTGGGGCTGATTGCCGGCGCTCTTGCCATGGCGGGGTTGCTCTACTACGAGGGAGGTCAACGCATCAACCTCACGGCGTTACTGGCTTTCGCCGCCCTGCAGACTCTGCTGGCGCTGATCACCATCGTACAATCCGCCGTCGAATGGCAGCCTTGGCGACCGTTGTTGCGGCGTTTCATGCCAGGCGTCAGCGATTCAGCCCTGCGCCCCCTGATGCCAGCGTTGATGGCCCGTATTGCCCATGCCGGTGGCGTGTGCTTTGGTCTGGCCGGGGTGGCTACACTGCTGGTGCTGGTGGTGATTCAGGACCTGGCTTTCGGCTGGAGCACTACCCTGAGCACCGGCGCTGAAGGTTACCACCGCCTGCTTGCCGCCCTTGCCTGGCCCTGGCAGCACCTATGGCCCGCTGCCGTGCCGGAACTGTCACTGGTGGAAGCCACCCGCTTCTTCAGGGCCGAAAGCACCGATGCGCAGACGGCGCCCGAACGTTGGGGCCAGTGGTGGCCCTTCGTGATGATGGTCTGGCTGGTCTATGTCGTGTTTCCAAGACTGGTGGGCCTTGCCCTGGCCCAGTGGCAAATCCACCGCGGCGCCCGGCGCGCACTGGCGGGCCATCCCGGCATGATAGCGCTGGAATACCGCATGGAAACCCCCACCGTGGACACTGGCAATGAACACAATGATGCCGCCGACAGCCCGGACGTACAGACCGCCGCCCAGTGTCGGGATCTGCCCGACAGCCAGATTCTGATCTGCTGGTCCGGCGCCGGCGACCCGGAGTTACCCGACAGTCTGACAGCGAGTCACCTGCTAACCGAATCCGCCGGCGGCCAGCGTTCTCTGGAGGACGACCTACACACCATTGAACGCTGCGGCGAATTGCTAGCGAAACAGAGCAAACCGGCCGTCACCCTGGTCACCCGCGCCTGGGAGCCGCCCATTGCCGAACTGGCAGACTTCATTGAACAGGCCCGTCAGCGCTGGCCGAAAAAAACCCGGGTTGCGCTGCTGCCCCTGGCCACCGCCCCTACATTGGCAGCCAGTCCGTCGCAGCTCGCCCAGTGGCTGCGTTTCGCGGACAGACTGAAGGATGACCGCGTGTTCATCAGCCAGCCGGAGGGCATGAACTGATGCCACAGACCCCCGTATTCGCCGTGGTTGGCCACCCCAACAAGGGCAAATCCAGCATTGTGGCCACCCTGTCCCAGAACGACGCCATCGCCATTGCCCTGGAGCCTGGCACCACCCGCAAGCGACAGGACTATCCCCTGTCGGTGGACGGGCACGTTGTCTACACCCTGGTTGATACGCCGGGTTTTCAGCGCCCCAGACGGGTTCTGGAGTGGCTCGAAGCCCACAGTGTGTCCGCCTCTGACCGGGCCGATACCGTCAGCGCTTTCGTAAACCAGTTCAGCGACGACCCACGCTTCAAAGACGAATGTCAGTTACTGGCTCCACTGGCTGAAGGCGCCGGCATCATCTACGTGGTGGACGGCTCGATCCCCTACAGCCCCCAGCACGAAGCCGAAATGACCATCCTGCGCTGGACCGGCCAGCCCAGCCTCGCGCTGATTAACAGCATCGGCCCGGAGGATTTCAGCGACACCTGGGAACGCGCATTGGGCCAGTTCTTCCAGGTTGTGCGACGCTTCGATGCGGTACGTGCCCCTTTCGACCAGCACCTGAGCCTGCTGAAAACCTTCGGTCAGCTGGAGCCGGCCTGGGAAGAGCCCCTGAGCGAGGCCACTCGTTATCTGTCCGAACAGCGGATTCAGCGCAGACGCGAGACCGCCAGCCTGATCGCCGATACCCTGGAGCGCATGATGTCGTTTCGGGAAAAACGCACGCTGACCCTGCAGCAGACCGCTGAAATCTCTGATCAGACGCTGGCAGAGCAGCTGCGCGACCAGTGGTACAAAAACCAGCGCAAGAAAGAAGAACACCTGCGGATTGCCATTGAGCGGTTGTACCAGCACAACCGTATTCAGCGTCAGGAAGCGGAACTGGCCTGGCACAGTGAACACGACCTGTTCAGTGAACGCAGTCGTTCGGCCTGGGGCGTGGATAGGCGATACCTGGCCACCGCCGGTTTTGGCGCGGGCGCTGTCAGCGGTGCGGGGATCGACGCGGTGACGCTGGGGCACTCGTTGGGCACCGGCGCGCTGATTGGCGGACTGGTCGGCGCGGCAGGCAGCTATTTCTATGGTGACCGGCTGACACTGCCCGTCCTGAATACCGGAATACTCAAGGACGGCCTGCGTACCGCCACCTTCGGTCCTGTACAGGACAGCCAATTCGGCTATGTTGTATTGGGAAGGGCAATAAACCACTGGTGGCATGTCAGCCAGCGTAACCATGCGGGCCGCGATCTGCTGGACCTGGCTCCGGCCGATGATCACTGGCTGGAGTATCTGGATCGCAGTCATCGCCGGGACATTCATCGGATGCTTGATCGGTGCCGTAAAAAGCGATCGATAGATGACCAGACACGCCAGGATTTTGTTGCTGCGATCGGCGCCGCCATGGACGCCTTCGACCAATGGCGCTTGAATCAGACATGACGCTGGTGTTTATACTGAATGGTAAGGCCATCACAAAACGAGGAAAGCATATGAAAATCGTACGAGTTGAGGACATCATCGGAACCGAGCGGGAAGTAACCGGGCCGGGCTGGACCAGCCGCCGTATGCTGCTCAAGAAAGACGGCATGGGTTTCTCTTTCCATGAAACCATCATTCCGGCCGGAGCCGAGCTCAACCTGTGGTACAAGAACCACCTGGAAGCCGTCTACTGCGTGGCTGGTAATGGCAGCATCCTGGACAAGGCAACCGGTGAAACCCACCAGATTTCCGACGGAACCCTCTACGCCCTGGACAAGAACGACCCGCACACACTCCGCGGCGGCACCGAGGACATGCGCCTGATCTGTGCCTTCAACCCGCCCGTGACCGGTCGTGAAGTTCACGACAAAGACGGTGCCTATGTTCTGGACACGGGTGACGTTTAAGCTTCGGGCATAGTGGGCGAGTATTCCACTCCCACCTCACCGCCACCGGCAGGCAAACTGCTTCCGGTGGCGGTTCTGCTTTGGCTGGCCGGAATCTATCTACGCATTCCGGTTCTGGTCGCGCCACCGCTGGCCCCCTTCATCAGTGACGAACTGGGACTGTCCCAAGCGCTGACCGGGGCCCTGACCACCCTGCCGATTCTGATGCTGGCCATCGGCTCCATGCCCGGCTCCCTGGCCATCTCGCGAATCGGCCCGAGAAACAGCCTGGCGCTGGCCATGGTCATCATGATGATCGGTTCTGCCGGTCGTGGCCTGGCACCAGATACCCTCACGCTGATGATTGCCAGCGCAGTCATGGGTTTTGGCGTTGCCATGATGCAGCCTTCCCTGCCGGCACTGCTGCCCCGTTGGCTGGAATCGAGACATCTGGCTATTGGTTCTGCCATCTACATGAACGGCATGCTGATGGGAGAATTCATCGGTGCGGGTATCACTTTGCCGGTACTGATGCCCCTGATGGACAACAGCTGGCGCGCCACCATGCTGGCCTGGTCACTACCGGCTCTGCTGGTTGCCGCCGCACTCTTCCTGCCCAGGCGGGATATGGGCCGCCCAGTGGAAAAGCCCGCCTGGCTGCCAGACTGGAAAAACCCCCTGACGCTAAGGCTGGGTCTGCTTCTGGGACTGTCAGGGTCGCTGTTCTTTGGCCTGAATGCCTACATGGGCAACCTGTTGGAACAACAGGGCAACTTTGACCTGCTGGCAGACGCTCTCTTCTGCTACAACCTGGCCCAGGTGGCGGCTTCACTGGTCATGCTGAAAATGGCGAAAAGCTGGGTAGGCGAAAAAGGGCCGATCATCGTGATGGCCAGCTGCAGCATCCTGGGCACTATCGGTGCGGTACTGCTGACCGGCTGGTGGTCCATCGCGAGCGCGACCGTCATGAGTTTCACCGCCGGCATCCTGCTGATCCTGCTGGTGGCTCTGCCACCGGTGCTGGTCAAATCCGGGGAAACCGGCCGGCTGTCCGCCGGTAACTTCCTGGTGGGGTACACACTGGCCTTCTCGATCCCGATGATCGGCGGCCTGCTGGCAGACTGGGGCAATGACGCCCGCTATGCCGTGATGTTCATCATCGCCTACTGTGTGCTGGTTCTTCCCTTAACCTTCACCCTGAACCTGAAACAGCACAGGGAAACCCCACCAACAGCCTGATCGCCGTGGGGTGGGGACTCTGTTTTCCGCCAGAAATGGGTGTCTGAGCGAAGCGAGTTCCATTTCCAAGGAAAACAGAGTCCCCACCTCGCGGCAGCCCCGCAGGGTCAGATGTAATAGTCCTTCAACGGAGGAAAGCCGTTGAACTCGATGGCGCTATAAGTAGTCGTATAAGCACCTGTGGACAACCAGTACATACGGTCACCGATCGCCAGGTTCAGCGGCAGCGGGTATTTGTGGTGCTCGTACATGATATCCGCGCTGTCGCAGGTGGGGCCGGCAATCACGCAGTCTTCGCCTTCGCCGACCTTTTCCGTCCAGATCGGAAACTTGATGGACTCGTCAAGAGTTTCGATCAGGCCGCCAAACTTGCCAACATCCGTAAACACCCAGCGGTGCAGGGCAGTGCGGGATTTTCTGGAAATCAGCACCACTTCACTCACCAGCACGCCCGCGTTGGAGATCAGCGAACGGCCAGGCTCAATAATGATTTCCGGCAGTGTGTCGCCAAAATCTTCGTGCAGAAAACGGGAGATTTCCTCTGCGTAGGTTTTCAGATCGTTGGTGCGGGTGATGTAGTTGGCCGGGAAGCCACCGCCCATGTTGATCATTTTCAGTTCAATGCCGTCTTCTTCTTTCAGGCGTTCGAAAATCACCTTCACCTTGCCAAGGGCAGCATCCCAGGCGCCGATTTCGCGCTGCTGTGAGCCCACGTGGAAAGACACACCGTAAGGCACCAGGCCCAGATCGCGGGCCAGGATCAGCAGGTCCATGGCCATGTCGGTCTGGCAGCCGAACTTGCGGGACAGGGGCCAGTCGGCGGTCAGGGTACCTTCCGTCAGGATGCGGACGTAAACTTTCGAGCCCGGTGCGGCCTTGGCGATGTTGCGCAGATCGGCCTCGGAGTCGGTGGCAAAAAGCCGGACACCGCGTTCGAAAAACGTGCGTACATCACGGGCTTTCTTGATGGTGTTGCCGAAGCTGATACGCTCGCCGGTCACACCCAGCGCCATCACCTTGTCCAGCTCATACACCGATGCAATATCGAAGTTGGCCCCCTTGTCTCGCAGCATGGTCAGGATCTGCGGGGCAGGGTTGGCTTTTACCGCGTAGTACACGCTCGCATAGGGGAAGCCTTCCAGAAGCTCATTGTACTGGTGCTCCACTGTGGCCGTATCAATCACCACAAAGGGTGTTTCCTTGCCATCGGCAAAGTCCTTGATGCGCTTGAAGGTTTCGGCAGTGTAGTAGTCGGCGATATTGGCGTTGGCGACTTCGGTCATGGGTGGTGTGTCCCTCCACAGGGCAAACAGACATAAAAAAGGTGCGACAGCAACGCTGCAGCACCCGTGGTGTTGCGCGATCATCGGGCTTTTTCCCGGGCCCGGATATGAGCATATCTACCCATAAAAGACAGCCGGCCACAAGGCATCTTTTTTGGTCCTGCCGTGCGAAACCGGGTAAAAAAAGCCTAAGATACGGCACTACAACAACAAAACCGGGAAATCCGCTATGTACGCAATCATCGGCGCAGGCCCCATGGGCCTTGCCTGCGCCCGCAATCTCCAGAAACAGGGCATTGCCTTTACCGGCTTCGAGCTTCACAGCGATGTGGGTGGGCTGTGGGACATCGACAACCCCCACAGCACCATGTATGAGACCGCCCACCTGATCTCATCCAAGCGGATGACGGAGTTCGCCGAATTTCCCATGGCAGACTCGGTGGCCCCCTATCCCAGCCACCAGGAACTGAAAACCTATTTCCGGAATTTCGTGGATCATTTCGGCCTTCGCGAACACTACGAGTTCGACACCCGTGTGATCAGGGTTGAGCCGGTTGGCGAGGAAGGAGAGCAGTGGCAGATCACTACCGAACATAACGGCGAACAAAAGATCCGAACCTTCGACGGGGTGATGATCGCCAATGGCACCCTGCATACTCCCAACAAGCCGGCCCTGCCCGGTAACTTCGAGGGCGAGCTGATGCATTCTGCGGACTACCGCAGCCCGGAGGTATTCCGCACCAAACGGGTGCTGATCATCGGGTGCGGCAACTCCGGCGCCGATATTGCCGTTGATGCGGTGCACCATGCCCACTCGGTGGATATGAGCCTGCGCCGGGGCTATTACTTTCTGCCCAAATTCCTCAAGGGCAGGCCGATCGATACCCTCGGCGGCAAGCTCAAACTGCCGCGACCGATCAAGCAGCGGCTGGATGCGCTGCTGATCCGCACGGTGATGGGCAAACCGTCCGACTACGGCCTGCCGGACCCGGACTACCGGATGTATGAATCCCACCCGGTGATCAACTCGCTGATTCTCCATCACCTGGGCCATGGCGACATTCAGCCCCGGCGCAGCATCGAACGGGTAGAGGGTAAAACGGTTCACTTCAGCGATGGCGAAAGCGTCGAGTACGATCTGATCCTGACGGCCACAGGCTATCTGCTGGATTACCCATTCATCGACAGAAAGCACCTGAACTGGCCGGAACAGGGTGACGCCCCACGCCTGTACCTGAACATGCTGCATCCCTATTACGACAACCTTTTCCTGATGGGCATGGTGGAAGCCACCGGCCTGGGGTGGGAGGGTCGCAACCAGCAGGCAAGGCTGGCGGCTCTGTACATTCGCAAGCAGCAGGACGGCGCCGCTGGCGCAGGGCGGATCCAGCAGAAAAAGCGGGAACACGCGGGGGAAAGGCTGGATGGGGGCTACAACTACATCAAGCTGGCCCGCATGGCCTACTATGTGAACAAGGATGCCTACCTCGACGCCCTCGCCGAGGACATTGCCGAACTCGAATCCGATTCGGTCGACATAGGGTAAAACCGCATGACCGTGCAGTTTGATCCCGCCAGCCTGGTGCTGTTGAACGTCATCATGGCGTTCATGATGTTTGGTGTGTCCCTCAATCTGAAACCGGACGATTTCCGGCGAGTGCTGGCCATTCCCAGAGCGCCCGTGGCCGGGCTGCTCGCCCAGTTTCTGTTGTTACCGGCGGTAACCTGCCTGTTCACTGCGGTTTTCCGGATCGACCCACAACTGGCCCTGGGTATGATTCTGGTGGCCTCCTGCCCGGGCGGCAGCTTCTCCAACATCATGACCTGGCTGGGCAAGGGCAGCGTGGCAGTCTCCGTCAGCATGACGGCGGTATCCAGCCTGGCCGCCACGGTGATGACGCCGCTGAACTTTGCCTTTTACGGCTGGCTCAATCCCCACACCCGGGCTTACCTGCAGGACATTGCCCTGCCGCCGGAAAACCTACTGATGCTGGTATTACTGGTGCTGGCACTGCCCCTGCTGCTGGGTATGATGACCGGTGGCCGTTTTCCGACACTAGCCCAGCGCAGCGAGAAACCCCTGCGAGTGATCTCGCTGCTGGTCTTTCTGGCGTTTGTGGCAATCGCGTTTCTCAACAACGTCGATCTGTTCCTGACCGAATTCCACACTTTCTTCTGGCTGGTGGTTGGCCACAACCTGATGGCCCTGGCGCTGGGGTTTGGCATGGCAAGGCTGATGCGCCTATCAGTGCCGGACCAGCGCGCCGTGACCATGGAAGTGGGCATCCAGAATTCCGGCCTGGGACTGGTAATCCTGTTTACCTTTTTTCCCGACGCCGGTGGCATGATGCTGATTACCGCTTTCTGGGGGGTCTGGCATCTGGTATCCGGCCTGACGCTATCCCAGATCTGGGCCCGGCGCCCGATTCCCGAACTGTAACAACAATAAGGCTGACGTCATGACCTTCGAAAAACGCATCCTTATCACCGGCGCCGCCGGTTACATCGGCCATCAGTTGGGCAACAGACTGGCGACCGACTACTTCGTCATTGGCACCGACATTCAGCACCGCGACGGGCTGCAATTCCCGCTGGAAGTGCTGGATATCCGTGACCACAAACTGGTGATCACCCTTGCAGAGTACCGCATCACCCATGTGATCCACCTGGCTTCCGTCCTTCAGGCCTCGGCAGAACGCGAGCGCGACCACGACATTGATGTAAACGGCACCCGCAATGTCATTGAAGCCTGCCTGGCCGCCAAGGTGAAGCATTTGACCGTCACCAGTTCGGGCGCCGCCTATGGCTACCATCCCGACAATCCAGCGTGGATCGATGAAGATGACCCTTTGAGAGGCAATCCTGAGTTTGCCTATTCCGACCACAAACGCCAGGTGGAGGAGCTACTGGGCAAACACCGGGAAAACCATCGGCAACTGCAACAACTGGTTTTCCGACCCGGCACCGTACTTGGGGCGGATACTCGCAACCAGATTACGGGCCTGTTTCTGGCGCCCAGACTTCTGGCCATCCGGGGCAGCGAATCGCCGTTCGTGTTCATCTGGGACCAGGACGTGCTGAACGCCATGGAGCAGGGCATCCGGGAGGACAAGACAGGCTGCTACAACATGGCCGGCGATGGCGCGCTGACGATTCGGGACATTGCGAAGCGACTCGGTAAACCGGTCATCACTCTGCCGGCCAGCGTGGTGAGAGCGGGCCTGCAAATCGCCAAATGGCTTGGCAAACCGGTGGGCCCGGAGCAGGTCAATTTCCTGCGCTATCGCCCGGTCCTCAGCAATCGCCGCCTGAAGGAGGAGTTTGGCTACCGGTTGCAGAAAACCTCGGCCGAAACCTTCGACTTCTTTATCGAACAGGCCCGCCTGAAAGGAGACCTGTAATGGTCACACTTATTACCGGCGCCGCCAGCGGCCTTGGCTGGGCCATGGCGCAACACTGGTTTAGAGCCGGTCATTCCCTGGTACTGGCAGACATCAACGTCGAGGCGCTGACAAACCGAAGGGCCGAGTTGGGAAACGACAAACGGGTACACGTCACCAAGGTAGATGTGACCCAGACCGCTGATCTGGAGCGCCTGATCGCGGAAACCGAACAGGCCTTCGGGCAGCTCGATCTGCTGGTGAACAACGCCGGCATTACCCACCGCTCACCCGCTGCCACGACCAGTCCGGACGTTTTCCGCAAGGTTATGGCCGTGGACTTTCAGGGGCCGGTGGAGCTGACCCAGTTAGCCCTGCCGCTTTTGGAAAAATCCCATGGCAGCATTATCTGTATCGGTTCCATGGCAGGCTGGATGCCGGTGCCCGGGCGGGCGGGGTATTGCGCCGCCAAAAGCGCCCTGACCCAGTTCTTTGAGGTGCTGAGGTTCGAGCTGGAGCCCAAAGGCATCCATCTGCTGATGGTCTACCCCAGTTTTCTCGACACGCCGATAGAACAGAATGCCCTGGGGGCGGACGGCAGCAAAGCCAGCCACGCCCGCTCAACGGTGGGCAGTATGGCCAGCGCCGCTGATATGGCGGCAATGATCGGCCTTGCGCTGACCGGCCGCAAACCCTGGCTGCTGCCGGAACCCCTGTCACGCTTCGGCAGCCTGCTATGGCGTATTGCGCCGCGCCTGTACCTGCGGGCCGTACGGAAGAAATTCGCGGGAGATATCCCGGCATGATCGACCCCTGGCTCTGGCTCGGCTTCGCCATTCTGCTGGCCTTTACCATCGAAACCATTACCGGGTTTGGCTCCATTGTCATTGCCCTGTCGCTTGGGGCGTTAATGTTGCCCATTCCCCAGTTGCTTCCCGTCCTGGTACCGCTAAGTGTCGTGATGAGCAGTTATCTCACCTGGAAAAACCGCCAGCACATTGACTGGCCTATTCTGACCAGACTGATACTGCCGCTGATGCTGGCCGGAACCATCACCGGCTATTTCCTGATGCCCTGGCTGGGCGACAGCGGGCTGGAAATACTGCTGGGCTGCCTGATTGTCTGGTTTGCCGGAAAAGAGCTGTGGCGGTTGTTTGGCGGCCATGTCGCCGCTCCCCATGGGCTGAAAACCAGCCGGGGCATCATACTTGCCGCTGGCGTTACCCAGGGACTTTTTGCTTCCGGCGGGCCGTTACTGGTCTACGCTCTTGCCGGCATCCAGTTGGACAAGAGCCGGACCCGCGCCACCCTGGTCAGCGTATGGCTGACTCTGAACGTCACACTCACGCTGCTGTACCTGTTCGATGGACGCCTGATTGCCACTGCTGACAGGATCGCCTGGTACCTGCCGATGCTGGTGATGGGCGTGGTGGTGGGCGATTTTCTACACCATCGCCTGGATGAAGGTTACTTCCGTCGTGCCGTTTACGGAGTGTTGCTGGTCACCGGCATCCTGCTGGTGTTCCGGGCCATTCTGTAAGGTTCCAACGCCGGGATAGCGCCGCATCTGCTAGGCTGGGTCTGGTGAATGGGTATTCCGAGGTATTCCGTGAACTGGCAACCACAGACCCGCGAGCAACTGATTCAGACCATCCGCAACGACCAGACCTCCGGCGCCGCGCAGCTGGCCGAGCTGGCGTTACAGGGTTTGCAGGCATGGCTGGCCCAGGAAGCGGTATCCGCCGGCGAGCTGAACGAGGTTCTGGACGACCTGAAGCATTCTCGGCCCAGCATGGTGGCACTGGCCAACGCTCTGGATCGCTGCCAGGACCAGTTCGAACAGTTTCCCGACCCGGATAATGTCTCAGCGGCGGCTTCAGACACCGTGGCCCGTGTGCTCGATCAGTTAACACGGGCCGGCCAGGAGGTGGCAAAACACGCGGCCGAACTGGTTTCCGACGGAGCGGTGATTCTGACCCACAGCCGCAGTTCGCAGATCCTTCAGTTCATCCAACAGCTGTCGCAACAGAGTCGCCGGTTTTCAGTAATCTGTACCCAAAGCAGCCCCGGCAACGAGGGCTTCACGCTGGCCGAAGAGCTGGATCAGCTTGCTATAGAAGTGACCGTGATTACAGACGCACAGCTGGGTCTTTTTGTGCCCGAAGCCAGTCTGGCGGTCGTCGGCTGTGATACCTGGCTTACCGACAATCACTTCGTGAACAAAAGTGGCACCTATTTGCTGGCGCTCGCGGCCCGCGAGCATAATCTGCCGGTCTGGGTACTTGCTGACTCCTTCAAACAAGGGGCTCAGTCCCATCGGACCGTCGGGCTTGAAGAGATGGCGGTGGACGAGATCGGCGCGCCAGACGGGGCTCACATTCACCCCCGGAATATCTACTTTGAATGCGTGCCTAGTCGCCTTGTCACCGGGCGGGTCAGTGAGAAGGGCGCCTCTTGGTTCCCTGCTGAGCCTGCGCCGTGAACGGGTCCTCCGGCCAGGGATGCTTCGGGTACCGACCCCGCAGTTCTTTTCGAACCTGCACATAGCCGTTCCGCCAGAAACTGGCCAGATCGGCCGTGACCGCGAGTGGGCGCTGGGCTGGGGATAGAAGATGAATCACCACCGGCACCCGACCGCCGGCAACCTTAGGCGTGTCCTGCCAGCCGAACAGGGCCTGGAGTTTAGCCGCCAGCACCGGGCCATTGTCCGCGGTGTAGTCAAGAGCCACCGACTGTCCGGTGGGAATGGTTATCCGCTCCGGTGCCTGGCTGGCAAGGGCCTGCTGCTGGTTGTAGTCCAGCAGGCTGTTCAGGGCCGGCAGCAGGTCCAGTGCCTGTACCTCCCGCCAACGAGTCAATCCCGCCAGAAAGGGCGCAAACCAGGATTCCAGCCCCGCGAGCAGGGCCGAATCCGAGACAACCGGCCAGTCTGACGGCGCCTGGGCTCGCAACAGACCAACCCGGGCCTGCCACTGGCGAGCTTGCGGCGACCAGGACAGGCTCTCCAGGCCTTTCTGTCGCACGGCCGTCAGCAGGCCCTGACGGATCAGCTCCGGGTCCGGGGCGGGCAACACGCTTTCGCTGAGGACCAGCTGGCCGATGCGCTTCACCCGTCGCGCCACCACCGTACCGCGATGATCGTCCCAGAACGCTTCTTCCTGTTCGGTGATATGGCCGGAAAGATCATCATCGAACCTTGCCGGGTCCACCGGGGCCGCCAGATAGATACCGGCCTCCCGGGCCTGGCCGTCCAGTTCCGCCGCCACCAGCCACTCATGGCTGGCGAGGTACTCGCCGTCTGCCAGTGTCGCGCCCTTGCCATTGCTGAGCTGGTACCGCCGGCTGCCGGGTTTTCGACGCCGGGCAATCCGGTCGGGGTACGACAAGGCCAGCAGCCGACCAATATCCTCGCCGGAAGGTAGATTATCCGGGGGCGGCCGTTGACCGACCAGTTTGCGGATCTGCTTTTTCAGCGGCCCCGCGCGCTCACCCGTCCGCCCCTCGCGCAGGGCCCGGATTCGTTCCTGCATATCGGCGCCGGCATGGCGGCCGAGAATGTCCCGATCTTCCAGTAAAACGGCCAGCTCCGCCGCCAGGTACTCCTGGCCCAGAGTTCTGGCGATCAGCAGCATGTGAGCCAGGCGCGGGTGCAATCCCAGATTGCGCGCCGCTGTGCCGTGAGCCGTAATCCCGCCTTCGTCGTCCAGCAGCTCCAGCCATTGCAGCAACGCCCGGGCCTGGTTCCAGTGGGCCACGGGCGGCGGGTCGATCCAGTCCAGCTGGTCGGGGCTGCGGGCGCCCCACTGGGCCAACTCCAGCACCAGCGGCGCAAGATCGGCCTGTTGTATCTCCGGTGGGGTAAAGTCCGCCAGGGAGAACTGTGTGGATTCGCTCCAGAGTCGATAACAGACGCCGGGCTCCAAACGCCCGGCCCGGCCTTTTCGCTGCTCGGCGGACGCTTTCGATACCGCCCTGGTTTCTAACCGGGTCATACCGCTGTTGGGATCGAACACGGCGCGGCGCTGCTGGCCCGCGTCAATCACCACCCTTATGCCTTCAATGGTCAGACTGGATTCGGCTATGGCCGTAGCCAATACAACCTTGCGCTGACCCTCGGGAGCCTGTGCGATGGCCAGATCCTGCTCCCGGTGGCCCAGGTTGCCGAAAAGCGGAGCAATAACCACGTCACCGTTCCTGCCTGCGCCGAGGGCCTCCCGCAACTGACGTTCGGCCCACCGGATCTCCCCGGCACCGGGCAGAAACACCAGTAAAGACCCGGTTTCCTCATCCAGGGCCTCCAGAATCACCTGGCACAGATGATCGGTCAGGCGTGCCCGCACCGGCAAAGGCCGGTAGCGTTCTTCAACCGTAAAAGCACGACCTTCCACCGTCAGCACGGGTGCATCGCCGAGCAGCTGGGCAATCGGCGCGGTGTCCAGGGTCGCGGACATTACGACCACCCGCAGATCCTCCCGCAGTGCCTGTTTTGATTCACGGACCAGCGCCAGGCCCAGGTCCGCCTGCAAGGAACGTTCGTGAAACTCGTCAAAGATTACCGCGGCGTAGTCTTCCAGGGCCGGATCGGACTGTATCATCCGGGTCAGAATGCCCTCGGTGACCACTTCGATGACCGTGCTGGCTGAAACCTGGCTATCCAGCCGGGTTCGATATCCGACCGTCCCACCCGCTTTTTCGCCACGTTGTCCCGCCATGAAGCGAGCCGCCGCCCGGGCGGCCAGGCGACGCGGCTCAAGCATGAGAATTTTCCGCTTTTGGCGCCAGGGTGCATCCATTAACGCCAGTGGCACCCGGGTGGTCTTACCGGCGCCCGGGGAGGCCTGCAGCAGTACGGTGGTGTGTGATTGCAGGGTGTAAATCAGGTCCGGAAGGATTTGATCGACGGGAAGCTCGAGCTGATCCGGGGTCATGTTGAGTGCCAGTCTGCGGGCCTGGGCACAAAAAACGCAAACAGTAGCCCGAAAGCCAACGCAGCCACGCCAATACCGAAGGCGGTGGTCAGCGAACCGCCACCATCCAGCCACTGCTTGGTGAGCCAGGGCCCGGCCATCTGGGTGAAGCCGTAGACTGAGACCATCGCCGCGGATAGACGAGGACCCTGATGAGGATGCAAGGCCCGGCCAATGCGTTGGGTGAGCATCACCGTACCCACAAACGTGCTGCCCACCAGCATTGCACACAGGCCCATACCCAGGGCCCCCGGCAGAACCACAGCCGCCAGAACTCCGGCAAGCTGGATCAGAAAGTTCAGGCGCAGGGCGCGTATATCCCCGAGGCGACTGCCAAGAAAATTCCAGAGCGAAGGCGAGAGGATGGTGGCCATCGCGGCGACAAACCAGGCGCCATCCAGAAGCCAGTGTTCGTCAGGTAGTTGCTGTCGCGCCAGCAGCGGGAGAAAAGTCATTGGCAGGATGTAGCCCAACCCGGCACCGGCGTAGGAAAGAAACAGCGGCACACTGGCCCGGTCAAACAGGGGCGAACGGGTGTGTGCGGAACGGCCGCCGCTGTCGTCGTGCATAGCCAGCTTCAGCCTGAGCAGGCGTGTGGTGGCCCACCAGGCGAGAGGAATAGAAAATATCACGGCGGGCCACCAACGCTCGCCGCCCTCAAGCCATCCGGCGCTGAAGCTTACCAGCCCGCTGGACAGGAGCAGACCGAGCCCCACCCCGATATAGAGATGCCCACTGAGAGTGGCGCGGTTACGCAGCACCAGCCACTCCAGAATTAGCGCCGGCGCCTGGACGAAGACAATCCCGTTGGCAATGCCGTTCAGCAGACGGGCGCCAGAAATGGCCGTCAGGTTATCGGTCTGGGTCATGGCCAGGGTGGTCAGCAAATGGACCAACAGCGAGGCCGGTAGCAACCTGCGGATATGGTCAATGGTATGAAAGCGGATCGCCAGTAGGGCGCCAAGCAGGTAGCCCAGGTAGTTCCAGGTCGCAATGGCAGCGCCCTGACCGGCTGTTAGCACGCCATCGTCCACCAGATAAGGCAACAGGGGTGTATAGATAAAGCGGCCAAGGCCGTGGGTCACCAGTAACAGTGTGGCGCCGGCGGCCAGTACCGTGAACAGATCAATCGGTCTTGGTGAAGACGGGCTAGTGACAGCCACGGATCAGGACTGGGCCGCCCGGGGGTGGTTTTCCCTGGCCCACTCGTAGATTTTCCGGAAAGCCGAGGCGATGTCCTTCGGTGAGTGGGGCGGCTGGATTACGGCGGCAAGCTTTCCCTCGGGGTTGATCAGCGCGAAGTGACCGCTGTGGCTGACCAGGGTTTCTCCCTCCACCTCACGCTCGGAAAACGCCGCCCCGAGGCTCTCGGCCAGCGCTCGCAGTATGGGAAGCTCACCGGTGGCCCCGTGGAAATTGTCGCCGAAGAAGCTCACATATTCCTTGAGCTTTGCCGGGGTGTCGTTTTCAGGATCCGCCGTGATCAGCAGATACTGTGGTTGCGGCAGCGTTTCCGGCAGCAGGCTCTCTGTCTGGCGTAGATTGGCCATGGCAGCGGGGCAGATATCCGGGCAGTTGGTAAAGCCCACAAAGGCAAAGGTCCAGTGCCCCTTCAGGTCTTCCGGGGTGAAGGACTCGCCGTTTTCATCCACAAGCTGAAAATCCGTCAGTGGCCGGGCCTGATCATAGACATAAGTATTGATCTCGGTGAGGTCCGGCGCCGGCGTAGGTTCTCCGGAATCCGCCAGAAAGGTCTGCCGGCCAATCACCAGCCCGAAAATCAGGATCACCACAAGTAGCATGACGGCCAGTGTCAGGCGGATGGAACGGTTTGTGGATTGGCCGGAATTCATTCAGAACGTAATCCTTCAGAAGAAGACAAAGTGGTCGACCAGTAGAAACACGAACAGGGCCATCAGGTAGGTGATGGAATACTTGAACGTTTTCAGCGCCACTCGACGATCATCGCCCCGCAACAGACGAACGGCGTACTGCAGGAACCTGAGCCCCAGTGCTACGGCGCCCACCAGGTAGATACCACCGGACATGCCGGTCACGAAAGGCAGCAGACTGACCGCAAACATAATGAGGGTATACAGAAGAATATGCAGTTCGGTGTACCGGTTGCCGTGGGTCACTGGCAGCATGGGAATACCGGCCTTGGCGTACTCTTCTTTTCGATGGATAGCCAGGGCCCAGAAATGCGGTGGTGTCCAGGCGAAGATAATCAGCACCAACAGCAGCGCGTGACCATCGATCTGACCAGTGACTGCGGTCCAGCCCAGAAGCGGCGGCATAGCGCCGGCCAGCCCCCCGATCACGATATTCTGGGGTGTCATTCGCTTCAGAAACAGGGTGTAGACCCCGGCGTAGCCCACCAGGGAGGCCAATGTCAGCCAGGCGGTCAGGGTATTCACCTGCCACACCAGTATTACCATTCCGGCCACAGCCAGACCGGTGGCAAACAGCAGCGCATCCAGGGGGGCAATCTTGCCGGTGGCCACGGGCCGTTTACGAGTGCGGGCCATGACCGTGTCGATCTTCTGGTCGACGACATGGTTGACCACGGCGGCCGCGCCGGCCAGCAGAGCAATGCCCAGGTTGCCGTATAGCAGAACCTCCCAGCCCGGAACACCCGGCGTTGCCAGCAGCATCCCGATGACCGACGTGAGGATCATCATCGCGACCACGGTGGGTTTGGTCAGTTCCAGATAGTCCCGCCAGGAGATCGCCGACGACGCTCTGGTTTCTCCGGAAGCCTGTGCGGGCAGCCTCTCAACATGCTCGCTCATGCTGGTACCTCTCGATCATTCATTATTGTATGTGGTGTTTCTTCGCCAGCCTCGCTGGCTGGCATTCGCTTCAGGCGCCAGATCAGATTGACCACGCTCAGCAACAGGCCTGCACCCATTGCATTATGCGCCACCGCCACAGACAGCGGTATATGGAAAATAACGTTGGCCAGTCCGAGCAGAATCTGTAAAACCAGAATCGTTGCCACCAATGCCACAGGCCATGCCATGGGTGTGCCCCGGACACGGCGCCACAGTAATGCCAGAAAAACGGTGAAGTACGCAAGTACGACCATGGCACCGACCCGATGAGTGACGTGAATGGCAACTCGACCGTCCGCCGTCAGCTGGCCTCCGAGATAGTTCGGGCCCACGTGCTGGGTAACGTCAAATCCGTGCTGGAAATCCATATCGTCCGGCCACCACTGGCCCTGACAGGTGGGTAGATCCGTACAGGCTACCGCGGCGTAATTCGCCGCAGTCCAGGCACCGAGGGCAATCTGCAGTACAACCAACAGGAGCCCCCCATAAAGCCAGGGCCGGAAACCGCCCAGAGTCTGCCGGTTCTGTTTTTCAACGGGTTGCGCAGACGGTTCCGGGGCCGGACGGGCATGATTTCGCAAGCGTAAGGTCAGTAGGGTCAGCAGCGTTAGGGTGGTAAAGCCCCCCAGCAGATGCAGGGCGACTATCTGGGGCCAAAGCTTGAGGGTCACCGTCCACATACCGAACGCCCCTTGCAGCAGTATAAAGGCGGCAATAAACAGTGGCAGCTTGACCGGCAGACCTTCACGGCGATGTCTTACCGCGTAACCGGCCAGGCCGAACACCACCAGGCCAAGGGTGCCGGCGGCATATCGGTGAATCATCTCAGGCCAGCCCTTTTCGGCTTCCACCGGGGTGTCCGGGAAACGGGCGTTGGCAATGGCAATGTTTGATTCGCCCTGGGGCACCGTCAAAAACCCATAACAGCCCGGCCAGTCGGGACAACCAAGCCCGGCATCCACCAAGCGAGTCCAGGCACCAAGCATGATCACGACAACGGCCAGCAATGTGGCAAACAGTGAGGCCCGGGCCAGAAAGCTGGTGCGACTGGATGATGTGGAATTATATGGATTCAACGGTTGTTCTCCGGAAACGCGGCTAGCCGATCTGCGAAAGTTTCAGCAGTTGTTTGAGATCTTCCAGCATCTGCTTGCCGGTGTGCTCACTGCCGTAATGCATAATGACGTTCCCGAAGGGGTCAACGACCAGAATACGGGGTTGGGTGTCTGGATTGACACCTGGTGGCCACGAAGGTTCAGCGCCGTCTGTCAGTTCCAGGGTCTCCATCGACGAATACTCCGACGGCCAGCGGGCCGCAAGGTCGTCGCTGACGTTGCCAAGCCAGGCAGAACGATTCACCCGGTTGGCATTTTTGCCCAGAGCGATATTCACCTGTCGGGTCAGATACAGCAAATCTTCACAGGCAGCTTCGCAATCGCCGGCAACCACCATCATCATCCACTCGGGCTCTTCGAGTTCGGGGCCGAAGCGATCCTCCAGAGGCATGCCCCCCGCCCCCTGCAACTGTAGTTCGGCCACCGGCACCGGTGGATTCAGTAACACACCGTTATTGCTCTGCGCCGTGGGATTCATCCAGCCTGTGTAATACATGATGGTTGCCAGCACCATGGGGCCAAACCCGATGGCAAATAGCAACAAAGCCATTCTACGCCCGCGCCGGACCTGCTCCGGCGATACGTTGTGGTTGTCTTCTTCATTGTTGCGGTTCATGGATTCAGCCGTTGTCATTGTTGTTTCCCGTTCTGCGGTAGCTTGCAACCAACGTCAATATAACCAGTGCGGCGGCCAGTGAAAACCATTGCACGGCATAGCCGTAATGGGTTTGCGGCCCCATTGTGTCCGGCGCCCAGTCAGCACGGTATGCGCCGGGCTGGTCGGGGCCCTTGAGGCGCAGGACCAGCGGCGCCACGTCCGGAATCTGCGCGGACACCTCGGCCCGGATAAGCGCCTGCACCCGCTTGGGCCAGCCAACCTGATCATCGGGTGTCTGCATCAGCACAGGCGGAACAGGGTACTCGCTCAGGCGACCGGAAACCGCCACCTCGCCCTCCGGCGTGTTGATGTCCGGCAACTCGTCCCGGCGCCGTGGCGCCAGTACCCAGCCACGATTGATCACCAATGGGCTGCCGCTGTCCGGGCGAAAGAGCGTCAGAACTTCATAGCCGGCCGCACCATCACGGGTCCGATTATCCAGCAGCCACGTATTGTTTCCGTATTCGCCCGTCAGCGTCACTGGCTGACCCGGCTGCAGGCCTTCGGCAATGTGCTGAGGCCAGCTCAGTTCTGTCGCCTGCTGCTGCCATTGCGCAAGGCGGGCTTTCTTTTCTGCGGCCCGATCCAGTTGCCAGAGGCCGAGCCCGATCAACAGTGGTAGAAATATGCCGGCGAAAACCATCAGCCGCCAGTCGAACCGCCACCGACGGGGCTCGACTGAATCAGGCGCGACCATGGTCTGCTATAGTGGCCAGTAAACTCACCTTTTGTTCCACAGGATTACTCATGCTGAAAATTTCCATCGTTGTACTCATGCTTGCGGTCGTGGTGAGTCTGTTCAGCGGATTGTTTTTCCTGATAAAGGATGGCGGGAAAAGCAACAGGGTTCTGAATTCACTGGCACTGCGGGTCGCACTGAGCATCGCGCTGCTGGCGGTGATTCTTATCTCGCTATGGCAAGGGGGCCTGACACTGAATCCGACCCCCTGATCCTCATCGGGCTCAGATTACATAGACGAACACAAACAGACCGAGCCAGACCACGTCTACAAAGTGCCAGTACCAGGCCGAGGCTTCGAACCCGAAATGGTTGTCGGGCGTAAAATGTCCCTTATGAATCCGGACCAGCATGATGGTAAGCATCAGCGTACCCAGTATCACGTGCGCCCCGTGGAACCCGGTCAGCATATAGAAAGTGCTGCCGTAGATGCCGGATCCCAGCGTCAGGTTCAGGTCCTGATAGGCATGGACATACTCATAAGCCTGCACACACACAAAGACCAGAGCCAGAGCAATGGTCGCTCCCAGCCAGAGCTTGGTCTTGGGCCGGTTATCATGCTTCAAGGCGTGGTGTGCCACGGTGACGGTGAAAGACGACGTCACCAGCAGGATGGTGTTGATCAGGGGCAGGCCCCAGGGCCCAATGACAGAAGCTGGCGCCGGATAGGCTTCAGGATTGGGCGTGTTCAGCAGCGGCCAGCTGGCCTGAAACCCTTCCCAGAGCATATTGGTACTGCCTTTATCGCCCTCGCCGCCCAGCCATGGCAGGGCAAACACACGAACGTAGAACAAAGCACCAAAAAAGGCCGCGAAAAACATCACTTCGGAGAATATGAACCACATCATCCCCCAGCGGAAAGAGCGGTCCATCTGCGGGCTGTAAAGCCCGGAACGACTTTCCTTGATGACATTGCCGAACCACCCGAAAAGCATGTAGACCATGATGGCCGTGCCGGCCCAGAACATAATCCACGAGCTGGTGGTTTCTGCACCCTGCTTACTATCCACCATGATGGCTGCAAGGCCATACAGCATCACCCCAAGCCCAACGGTAGCAATGATGGGCCACTTGCTCTGTTCAGGCACGTAATATGACTGGTTGTCGGCCATGTTAATCTCCGATGGCTTTTCCGTTTTCAGTTATTGTTTTATCGAACGGCGCCGCCAGGCGCTATTTCACTTCCGGCGGCGTCGCGAACGTGTGATAAGGCGCCGGTGACGGTACCGTCCACTCCAGACCTTCAGCACCATCCCAGGGCTTGGCGGAGGCTTTCTCTCCGCCTCTTACGCATTTGACCACAATGAACAGGAACAGCAGCTGCGTCGCACCGAACATAAACGCGCCAATACTGGACACCATGTTGAAGTCGGCGAACTGCAGAGCATAGTCCGGGATACGACGCGGCATACCCGCCAGCCCCAGGAAATGCATGGGGAAGAACGCCAGGTTCATGCCCACGAACGACAGCCAGAAGTGGGTCTTGGCCAGGGTTTCATCGTACATGTGCCCGGTCCACTTGGGCAGCCAGAAATAGGCCGAGGCGAAGATACCGAAGATGGCACCGGGCACCAGCACGTAGTGGAAGTGCGCCACAACGAAGTAGGTGTCGTGGTACTGGAAGTCCGCCGGGGCGATGGCCAGCATCAGTCCGGAGAAACCGCCAATGGTGAACAGGATCACGAAGGCAACGGCAAACAGCATGGGCGCTTCAAAGGTGAGGGAACCACGGAACATGGTGGCAACCCAGTTGAACACCTTAACGCCCGTGGGCACCGCGATCAGCATGGTCGCATACATGAAGAACAACTGGCCGGCGATGGGGATCCCCACGGTAAACATGTGGTGAGCCCAGACCACAAACGACAGCAGAGCGATCGCACCTACCGCGTATACCATTGAGGCATAGCCGAACAGCGGCTTGCGGGAGAATGCCGGGATGATATGAGACACCGCACCAAAGGCCGGCAGAATCATGATGTAGACCTCGGGATGGCCGAAGAACCAGAACACATGCTGGAACAGTACGGGGTCGCCGCCGCCGGAAGCATCAAAGAAGCTCGTGCCGAAGTTGATATCCATCAGCATCATGGTGACCACGCCGGCCAGCACAGGCATAACGGCAATCAGCAGGAAAGCGGTGATCAGCCAGGTCCACACGAACAGGGGCATTTTCATCAGGGTCATACCTGGTGCACGCATGTTCAGTATGGTTGCGATCACGTTGATAGCACCCATGATGGATGAGATACCCATTATGTGAACGGCAAAGATGAAGAAGGTGGTACTCGGTGGCCCGTAAGTGGTGGACAGCGGAGCGTAGAAGGTCCAGCCGAAGTTCGGTGCGCCGCCCTGCATAAAGAGGGTGGAAACCAGAATCAGGAAGGCGCAGGGCAGAAGCCAGAAGCTCCAGTTGTTCATCCGTGGCAGGGCCATATCGGGCGCGCCCACCATCAGCGGGAGCATCCAGTTAGCCAGGCCGACAAAGGCCGGCATGACCGCGCCGAATACCATAATCAGACCGTGCATGGTCGTCATCTGGTTGAAGAATGCCGGCTCCACAATCTGCAAGCCCGGCTGGAACAGCTCGGCCCGAATCACCATTGCCATGGCCCCGCCCAACAGGAACATGGTGAAACTGAAGATCAGGTACATGGACCCGATGTCTTTATGGTTGGTCGTCAGCAACCACCGGCTGAATCCCTTGGCAGGGCCGTGGTGATGATCGTCCTGGGCGTGGGTATCTGTAACCGCACTCATGAAAACCCCCGTTTACCGCCTTTAACTACTGGCTGGTGATGTCATTAATCTGGCAGTGGTCAAAAACACACTGCCGGAGAAAGTCGCCGGCAGTGTATGTTCAATCATTCCTGGTTTTTGTAATCGAAAACCTGTTTCGGCGTCACCATTTCACCGGTGTCGTTACCCCAGGCATTCCGCTCGTAGGTAATCACGGCGGCAAGATCCACCTCGCTTAGCTGGTTACCGAAGGCCTGCATGGCCGATCCGGGCACGCCATTAACCACGACGTCCAGGTGAGCCTGCATGTCTTCCAATGCAATCTGGCTGCCCTTCAGGGCGGGGAATGCGGGTGGAGCGCCGGTGCCGTCAGGCTGGTGACAGGCCGCACAGGCGGTGGCGTAAGCTTTTTCGCCCCGCTCCATCAGTTCAGCCATGGTCCAGTCTTTCTGAGTAAGATCACGCTCAGCCTCTGCAGCGGCTGTCTGCTCGCTGACCCAGGCATCGTATTCTTCACGTGGGACCGCTCTGACCACCACGGGCATAAAGCCGTGCTTGATACCGCACAACTCGGTGCACTGACCACGATAAATGCCGGGCTCGTCTACCTGCGTCCAGATTTCGTTGATAAAGCCGGGAATTGCGTCTTTCTTGACGCCGAAGGCAGGAACCCACCAGCTATGGATGACATCGTTTGATGTCAGCAGCAACCGGACCCGGGTGTCCACCGGAATGACCAGGGGATTATCGACGTCGAGAAGATAATTTTCGGTTTTCTGCGTGCGGTTGTAGATCTCGTCATCGCTGGTGGAAATGTTCGAGAAATAGCCGAAATCCTGATCGATATAATCGTATTTCCAGCGCCACTGGTAGCCGGTTACCTTGATATCGATTTCTGCCTCGGTGGTGTCATACATATCCACGAGGGTAGCGGTGGCCGGAATGGCCATAACGACCAATATGACCAGGGGGATAATTGTCCAGAGAATTTCCACCAGAGTGTTCTCGTGGAAATTGGCCGGCTTCCGGTCCGGAGATTTGCGATGGGCAAAGATAGACCAGAACATGATGCCGAAGACCACAACGCCGATGACGACGCAGATCCAGAGGATGGTCATGTGAAGGTCGAAAATTTCATTACTGGACTTGGTTACCCCGGGGCTCATGTTCAGCGTCCAGTCCGCCATGGACATCGCTGGCAACATAAGACCACCCAAGAGTGCACCTGCCCGTCTAACTTGCACGCGCATACTGTGTCTCCACAGAGTGTTATTCTTGTCGGATTTCGCGACCAATCCCTCTGGCCCGAACAGCGCTCGCAAACACTATTCTCGTCAGAGCGGAAGCCTGCTATGGATAAATCAGCAACAAGTATAGGCACATTCCGAAAGGATTCGAAAGTCCCCGAAGGCAGAATTCCACTAAAGAAGGAACATTTTTCTGGCCACTGAACCGAGCAAAACAGCCTCTCGCAGCCTGTCACGGACAGATCAACGGCTCTGGGCGCTGGCCTGGCCGCTGATGCTGACCAACCTCACCGTGCCTCTGCTGGGCCTGGTAGATACCGCCGTACTCGGTCATCTGGACAGCCCCGAATACCTGGGCGCCGTGGCGGTAGCCGCGAACCTGTTCAGCATTCTGTACTGGACTTTCGGCTTCATGCGCATGGGCACCACCGGACTGGCGGCCCAGGCCTGGGGCCGGCGGGACGAATTCGCACAGATAGCCCTGCTATTGAGATCGGTACTGCTGGCAACCGGCATCGGGCTCGTGCTAATCCTGTTTCATCAACCCATAGTGGCATTCGGCCTGATCCTGATGAATCCCAGCCAGAACGTTGCCGAGCTGGCCGCCGAGTACGCCTCGATCCGGATCTGGAGCGCCCCTGCCGTGCTCTGTCAGTACACCCTGGTGGGCTGGCTGATCGGCACCCACTCCCCCAAGGGCCCAATGATCATGCTGATCGTGGCCAATGGCCTGAATATAGTTCTGGATGTTCTGTTCGTAACGGTTCTGGGCTGGAACAGCGCAGGTGTTGCTGTCGCCACGGTTATGGCGGAGTACTCGGCCGCGGCCGTGGGCTTTTACCTGGTACTGAAGAATATGCCCTCGGGCCAAGGGTTTACCCGTGCCCTGTTCGGCCGCGTCAGCGACTATCTGACAATCCTGCAGGTCAACCGCTACATTATGGTCCGTACCATTGCCCTGTTGCTGGTGCTGGCGTTCTTTACCGCCCAGGGCGCCCGCCAGGGTGACACGGTGCTGGCGGCCAACGCCGTGCTGATCACTTTTCTGCTGGTGATTTCCAACGGTCTGGACGGTTTTGCCAATGCCGCAGAGGCACTGATTGGCGAAGCAGTGGGACAGGGCGACCGGGCCCAGTTCAGACGCGTGTTCCGGGTGGCCCTGCGTTGGTCACTCTGGGGTTCGGTGCTTTTCACAGTGGCGTTCGTGCTTGGGGGCCGGTTCCTGATCAGCCTGCTGACCGGTATTGACGAAGTCCGCCACACAGCCTGGCAATATCTACCCTGGCTATGGACGCTGCCGCTAACCGCCGTGTGGGGGTTTCTGCTGGACGGCGTATTCATTGGCGCCACCCGCACCCGGGACATGCAGAACACAATGCTGGTATCGGCGGGGCTGGTGTTTCTGCCGGTCTGGTGGCTGACCACCGGGTGGGGCAATCATGGCCTGTGGTTTGCGCTTATCAGCCTGATGATAGCCCGTGCACTTTCCATGGGATGGCTGTGCTACCAGCACACCCGGCACGATCGCTGGTTCGACGGGAACAGCCGTTCAGGGCATACCGGTTGACCGGGCAGACTGGCGAATCTGGTCTACACTTGGGAGGATAAGCAGGCGTGTGGCCAAGCCAGCGGCATATTCCTGTCACCGGCGATTCTGCTCCTGACTCGGTTCCTGATACAGGGAGGCGCCTTGCGACCCCATTCCGTTCAGATATTGGCATCTCCTCAAATGACACCGAAGGCTGTGCTAGACATTATTGATCAGGCGAGGCGCCAGGAAGCACGCTCTGGCACCTTCCTGAGGCAGATGCAGGAGAGTGCCCTCTCGCTGCCGTCTACCATCGCCATCGAGGGGTACCAGCCCGCCAGCTGCCTGTTTCAGTTTGCCCTCGAGTACATTGAGATGGCCCCCCGACTGATCGAGTGTGTGGAAGCCTGTGCCGCCGAAGCCGGCAAATCGGAATTGTTCGCGCCATTCATAAAAGCTGCAATTGGTTACTTTACTCAGCCCTCTGTATTGCTGGTACGCTATGACGGCCTGGGGGGACTGCTGATTCGTGCCTACCTGTGCCACCGTTTAATGGAAGAGATGTGTGAGAACAACCGCTGTACCCGCGCCAGTGAACTGGTGGATGTGGAGGCAACCAGGGCCAACCTGCTGGCACATCAGCTCATTGGTGAGCCCTTTGCCAACGAGCTGGACCAATCCATCACTGTCACCGTTCTGCAGATTGCAGGCACACCGGACTATTACGAACTGAATCTGGATCCGTTCGTAGAACAGACAAGGAATGCAGCGTGGGACTGGATGAAGCAGTACTGGGACAATCTGCTGGATCGCAATCATATACGCCTTTCTCTGGGGGGCGTTGAGTAGTTGACAGGCGAGTGGTCATACCGATGTTCAAAAACTGGATTGTTCCGCTATTGCTGACCATGGCGCCCCTTGCACTGGCAGCGGAGCCGACGACGCTTTCGGTCAGAATCGTAGACAGCTCGACCGGGGAACCCGTCGAGGACGCCCGGGTTATAATCAATCACGGCCAAGCCGCCGAGCCCTCCAGCGCCGAAATGATCCAGAAAGGCCGAGAATTCCGGCCGCATTCTCTGGTCGTTCCCAGAGGATCGAAGGTCGATTTCCCCAATCGGGATAACACCCAGCATCACGTGTATTCATTCTCGCCCGCCAAATCCTTCAATATTGAGCTCTTTGCAGGCCAGCCCGAAGAACCCATCCTGTTTGACAAAACCGGCGTTGTGGAAGTTGGATGCAACATTCATGACCAGATGCAGGGCTTTATTCTGGTTACCGAAAGCGCCCTGACGGCCCGCACGGGGCCGGACGGCATGGCCGCCATCCGTCTTCCTGCCAGCGTGTCGGCCATGGCCGACGGGAAGCTGGACTTCAGCCTTTGGCATGACAGGTTGCAGAACACCACGCAAACCGTCGATGTGACGGCCAGTATTCCGTCCTCCGGCCCCTTAGAGCTGGCCCTGGACCTCAAGCTGGAACGTCCGGAAAAGGGGCGACTGGACGGTTTACAAAAACGCTTCCAGGATCTGTGATGGGAATAGCAAACCGGATCGGATTTCGGGGCAGGCTCGTGACGGCTATGGTGGCGTTGGTTGCTGTGGTCAGCATCAGCATCGGCGCCCTGCTGATGCTTTATTTGTTTGAGGATGAAAAAGCACGGGCTGTAGAGCAGCTCCGACTGGGCGAGCGGGTAGCCGCGGAAATTCTGGAGCGTCGCACCAGCCTGATCCTGTCCCGCCTGGACGTGGTGGTCAGGGACTTCGGATTTCGCTCGGCCCTGGCCAGCCGCGACCGGGCAACGGCAGACAGTGCACTGGAAAACCAGAGCCGCCGCGTCGGCGCCCGATTTGCCGTGATCATCGGTAGCGATAGCCAGGTACTGGCCACTGCCAGTACACCCCCTGAAAACCTCAGGCAGCGGGCGGAAACCCTCAAGCTGCTGGCGGAAGCCCAGGTCAACGGCTTTGCCAGCCAGATCACGGTGATCGATGGTCGTGCCATCGAACTGGTCACGCTCCCGGTGGAAGCGCCAGGATTGCGGGCGCAATTGATCGCCGGTTTCGAACTGGGCGAGGAAGTGGCGGACATTATCGAACGCCTTAGTGGCACGGAAGTACGCTATCGCGCCAAACTGCCCGGAGACGATAACTTCCAGTTTCTCTCCGACGACTCGGCCATGTCCGACGGCAGGCTCCGCGAGCTGGCCGGCGTCAGTGCCGAGAATCAGATGGGCTCGCGTTTTGTCAGCAGCCCGCATTTTTTCACCCGCATTCTTATACTGTCCGACGACCCGCAAACCAGTCTGCAGCTGCTTCTGCTGATCAACCGTGATGCCAGCCTGGCCGCCTATTACAAGCGGGCCATCGAAATTCTGTTGCTGATTAGCGGCGTGTTGATTCTGGCAGCGCTGATTGCGCTGATCGTCGCCCGTAGCCTGGGCAGACCTGTACTTGCGCTGGCCGAATACGCCAAATCCATTGGCGATGGCGCATCCCCGGAACCTCCCCGCATCCGGGCGGGCGGTGAACTGGAGGAACTGCGACATGCACTGGGGGACATGCTGGAGAAACTCAAGGACCGGGAAGCACAGATACGTTACGCGGCCAGCCACGACGAAATTACCGGCCTGCCCAATGCCCACGCCTTCCTGAACAGCGTGCGGGAAGGGTTCAGCGAGAATCAGTCCTACCGCCTGTTTGGTCTGCGCATCAATGAGCTGTCCAATATCAACGATACTCTGGGCCTGGCGTTTGGCGACAAAGTGCTTCAGGCTGTGGCAGACCGGCTGCGCCATGAACTGCCCGACCACTCGGAACTGGCCCGCACCGGCGGCGGTGAATTCCTGATGCTGGCCGACGCCTGCACGGGCGAAGCCCTGAACGCGTTGGCCCACCAGCTTCTGGACGCTGTGCAGGCGCCGCTGATGATCGATAACACCCCGTTCGCCCTACGCTGCACCATGGTTTCACTGCAACTGCCGGAAGACGCCCAGGACACCGACCAGGTCCGTCGGCGGCTGAATCTGACCTTTGAGCTGGCCCAGTCCACCCGCCAGCGGGTGACTCATTATCAGCCGGGCAGGGACGAAGACCACCTGCGAGAGCTGCAGATTATTTCGGACCTGACCTCGGCCATTGCCGATATGGGTCTGCACATGAACTATCAGCCCAAGCTGGCCATGGCCGACGGCAGTCTGCAGCAAGTAGAGGCCCTCGTGCGCTGGATTCACCCGGAGCTGGGATTTATCTCACCGGAAGAGTTCATTTTCCTCGCAGAACAGTCCGGTCAGATCACCGACCTCACCCGCCACATTCTGCGCCGCGTGGCCCAGGACGCCAGCCACTGGCATGCTTCCGGGCTCGATATTGGCGTGGCGATCAATCTGTCGACCATGGATCTCACCCGGCCTGAACTGATTGACGAGGTTGCGGATGCCTTCTCGGACTGGAAACTGCCTATGTCCGCCATAACGCTCGAGGTGACCGAAAGCGCCCTGATGGACGACCCGGAAACGGCACTGGAAACCCTCGGCAGGCTCCGCCAGTTAGGAGTCACCCTGTCTGTCGACGATTTCGGTACCGGGTATTCGTCACTGTCCCAGCTACGCAAGCTGCCGGTGCAGGAGCTGAAGATCGACAAATCCTTTGTGCTGAAGCTCGATAGCGAACCCCAGGACCAGCTGATTGTCAGGTCGACGATCGATATGGCCCATGGGCTTGGCCTGAAAATTGTCGCCGAAGGCATCGAGAACCGTGAGGCCTGGCATATCCTAAAGGGCTGGGGTTGCGAGACCGGCCAGGGCTTCTACATGAGCCGTCCCGTCGGTGCCTCTGACCTGTTGGCGACCGTCAACAAACTACAGGACATGAAACCGGAACTGGAAACCCCGGGAGAAACGACGCCATGAAAAACTACCTGAGCACTCTCGCCACTGGCTTACTGATACTGGCCTCATCCGCCCCCGCTGTGGCGGATGTTGGGAGTCGCCTATGGGCCACTGGTGGCGTGACATCCATTGAGGGCAGTGCCGGTGGCGGCCTGTCTCCCTGGGCCCTGCTGAACGGCTACGCCAGTGATGAAGAATGGGGCGGCACAGTGACGCTGTCGCGGGCCGAAACCGACGACTATTCGCTGAACGTCACCGGCGCTGGCGTTACCTGGAAAAACCGGGTGGAGCTGACGTTTGCAAGGCAGACACTGGACCTGGATTCACTGGTGTTCACCCTCAAGAACGGCTTTGGCCTGGAAGAGGAGGAGCTGGTGCAGGATGTGGCAGGCCTGAAAGTGCGATTGGTGGGGGATGTGCTTTACAGCTCCTGGGGCCAATGGTCGGCAGGCCTGCAATACAAACAGAATCGTGAATACACGGTGCCCGAAGCCATCGGTTCCCGGGACGACACAGGCGCCGACTTCTATCTCAGCGGCAGCAAACTGTTTTTTGCCGCCATTGCCGGCCGCAACCTGCTGGTGAACGGCACCCTTCGGGCCACCAAAGCCAACCAGGGCGGCCTGCTGGGTTTCGGCGGCGACCGCAACGACAGTTACGAAGCCATGGCCGAGGGCAGTGTCAGCCTGTTCCTGAGCCGCCAGTGGCTGGTGGGCACCGAATATCGCCAGAAACCGGACAACCTCGGCTTTGCCACGGAAGATGACTGGTGGGACGTGTTCGTGGCCTGGGTGCCGGATCGTCGGGTGTCGGTGACCGCCGCGTGGGTCAACCTCGGTGACGTTGCCACCCTGCAAGACCAATCCGGCGCCTACCTCTCCCTGCAGGCCAGTTTCTGATTCACCGGAGGACACCATGAAAGCTTATATTCTGACTCTTGTTCTCGCCTCCGTGCTGCTCAGCGGGTGCCAGACCCTCAGCAGCAACGCTGACACCGATTCGTCACCAGAGCTCTACCAGCAGCTCGGCGAGCGCAGGGGCATCGCCACTATCGTGGAAGATCTGCTATACCTGATTGTCGAGGACGAACGGATCAACGAACACTTCGCCGGTATTGATGTGTCCCAGTTCCACACCAACCTCACAGACCAGCTGTGCAGCGTGAGCGGCGGCCCCTGCACCTACACCGGCCGGGGCATGCGGGAGAGCCATTCCGACATGAACATTACCGATACGGAGTTCAACGCCCTGGCAGAGAACCTGATTCTGGCGATGGAAGAAAACGGCGTGCCGGTCAGCGCCCAGAACCGGCTGATCAAGCGTCTGGTGCCCATGTACCCGGACATCCGCAACCTTTGATCAGACCGATCAGACCGGTTCTGCCGCCTCGCAGCCGGATTCACGGAACACCATGACCCGGTTGCGCCCGGCGTCCTTGGCCGCATAAAGCGCCTCGTCCGCATGCCTCACCAGGTCAGTTGCCACCTGGTTTCGGGTGGGAATGGCAGTGGCAACGCCCAGACTGATGGTGAGCGAGAGCGGCTGCCCGTCGCTTCCGGCGGGCAGAGGCACCGAGGCAGCGGCCTGCCTGAGGCGTTCAGCCACCGCCAGTGCGCCAGCTTCGGGGGTATCCGGCAGCAGAACCACAAACTCCTCACCGCCATAGCGGGCCAGGAGATCACCGGACCGATGGATAAGCTCACTGCAGGCTGACGCCACGCTGATAAGGCAGTCATCCCCGATCAGGTGACCATGGTTATCGTTCAGCTTCTTGAAATGATCAATATCCATGAGGATTACGCTAAGCGGATAGCCTTGACGACAGGCGCGATTGAATTCCGTTGCCAGGCAGTCGTCAAAGCGGCGCCGGTTGGCTACCTGGGTCAGGCCATCGGTTATGGTCATGGCCTTGAGCCGGTCATTCACCTGTTCCAGTTCCTCGGTCCGGGCCTGGACCCGGGCTTCCAGAGTCTGATTAGCCTGACGCTGAACTTCCAGCGTCCGTTCTTGGGCCTGCTGGCGACGCTTGCGTTCAAGACTGATGCGGGAAGCCAGGGCAAAGGACATCAGCGTCACCTCCAGAGCCACACCGATCTGCGGTGCAACATCGGTCAGGTCACTACGCGGAATCACCCCAATCTTGCTGGCGGCATTTACCAGGTGCCCCAATAAAAGGGGAGACCATGCAATCACGTAATATTTTGCCAACACCTGTCCTTTCCGCCATGCAACCAGGCCAATAATGAATGTCAGCAAGGTCACCAGCATTGTCAGCACACTGACGAAAACCGCAGAAGACTGATAGTCGCCAAAAATTCCAAAAACGATACCGAAAAGAGAGACAACGACGACGGCCTGCATAACCCGATAGGACCAGGGGCTGAATCGTCGAAGGGACAGAAAACTCATTGCAAAAAAGGCTGCAAACAGGATATTTGCGGCCACCACCGGGCCCGTGAAATATCGGTTCATGATGGGTGAATCGGGCCAGAACCATTGAAAGGTAAGGCCATTCAGATTCATGATCGCAAGCGCGGACGCAACCACCGTCAGCACGTACCAGAAATAGGCGGGATTACGGACCAACAACATCACGAAGGCGTTGTAGACCGCCATGGCAATCATGATGCCGAGAAACAAAGCCTGCCATCCGTAATCGATCTGTTCAGAGGCAATCAGATCAGCGGTGTCGCTGACGTCAATCGGCACCTGCACAGCTCCTTCGGATTGTACCCGAATGTAGGCGGTGACTGGTTCTTCCGTCTGAGGAACCGGGAACAGAAAATTTCGATGACGCACAGGGCGAGAATCGAAAGCCACGCGATCGCCGGTTTCAAACTGCGACAGCCGCTCGCCGGCGCTGACCCAATCCAACCGGACATAATCCAGCAAAGGATAGCCGATCTCGAGATAGCGCTCGAACTGGGCAGCAGGGAGGGTAAGGCGCACCCATATGTCATCGGCGTCAAAACCGGCGTTCAACGTTTCGCCTGCGGGGACCTGGCTCCAACGGGCGTCGGGCAGGGTCCTGACTTCTTGAAGCGTCAGACCGCCGCTCGGCGCCTTAATCCAGTCAACAGCGTAATCTGCCCCATGGGCAAAGTTCGCCGCCGCTGACAACAGCATCAACAAACAACCAACAAGGCCACAAGTTATAGGCTTCATAGAGCAGCGTTACCTGAAATCGGAACTTAGGCTAGACTTAAAGGCCCCAAACGGCCAGACGACATTGCCTGACGCCGTGGCTGTCAGTCTAGTCGCTGAAGGGGAGGTCTGCTGCCCGTAAATCCGTAGCATGAAGATACAGAAAAGAGTTTACCAATGACTGACAAGAAAACGGAAATCCGTCCGGGAAGATATCGTCATTACAAGGGCCGGGACTATCAGGTGATCGACATCGCCCGACACAGTGAAACCGAGGAAAAGATGGTGGTATACCGCTGCCTGTACGGCGACAGGAGCCTGTGGGTCAGGCCCCTCGCCATGTTTCGCGAAACCGTGGAAGTCGCGGGCGAACAGGTGCCCAGGTTCGCCTTTGTAGCGGAAGAATAACCCGTCTCAATCCTCTGAGCCGGATTTGAAAAACACTACCTGCTGGACCGTGTGGTCGTCGGTGTTTTTACGCTTGTTTACGCGGGTTTGCAGTTCAGCGTCTTCCGGCTTCGGTGTGTCTGAAACCGCGTCCGTAAAACCGCAAGCCACACATTCGCGCACCTGGTCGTCATCATCCGTGGTGAACATCATGATCTTGTCCATTTCCGCGCAACGCGGGCAGACCGCGCCGGCGATAAAACGTTTTGGACTGGCCATTGCTTTGTTCTCCAAAAAAGCACGCGTATTGCCGGGCTGCCCCGGCAATACGCCTTTGGTTCAGGCAGCGTCGTCGGTGATACCGGTCTGCTTCAACAGGGCATCCACCTGGGGTTCACGTCCACGGAAGGCCTTGAACAGCTCCATGGGCTCCTGGGAGCCGCCTTTTTCAAGAATGTTGTGTAGGAATGACTTGCCGGTTTCCTGATCGAAAATGCCGTTCTCCTCGAACAACGAGAAGGCGTCCGCCGCGAGCACTTCCGCCCACTTGTAGCTGTAATAACCCGCCGCATAACCACCGGCAAAGATGTGCGAGAAGCTGTTGGGAAAGCGATTGAACTCCGGCGCCTGGACCACGGCGATTTCTTCCCGTACCTGCCGGTGCATATCCAGAGGGTTGGTGGGCGCATCCGGCGTGAACTCGGCGTGCAGACGGAAATCGAACAGAGAAAATTCCAGCTGCCGAACCATGGCCATACCAGACTGGAAGTTCTTCGCCGCCAGCAGCTTCTGAAGCAGATCCTGGGGCAGCGGCTCACCGGTTTCGTGGTGGCTGGCAATCAGTTCCAGTGACTCCGGATTCCAGCACCAGTTCTCCAGGAACTGCGAGGGCAGCTCCACGGCATCCCAGGCCACACCGTTGATACCGGACACGTCCATTACATCAACCTGGGTAAGCATGTGGTGAAGACCATGGCCGAACTCGTGGAACAGCGTGGTGACTTCATCGTGAGTCAGCAGTGACGGTTTGCCATTCACAGGCGGCGTAAAGTTGCAGGTCAGGAAGGCCACCGGCAACTGCAGGGTGCCGCGCAGGTTGCGCCAGCGAACGCGGCAGTCCGCCATCCAGGCACCGCCACGCTTGCCCTGACGGGCGTAGGGGTCAAGATAGAACCACGACAACGGCTCGCCGCCACGGCTGATGCAGTAGGCGGTGGCGTCCTGGTGCCAGGTTTCCACTTCCGGTTTTGCTTCGATCTGAACGTCGAACAGCTTTTCCGCCACCCGGAACAGGCCGGATACCACTTTATCGGCGGGGAAATAGGGGCGCAGCGTCTCCGGCGAGATGTCGTAGCGCTGTTGACGCAGTTTTTCACTGTAATAACCAACGTCCCAGGCCTGCAGATCGTCCACACCGTAGGTGTCGCGGGCGAAGGCTTTCAGTTCACCGAACTCACGCTGGGCAATGGGTTTGGACTTGGCAGCAAGCTGGTTCAGGAAATCCAGAACCTCATCCACACTGCGGGCCATTTTCTTGGCCAGCGACCGCTCGGCATAGTTGTTGAAGCCGAGCAACTGGGCCATGGCATGGCGGCGCTTGAGAATCTCCGCCATCACCGGGGTGTTGTCCCAGGTGCCGCCATCCGGGCCTACATCCGAGGCACGTGTCACAAAGGCTTCGTAGACTTCACGGCGCAGTTCCCGGTTGTCCCCGTAGGTCAGCACCGGATAGAAACTGGGGAAATCCAGGGTAATCACGTAACCGTCCAGTTCCCGCTGCTTCGCGGACTGCCGGGCACCCTCAAGAGCGCTTTCCGGAACACCGGCAAGATCCGCCACGTCGGTAATGTGCTTGTACCAGTGCTGGGTGGCATCCAGCACATTGTCGCTGAAACGGTTGGAAAGTTCGGACATCTCCATGGAAAGACTGGCGTACTGCTCTTTCTGCTCCTGAGGCAGGTCCACGCCGCCCAGATGGAAATCACGGAGAGTGTTCTCGACGGACTTGCGCTGGGCCTCGGACAGATCCTTGAAGTCATCCCGTGCCTGGAGCTTTTTATAGGCTTCGCACAGCTCGGCATTCTGGCTGAGTTGGGTGGTGTACTCGGTCAGTTTCTCGAGGCAGCTTTTGTAGACGTTGCGCAGCTCATCGTTGTTCATCACCCCGTTCAGGTGGGAAATTACCGACCAGGCATTTTCCAGCTTGTTTTCCAGCGCCTGCATCGGCTGAGCCAGAGTTTCCCAGGTAGGGTCCTCCTGCGCGGCAATCTGCCCGATCTTCATCCGGTTTTCGCTAAGGATCTGGTCAATCGCCTCTTCCATATGCTCAACACGGATATGGTCAAAACGCGGTAACAGATCGTCCGTCAGCAGCGGGTTATTCATAAGTCCCCTTCTCAGGAAATTGGATCTAAGGTAGTTTCATTCAATCAGACCTCGGGGGAGGTACCGGTGGGAAAGGCCCTTCCAAAACACGCTCCTTGCGGCACATCCATGTGACGCTTGGGCTCCGCCATCCATGGCTCCGCACAGTTTTGGAAGGGCCTTTCCCTCCGATACCCCGAGCCTCGGGGTAAACGTTATGAGGTATATGTAATGGCTAATGTACGAACACACAAGGGTATTACGCCACATTTCGGTAAACGCGCATGGGTGGATCCCAGCTCGGTGGTGATAGGAGACGTGCAGACCGGTGACGATGTGTCGGTCTGGCCGATGACCGTGATACGGGGGGACATGCATAAAATCCGCATTGGGGATCGCTGTAGCATCCAGGATGGATCCGTATTGCACATCACCCATGCCAGTGACTACAACCCGGGCGGCCATCCGCTGACGCTGGGAGACGATGTCACCGTCGGCCACAAGGCATTGCTCCATGGCTGCACGATTGGCAGCCGCGTACTCGTCGGGATGGGCTGCATCATTATGGACGGCGCGGTTGTCGAGGACGAAGTGATTGTCGCTGCCGGCTGCCTGGTGCCGCCAGGCAAAACGCTTGAATCCGGCCATCTATACGTAGGTTCACCCTGTAAGAAGGCACGGGAACTGACGGAGAACGAAAGAAGCTTTTTCAAATACACCGCCGCCAATTACGCCCGACTGAAGGATGAATATCTTAAGGAAGCGTAGGCCAGTGGTCTGACTGTCCCATAAAGATCGTATCTGAGCGATGCTTCTCTGGTTGCTGCTTCTCAACATCCTGTTCCTGTTTCCGTCGCTGGCATTGCCGGGGGCCGGTCCCTGGGTGTCGCTGGAAGCGCTGGTTCTTGGGGCCGTCCTCTGCAAACTGCCCAGACCGGAACGGCGCCATCGCCTGACTCTGGCCGTGGCGTTGAGTTATGGGCTGCTGGGATTTCTTGTGCTGGCAGACGCCCTGGTGCGGGAGAGTCTCGGGCGTGGATTGAACCTGTATCTGGAAGTCCGGCTGCTGGACGCCGCCTGGGATCTGATGACCACAAACCTTGGCGAAGTGCTTGCTGTTCTGGCGCTGGCACTGCTGTTGATGGTGCTGGCCGGGGCTATCTGGCTACTCCGGTATGCGCTGGAACGGCTGAAACATCATTCCCGCCCGCACCTGGCCAAACCGCTATGGCTGATCGTGGGCCTGGCCCTGGCTGCTTCAGTGACACCCTGGGTAGGCAGCCCCGCACTGGCCTTTGTCGCCAATCAGGCCTCATTGATCAGTCACACCCATCAGACCACCCGTACCTTTACCAGCCAGATCCTGACCGGGCCGGAGACGGCCAACCAGCCCGTCCCCCTGCCAGTTCTGGCCGGCAAGGACGTGGTTCTGGGTTTTATCGAATCCTACGGCATTTCTACCCTGACCGACGAGCGCTACCGGGACACGGTGGGGCCAACATTAGACTTCATGGCCCGTGAACTGGAGACAGCCGGCTTGACCGTTGCCACGGGTCGGCTGGAATCACCCATCCAGGGCGGGCAATCATGGCTTGGGCATCTTTCAGTGCTCAGCGGCCAGTGGATTAACAATCAGCTGGCTTATGAAACCCTTCTTAGCAGCGAATTTGCCACGCTTGTTGATGATTTCAGGCGTACCGGCCACCGCGCGGTCGCCATCATGCCGGCTATTACCCAGTCATGGCCGGCGGGGGAGCTTTACAGCTACGACCGGATTTACGGCCAGGGGGACCTGGGCTACCAGGGTCCCGCGTTCAACTGGGTGACCATGCCCGATCAGTATACCTGGCATCAGTTCCGCACTATCCGGCAGCAAAACAGCGGCCCGCTATTCGCCGAGCTGGCGCTGATCAGCAGCCATGCGCCCTGGGTGCCAATACTGCCGGTGCTTGAAGACTGGGAGGCCATTGCCGATGGACAGGTGTTCCGGCGTTGGGAAGGCATGGGGGAGGCACCGGTATCGCTCTGGCGGGAGCCGGAGCGGGTGCGTGAACATTACGCCCGCGCCATTGCCTACGCTCTTGAAGTCGCCGGTGGCTTTGCCTCCCGCTATATCGGCGATAACACGCTAATGATTATTCTCGGAGATCATCAACCGGCCCCGCTGATTACCGGCGAAGGGGCCAGCCGAGATGTCATCGTCCACGTTATCAGCGCGGATCCGGCGCTGGTCAGGCCATTCCTGTCCGGAGAATTACCGGGCTTCCGCCCCGGCGTCCGACCCGATCTGCAGACCCCCGGCGCCCCCATGAGCCGTTTCCGGCCGTTCCTGCACCGACACTTCGGGGAATTTTCATCGGCCCCTTGAAAAGTAAGCGGGCGCACCTACATTCCTAAATAGCAGATGTTCACGGAGAACCATCCGGCTGGCGCCACCGGCATGGAGCTGTTCCGCGAGCGAAGCTGACATCAAGACAACGATCTCAGATTCGTAGGAGGAGTTTCATATGAGCAATCTAACCCGCTGGAATCCGGTCAACGAATTCGAAGACCTGATCAACCGCTACAACCGGCAATTCGGGCTGGCTCGCAGTAACGGCGAGCGCGAGAGCCGGGATCTGTTCCGCCGCACGGACTGGGCCCCGGCCGTCGATATCAAGGAAACCGACAAGGCTTACAGCATTGAAGCTGAACTGCCGGGTATGTCAAAGGACGACATCAAGGTAACGGTGCAGGACGGTGTCCTGAGCATTCAGGGCGAGCGCCGTCAGGAGGAGGAAACCGGTGATCGCAAACATCACCGTGTAGAGCGGGTTTACGGCAGTTTTATCCGCCGCTTTACCCTGCCGGAGAATGTTGACGAAAACAGCATTGACGCCAACTTCAAGGACGGCGTGCTGTCGCTGACCCTCACCAAAGCCGAACCGGCCCAACCCAAGGCTATTGAAGTCAACGTTCAGTAGATCCGGGGTCAATTGTCCTGCCAGTGCAGCCGGGTGACTACCCGGCTGCTGTTGTTTTCGCTCCGGCCTGTTTCAGTATGTCGGCGTAAGCTGTGCTGCGGCGATGCTGTGAAATCAGATCAAGGATGGTTTCGCCGCGCTCGTTGACCCCATTAAGGTCGCGACCCGCTTCCACAAAGAACCCCACGAAACGCTCGAAATCCTCTGCCCTCATGGCCTGATAGGCCTTCAGCAGAGCATTGAAATCGGGGTTGACGGCACTGTCGTAGGGCTCGATCGCCAGGAAGCCTTTTACCCGCTCGTCGCTCCATTCCTCGCCGATTACTTTTGGTTTGTCCGGTCCACTCATGGCCTGTCTCTCTGTTTGTTCAATCAAGCTGTTTTGGTCAATCAAGGGCGCACAGTATAAAGATCTCGGCGCCCGGATGTCAGGGCGTGATCTCTACCGGAAGATCGCCAGCGGGCATATTCTCGTCGCATTCGGGATTACGGATGGAAATTTCGACCCGGCGGTTGCGGGCACGGTTTTCCGGACTGTCATTGGGCACCAGCGGGTTGGTTTCTGCTCGACCGGCCGCCGCCACCCGCTCGGCCGGCACTTCACGGTTAAGCACCAGTTCGTGCACCACAGAGACCGCCCGGGCCGCGGATAGATCCCAGTTCGACCGGTAGCGCCCGCTGGAAATGGGACGGTCGTCGGTGTAGCCCGCCACCAGGATATCCCCGCTACAGAACGACAGGACTTCCACCACGCGCTCAATAATGGGAATCATCGCCGGCTTGATTTCGGCCTCTCCGGAGCGGAAGGCGGCCTCTTCGGCGAAACGGATAATCACCCGCTCTTCGTCGTAGTTGACGCTCAGAGCGCCGGACGCCACTTCCGGTTCCAGCTCTTCTATCAGTGCCGAGGCCAGATCGATGATACCCCCGGAGATTTTCGTAGGCGCATCGCCCTCGGCGCGTTCATCGATTAGCTCAGGTTCCAGTTGCGGGTCGGTTGGCGCAGCCGGCGCTGGCTCGGTGGCAATCACCGATACCGGTTGGCCCCCGGGGACACTGGAAATCACCGGAGTGCCGCCAAGGGCAACCGCCATGGAATTGGCCATGGCCCGGTATTTCTCCACGTCCATTTCGGCAAAGGACAACAGCAGGATAAAGAACGTCAGTAGCAGGGTCGCCAGATCAGCAAACGTCACGATCCAGGCGGGGGATCCACGGCTATGCTTTTTGTGCCTGGCCGGTTTCCTCAGCACCACGGGTCAGGCCCTCCGCTCCGGGGCGAGGGCTGAGCGATGCTCCGGAGTCACGAACGAAGACAGCATTTCCGTCATCACCCGTGGGTTCTCTCCGCGCATGATATTGCGCATCGACGTGGCGATCAGGGTCTGGTTGCGGGCCTCGTCCTCGGCCTTGAGCTGCAGTTTGTCCGCCAGCGGCAGGGCAATCAGTTGCGCAATAAAGGCGCCATAGAGGGTTGTCAGCAACGCTATGGCCATGGCGGGTCCGATGGAAGCGGGGTCGTCCAGGGTGTTCAGCATCTGCACCAGACCCACCAGGGTACCCAGCATGCCGATGGCCGGGGCGGATTCACCGATACCACGAAACACCCGCTCGGCCACGTCATAGCGCTCAGCGGTTTGCTGCATTTCATGGGTCAGGATTTCCTCAATCAGCTCGGGCGGATGGCCGTCAACGCACAGGTTAATGGCTTTCTGCAGGAATTCGGTGTTGGTCTGGTGGTTTTCCAGCCCGAGGATTCCCTCTTTGCGGACCACCGCCGCCAGGCTGCTGACTTCCCGGATCAGTTCCGATGGCTGGGCCATACGGTCGGTAAACGCAGACGCCATGGCCAGGCGGAAAGCACTCATGACCGATGGCAGGCGGAATTTGATCAGCGTCACCGCCGCCGTGCCCCCGATGACAATGGCAAGGCCCGGAAGATTCAGGAAGGTCAGCACGGAGGCATTGGCCAGCATGGCCAGAAGAACAATCAATATGCCTGCCAGCAGGCCGACAAGGGTCAGAATATCCATTACAAAGCTTCCTGGGTGCGTTTACACCTGCTGAGCATAGTCCAAACTGCCGGAATAAGCCTTGCGGCCCGGTCGGCACATCAGACCGTTCGCAGCTCCTTGATCACGCTGGCTGTGTCCGGCCTCAGGCCCCGCCATACCCGGAAGGACTCGGCGGCCTGTTCCACCAACATACCCAGGCCGTCGAACACCCGGGTTGCCCCCTGATCCATCGCCCACTGGTTGAAGGGGGTGGCGTCCAGAGAATACATCATGTCGTACACTACGGTGCCCGGCCCGATCACCGCCGGAGACAGGGGCGGCAGATCCCCCTGAAGGCTGGCGCTGGTGCCGTTGATGATAATGTCAAAAGGCGCATCCGGCGCTTCGAAGCCACAGGACTCCAGGCTTGCACCGCCCGCCTCATCGGCAAACATCAGGACCAGGCCCTGGGCCCGGGAAACCGTCCGGTTGGCAATGGTGAGAGATTCCGGCTTCTGTGCCAGCAGCAGCCCCAGAACACCCCGCACGGCGCCACCAGCACCCAGCACCAGCACTCGCGCACCGGAAATCGGTATACCGTGGTTGTTCACCAAATCGCTCACCAGCCCCACGCCATCGGTGTTGTCTGCTGTCAGATGGTTTTTGTTGTCCAGATACAGGGTATTGGCGGCGCCGGCCTTCTGCGCGCGTTCCGTTCGGTAGTCAGCCAGTTTCCAGGCTTCTTCCTTGAAAGGCACAGTCACATTCAGTCCCTGGCCCCCGCGGCTGAAAAAATCGGTAACTACAGTCCGAAACTCGTTCTCCGGAGCCTGAATGGCCGTGTAATCCAGGTTTTCACCGGTCTGCTGTGCAAACAGACTGTGAATACGCGGGGATTTACTGTGGCTGATGGGATTGCCAACCACTGCATAGAGATCCTTATCCATTGTCTTGCTCCAGCCAGTTGCGCCCGGTCAGGTAATGGTCGGTCAGTTGCGCCTCTTCCGACCCCGGTTCGGGTCGGTAATCGTATTCCCAACGCACCAGCGGCGGCAGCGACATCAGGATGGATTCCGTGCGACCGCCGGACTGCAGCCCGAACAGGGTGCCGCGGTCATAGACCAGATTGAATTCCACATAACGGCCCCGGCGATACAGCTGAAACTGCCGATGACGTTCGCTGAAAGCGGTGTCCTTGCGGGCCTGCACGATGGGCTCATAGGCCTCAACGAAACTGTCGCCCACCGCCCGCATCAACGCAAAGTCCTGCTGGAAGTCCCCGGTGTTGTGATCATCGAAAAACAGCCCGCCCACGCCCCGCGGTTCGTCCCGGTGTTTCAGGTAGAAGTAGTCATCACACCAGTTTTTGAAGTGGCGGTATAGCCCGTCGCCGAAAGGGTCGCAGGCGGCTTTTGCCGTTCGGTGCCAGTGAACGCAATCTTCATCAAACCCGTAGTAGGGCGTCAGGTCGTAACCGCCACCAAACCAGTAGACCGGTTTGCTGTTTTCCGGTGTGGCAATGAAGAACCGCACATTGGCATGGGACGTTGGCACAAACGGATTGTGGGGATGCATCACCAGCGATACCCCCATGGCTTGCCAGGGTGCGCCAGCCAGATGGGGCCGGTGGGCGGTCGCCGATGCCGGCATGGTTTCGCCCATTACGTGGGAAAAATTCACACCGCCCTTTTCAAAGACCGCACCGTTGTTAATCACCCGGCTTTTGCCGCCGCCACCTTCCGGACGGTCCCAGGCGTCGGTTTCGAAAACGCCCTGGCCATCAGCGGCCGCCAGCCGCTGGCAGATGCTTTCCTGAAGACCAAGCAGATACTGTTTGACGGCTTGGACGTCGGGTTGTTCTGTCATGAAGGCTCCTAGCGCAGCTGTTGTCCGCTGACGATATCAATAATCTGGCTGGGTTGACGATGACCGCCGAGCGAACCTGCGACCACACGGTCCAACCGGTTTCCGAAATACTGCCGAACCTGCCAGGAATACCGGGCCGGTTGCCGCCCGGCCGGATTGGCGGACGTGGACACCAGGGGCGAATCTGCCGCCTGACACAGGGCCTGCACCAGCGGATGATCACTGACCCGCACGGCAATCGTTGAATGGCGGCCCCGCACCTCCTGGGGAATCTGGCCAAGCAGGTCAGGAAGAAGACAGGTGAAGGGGCCGGGCCAATAACCCAGGGCTTTTTGCTGTTGATCCTCCGGTAGCGGGTCCAACAGGAACCGCACCTGTTCCACCGAACCTGCTACCACAATCAGGCCTTTTTCCATGGGCCGCTGTTTAAGCTCGAGAATGCGTTCCACGGCGTTGGTGTTCCAGGGATCACATCCCAGCCCCCAGACGGCTTCCGTGGGGTAGGCAATGACACCGCCGGCTCGGATGGTTCGCACAGCCTGGGAGAGCTGCCAGTCGGAGAGGGGCTGTAACGGTGGTTTCATATCAGGTCAGACAGCTTGGTTCCTTGTGCGGCAACGCTGATCAGGCAATTCTCTGAAACCCGCCCGGGGCCGAATCAACCAGGCCCTCAAGCTCAAGTAACAGAAGCGACTGCATCAGCTGGTCCGGCGCTAAGCCGGTGATTGCACACAGATCGTCAGTTGATTGAGGATCATACCCTAAAGCATCCAGCACCGCGATTTCCCGGGCGTCGAGGGCGGGCCCTTCACCAGCGCCGGTGGCAGCCGGCTCCGGTCTCCAGGAGGACCAGCCGCTCTCGAATTCATTGCAGATGTCCTCCACGGATTCCACCAGTGCCGCGCCCTGCCGGATCAGCTCGTGACAGCCGCGGGCCAGCGGGTTGTGAATTGAGCCGGGAATGGCGAACACATCCCGGCCCTGCTCCAGTGCCAGACGGGCGGTAATCAGGGACCCACTCTTCAGCCCGGCTTCCACCACCAGGATACCCCGGCTGAGCCCGCTGATAATCCGGTTGCGTTGGGGAAAATGGGCCGGGCGGGCTTCGGTCCCCGGCGGGTACTCGGACACCAGCAGACCATGACTGACCACCCGGGCGGCCAGCGACCGGTGCCGGTACGGATAGGGCCGGTCAATGCCGTTGCCGATCACCGCAATGGTGGGAAAGCCGGCATCCAGTGCACCGGCGTGTGCGGCCCCATCAACGCCCAGGGCCAGACCGCTAGTCACCAGCAACCCTTGCGGCCCGAGCCCGGCGGCAAAGGATCGGGCATGCTCCAGACCGGCGCGGCTGGCATTGCGGCTGCCCACAATACCCACCTGGGGCCTTCCCAGTAGTGAACGGTCGCCCTTCAGATAAAGTACCAGTGGAGCGTCATGAATGTTTTTGAGGCTGTCCGGATAATCCTCATCGGCCCTGGTCAGGATATCTATCTGGTGGCGCTGGCAGTCCTTATGAATGGCCAACGCCCGGGCAACCACCGGATTGTCCACTCGCCCTTTCTGCCAGGCCTCGATGGCAGCCACGGTATCCGCCTGCAGACCGATGGCCGTTAATGTGGCGACATTACAGGTGGCCAGTTTTGCCAGCTCCCCCATACTTTCCAGCACCGCCTGCTGGCGGCGGGCTCTGAATTTCGGCAGGCAGGAGAGCAGTATCCAGAAACCGGTATTTGATTGCAGAAGCGGCTCATCCGCCACGGCATCAGCAGAGGGTAATGAAGACATGATGTCCATCCTTGGTGTGTAAGGTACCTGACGCTCCGCCATCCTGGCCAAGCGAGTCGGAATTATGACATAAAAAAAGAGCCGCAAAAGCGGCTCTATTCAGTGCTATGCCGGTTCAGGCATCAGGGGTTGGTTACCTTGTCGCCAACCGACAGCGGGCGAGTTGCCTGAAGAATCAGGCCGTAGCTCATCTTGTCGTAGGTCTGGAAGATCATCATCAGACCGGACCGCTCGGAAGGCAACTCGATGGTTTCACCGGTGACCGGATCCCGAACCATGTTGCCGGCTTTCAGAACCGCCAGGACATCGCCGGGCTCAAGCCCTTCGCGCTCACCACGGTTGACCGCCACAACATCAAACTGGCCGATCTGGGTAACACCGCCCTCTACCGAGATCATCTGGCCTTCGATCTCTGAATCCGGCGGGCTGGGCACGAAGCTGGTGGTAATGCGACGTTCCTCGCCAACCAGCAGGCGGTCGCCGATCCGGACTTCCTGGTTGGAATCCTTGAGCATCATGGTAAGAATGTCACCGTTTTCAGCGGTGATCTCACCCTGGCCGATACTCCGGGCCTCGAGGCCGAGGAATTCGCCGGTCACGGGATCACGGAATTCGCGGCTGCGGCGGAAAACGCCCACGCTGTCTGCCGGTTTTTCACCCCGGGCGTACACCTTGTCACCGGCGCCGGTAATAATACGACCATCCTCACCTTCCAGAATGTAGGGCGCGCCGTTCAACTCTTCCGCATCCACAATACGGGTATTGGAAAGGAAACCGTTGATGGCATCCAGCGGGATAGCGGGAATGGGGGTTTCAATCGGCTCGGAACGAACCTTGGGTGACAGCTTGACCACATCCGAGCTGGCCACTTTGGTTACCCGTGGCTTGCCATCGATATACACCAGCGCCAGACGATCACCAGGATAGATGAGGTGCGGGTTTTCAACCTGCGGATTAACGTGCCAGATTTCCGGCCAGTACCACGGGTTATTCAGAAAACGGGCAGAAATATCCCATAGGGTGTCACCCTTCACGACAGTGTAACGCTCGGGATGATCGGACCTCAGTTCCGGGGCAGCGTGGGCCCAGGAGGTTGCCAGCAGCATGCCAGCTGCGAGAGCGTACAGCAGTTTCCTCATTGTTAAATCCTTGATCGCGTGCCTGAATCCGCAGATTCTGTTCTTGGTAGTCAGCCGTTAAGGTGGCATTGATACCACTACTATAGAAGAACTCTCGCAAATTGTGATGTTATCTTTTGTTCTTCCAGTAAATTCTATCTTCAGCCCGAAAGTTTTTAACTATCAACTGATCAGTTTGTACTCAATGAGCGAGTTGAGGGATAATAACCTGAATAAACAGTTTAGTCCGTTGAATTCCGCGCTCGCATCCCGATCATAATAGACATGGGAAACAAAAAAGCGCAGTACGCTGTCGCAATTCGGAGACGGTCTTCACACCGTTACAAATCATAACGGTTAAAGTCAGCCATACAGAACAGAAGTGTACGAACCATGATACTAGAGATTCTCGAATATCCCGATCCCCGGCTGCGAACCATTGCCAAGCCGGTGGAGACGGTCACCGACGAGACCCGCAAACTGATCGATGACATGTTTGAAACCATGTACGATGCGCCCGGTATCGGCCTGGCAGCAAGTCAGGTGAACGTGCACAAGCAGATCATCGTGATGGACCTGTCGGAAGACAAGAGCGAGCCCCGGGTGTTTATCAACCCCGAAATCGAGGTTCTGGACGGGGACCTGGAAGAGATGCAGGAAGGTTGCCTGTCGGTACCTGGTTTCTATGAGGACGTCTCGCGCGTTGAGCACTGCATGATCCGGGCGATTGACCGTAACGGTGAGCCTTTCGAAATCGAGGCCCGTGGCTTGCTCGCAGTCTGTATCCAGCACGAAATGGATCATCTGAACGGCAAGCTGTTTGTGGATTACCTGAGCTCGCTGAAGCGCACCCGGATCCGCAAGAAACTGGAAAAGCTTCACAAGAAAAGCGCGTGATCCCGACGCTATAGCACAAGAACTGACAGAGACCGGGCCTGCGCCCGGTCTTTTCGTATTCAACGAACCCGAGACATCAACCCTGTGCGACTCGTTTTTGCCGGCACCCCGGACTTCGCAGCAACCGCCCTAGAAGCACTTCTTCAGACGGATCATGAAGTGGTGGGCGTGTATTCCCAGCCGGACCGCCCGTCCGGGCGGGGGCGTAAACTGACGCCCAGCCCGGTGAAGCAGGTGGCCCTGGACGCGGGCATTCCGGTTTTCCAGCCCCAGACCCTGAAAACGCCAGAAGCCCGGGAACAGCTTACCGCCCTGAATGCCGATGTGATGGTCGTGGCCGCCTACGGCCTGATTCTGCCCCAGGCCATCCTGGACATCCCGCGCCATGGTTGCCTCAACATCCACGCGTCGCTGTTGCCACGCTGGCGCGGTGCAGCACCTATCCAGCGGGCCATCGCCGCCGGTGACCGGCAGACCGGTATCACCATCATGCAGATGGACGCCGGGCTGGATACCGGGGACATGCTGCTGAAACTGACCACACCGATCACCGAATCCGACACCGGCGGCAGCCTGCATGACCGGCTGGCAGATCTGGGCGGCGACGCGATCATCGACGCCCTGGCGGGAATCATTGAAGGCACCCTGCACCCCACGCCCCAGGACGACGCCCAGGCCTGCTATGCCAGCAAACTGAGCAAGGAAGAGGGCCAGATCGACTGGACCGAGGACGCCACTGCCATCAACCGGAAGATCCGCGCGTTCAACCCCTGGCCTGGCACCTATACCGATGCCGACGACCTGCGTATCCGGCTTCATGAGTCAGAGGTCATTGATATCACCAGCGACCGCCACCCCGGCACGGTGGTCGCCCGCAGCCGTGAGGGCATCGACATAGCCTGCGGCCTGGACGTGTTACGAGTCACCCGGTTGCAACTGCCCGGCTCCCGCGCGCAATCCGTCAATGATCTGATCAACGGCGGCAAGGACATTCTGATGCCCGGGCAGGAGCTGGACTGATGCCGGGCCAGCCCATGCGGGCCGTTGCTGCCCAGGTCATGCTGGCGGTAGAGCAGGGCAGATCCCTGTCACAGTGCCTGCCGCCAGCGCTGAACCGGTTACCGGAAACCGATCGGCCGGCACTCCAGGCCCAGTGTTTCGGCACCTGCCGCTGGTTCTATCAGCTTGATGGCGAATTGCAGGGACGCCTGAAAAAACCTCTCAAACCCGCAGACCGGGTCATTCATCACCTGATGCTGGTGGCCCTGTTCCAGCTTCGTCACAGCGAACGGGCCAGTTACGCCGTGCTGAACGAAACCGTCGAGGCCTGTCGCGCCCTGGACAAACCCCACCTGACCGGCCTGGTGAACGCCATACTGCGGGCTGCGGAGCGCGAAGGCCCGCCCGGGGTAACCAGCGACTACCTGCGGTTTGCCCATCCACCCTGGATGGTGGAAAAACTTCGCCATAACTGGCCCGACGACTGGCAGAGCATCCTGGAGGCGAACAACACGCAGGCCCCCATGACCCTTCGGGTGAATGCCCGGCGCTTTACCCGCCAGGCCTATCTCGACCTGCTCGGCGACGCCGGCATTGAAGCCCGGCCCACACCTTTCGCGCCCCACGGCCTGCAGCTGGAAACCCCGGTTCCGGTGGAACGACTGCCCTATTTCGCGGACGGCGCTGTCAGTGTTCAGGACGAGGCAGCCCAGCTGTGTACCACTCTGTTGGATCTGGCACCAGGGCAACGGGTACTCGATGCCTGCGCCGCACCCGGGGGCAAAACCTGCGCCATCCTGGAAGCCTGCGAGGATCTGTCGGAAGTGGTGGCCATTGACGAATCCGCCGACCGTTTGCCCAGAATCGAGGAAAATCTGACCCGCCTGGATCTGACCGCCACGGTGCAACAGGCGGATGCAGCACAGACCGACGATTGGTGGGACGGCCAGGCTTTTGACCGAATCCTGCTGGACGTGCCCTGCAGCGCCACCGGCGTGATCCGTCGCCATCCAGATATCAAACTGCTGCGGCGGGAGTCGGATATCGTGCCCCTGGCCGGCATCCAGCTGGGCCTGCTGAACGCCCTGTGGCAGACGTTAAGACCCGGTGGCAGACTGGTCTACGCCACCTGTTCCGTGTTCCCGCAGGAGAATCACCGTATAATCCGCAGATTCCTCAAACAGACGGACCAGGCGGTATTGCTGGCGCCGGATCTGCCCTGGGGCAGGGATACGGAGGCCGGAAGACAGTTGTTGCCGACTCCGCAAAGCCACGACGGCTTTTTTTATGCCGTGCTCGAAAAATCCGAGCAATGAGAGAGCAAGCTGAGCTATGAAAATTCTGATTCTCGGTGCCGGCCAGGTCGGTGGCACACTGGCTGAAAACCTGGCCAACGAAGCCAACGACATCACCATCATCGACAGCAATGGCACCCGTTTGAGAGAGCTTCAGGATCGGCTGGATATCCGCACCGTGCAGGGCCATGGCTCCTATCCCACCGTATTGCGCCAGGCCGGCGCGGAAGATGCGGATATGCTGATCGCCGTCACCAGCAGTGACGAAGTGAACATGGTGGCCTGCCAGATCGCCAATGTGATGTTCAAGACCCCCACAAAGATCAGCCGTGTCCGCGCCAACGCTTATCTGGCCCGCAAGGAACTCTTTGGTGAGAACGGCTTTCCGGTGGACGTGCTGATCAGCCCGGAGCACCTGGTCACCAAGCACATCACCCGGCTGATTGAATACCCCGGTGCCCTGCAGGTGCTGGAATTCTCCAAGGGCCTGGTGCGACTGGTGGCCATCCGCGCCACCAAGGGCGGGCCACTCGTGGGACACGAACTGTCTTACCTGCGCAGCCACATGCCCCGCATCGATACCCGGGTCGCGGCCATTTTCCGCAAGGACCGTCCAATCATGCCCCAGGGCGATACCGTGATCGAAGACGGCGACGAAGTCTTTTTCATCGCAGGCACCGACCATATCCGCTCGGTCATGAGCGAACTCCAGCCCCTGGAAAAGCCCTACAAACGCATCTTTATCTGCGGCGGCGGCAACATCGGCCAACGACTGGCCAGCACCCTGGAATCCCGCTATCAGGTGAAACTGCTGGAACGGGACCACGACCGCTGCGTGATGCTTTCTGAAAATCTTCGCAAGACGGTGGTACTGGAAGGGGATGCCGCCAACAAGGACATCCTGCTGGAAGAGAATATCGAGAACACCGACGTATTCTGCGCGGTCACCAACGACGACGAGGCCAACATCATGGCCTCGCTGCTGGCCAAGCGTCTGGGCGCCCGCAAAGTGCTGACCCTGATCAACAACCCGGATTACGTGGATCTGATCCAGGGCGGTGACATAGACGTGGCGATTTCCCCACAGCAGACCACTATCGGCAGCCTGCTGACCCACGTCCGCCGGGGCGATGTAGTAAACGTTCACTCACTACGCCGCGGCGCTGCCGAGGCGATCGAAGCCATTGCCCACGGCGACCACCGCTCATCCAAGGTAGTGGGCAAGCGACTGGACGAGATCAACCTGCCGGAGGGTACCACCATTGGTGCGATCGTTCGACATAACGAGGTGCTGATCGCCCATGACCACCTGCGCATCCAGCCGGACGACCACGTGGTGCTCTTCCTGGTGGACAAAACCCGGATCCGGGATGTGGAGAAACTTTTCCAGGTCGGGCTGACCTTCTTCTGATTGACACTCCATTGAAACGCCCGCCTGTGAACCTCACTTAGAAATACGCGGTTTGCAGGCGTATAATGCGCCTTTTTTCAGCGCGTCCTTTTGCAAAGCCGACTATCAGGCCCGGACGCGACACACAGATCAACCAGCAGGCAAACGTTGTGACAGACAAGGGACATTCCAATAACACGCCGGATATCAAGACCTTCCAGGGTCTGATCCTGGCCTTGCAGAATTTCTGGGCGCAGCACGGCTGCGTGGTACTTCAGCCGCTGGATATGGAAGTAGGCGCCGGTACCTTTCACCCGGCCACCTTCCTGCGCTCCATCGGCCCGGAAACCTGGAATGCGGCCTATGTTCAGCCCAGCCGCCGCCCCACCGACGGCCGCTATGGCGAGAACCCCAACCGTCTGCAACACTACTATCAGTTCCAGGTAGTACTTAAACCCTCGCCGGACAACATCCAGGAACTCTATCTGGATTCCCTTAAGGCACTGGGGCTGGACCCGCTGGTTCACGACATCCGCTTTGTGGAAGACAACTGGGAGTCGCCAACGCTCGGCGCCTGGGGTCTGGGTTGGGAAATCTGGCTGAACGGCATGGAAGTCACCCAGTTCACCTACTTCCAGCAGGTGGGCGGCCTGGAATGCTTCCCGGTCACCGGCGAGCTGACCTACGGCCTGGAGCGTATCGCCATGTACCTGCAGGGCGTGGATAGCGTGTACGACCTGGTGTGGACCGAGGGCCCGGAAGGCGTGGTCACTTACGGCGACGTGTTCCATCAGAACGAGGTGGAACAGTCCACCTACAACTTCGAACACGCCGACACCGAATTCCTCTTCCACAGCTTCGACGTGCACGAGCGGGAAAGCGCCCGACTGATCGACGCGGGTCTGGCCCTGCCCGCCTATGAGCAGGTACTCAAAGCTTCTCACACCTTCAACCTGCTGGATGCCCGGCACGCGATCTCGGTGACCGAACGCCAGCGTTTCATACTTCGCGTTCGCACCCTGGCCCGCGCTGTCGCTCAGGCCTATTTCGACAGCCGCCTGAAGCTCGGCTTCCCGCTGGCGCCGGACGCCCTTCGTAAAGAAGTGATCGCCGCCAGCCAAGCCGCTGACGACAAGGCCAACGGCAAGAAAAGCAAGAAAGCGAAGAAGGCTCAGCAGGAAAAAGGGAACGCATAACCATGGCAACACAGGATTTTCTGGTCGAACTGGGCACCGAAGAACTGCCCCCCAAGGCCCTCAAGCCGCTTTCTGACGCCTTTACCCAGGGCATTGCCAAAGGCCTGGAAGATGCCGGCATTGAATTCGGCAAGGTCGAGGCCTTCGCTGCCCCCCGTCGCCTGGCGGTCCGGGTCCGTGCCCTTGGCGATGCCCAGCCCGACAAACCGGTTGAAAAGCGCGGCCCGGCGGTAAAAGCCGCCTTCGACGACTCCGGTAACCCGACCCGAGCGCTAACCGGATTTGCGACGTCCCTTGGCGTCACTCCGGACCAGCTCGATACCCTGGAAACCGACAAGGGCGCTTGGGTGGTGTATCGCACCATCGAAAAAGGCCGCCCCACCGTCGACCTGCTGCCCGAGCTGGTGGACCAGTCCCTGGCGGCGCTGCCGATTCCCAAGCGCATGCGCTGGGGTGCCCACCGCACAGAATTCGTCCGCCCGGTCCACTGGGCCATCATGCTGTTCGGTAACAAGGTGATCGACGCCCCCATCATGGGCCTGACCCCGGGCAACAAGACCCGCGGCCATCGCTTCCACTGCCCCAAGTCCCTTATCGTACCCACGCCCGGTGACTATGAAGTGGTGCTGAAGCAGGAAGGGTATGTGATCGCTGACTTCGCCGAACGCCGCGAGCAGATCCGCAGAGGCGTAAACGCCATCGCTACCCGGGAAGCCGGCGGTGAAGCTGTGATTGACGAAGACCTGCTGGACGAAGTCACCGCCCTGAACGAGTGGCCGGTGCCGCTGATGGGGCGGTTTGAAGAACGTTTTCTGGAGGTGCCCGCCGAAGCACTGATCTCTTCCATGAAAGAGCACCAGAAGTATTTTCACGTGGTGACCGCCGACGGCAAGATGCTCCCACTCTTCATCACCGTGGCCAACCTGGAAAGCAAAGACCCGAGCCAGGTGATCTCCGGCAACGAGAAGGTGATTCGTCCGCGCCTCGCTGATGCCGCTTTCTTCTACGACACGGACCGCAAGACCCGTCTGGAAGATCGCATCGACCAGCTCAAGCCCATCGTGTTCCAGGAGAAGCTGGGCAGTATTCACGACAAATCGGTACGGGTTGCGGCGCTGGCCGGTAAGATCGCCAACGCCATTGGCAGTGACCCGATGCTGGCTGAGCGTGCCGCGATGCTGGCCAAAACCGACCTGGTCACCGAAATGGTACTGGAATTCACTGACCTCCAGGGCATCATGGGCCAGTACTATGCTGCCAACGACGGCGAGAACGAAGACGTCGCCAGTGCCCTGAACGAACAATACATGCCCCGCTTTGCCGGTGATGATCTGCCGCAGACGCTGACCGGCTGTGCCGTGGCCATTGCCGACCGGCTGGATTCGCTGGTGGGCCTGTTCGGCATCAACCAGCCGCCGTCCGGCACCCGCGACCCTTTCGGCCTGCGCCGGGCGTCCCTGGGGGTGCTGCGAATCATCATTGAACGGGAACTACCGCTGGATCTGCAGACCTGCTGCGAGTGGGCAGAAGAAAACTTCACGGTGCTGACCGAACAGAACACCGCCTCAACGGTGGTGGACTATATGCTTGAACGCTTCCGTGCCCATTACGAAGAGCAGGGTATCAACGCCGAAGTCTACCTGGCCGTACACGCCCGCCGGCCCACCAGCCCGCTGGATTTCGACCGCCGCGTAAAAGCCGTGGAAGCCTTCCGCCAACTGCCGGAAGCCCTGGCCCTGGCCGGTGCCAACAAACGCGTATCGAATATCCTGACCAAACAGGGCGGTGACGATATCGGCGAAACCATCGATGATTCCCTGCTGCAGGATCCGGCGGAAAAGAAACTGGCGGAACAGATCCGCCAGCAGGCAGACACGGTACTGCCGCTGTTCGGGAAAGGTGACTACGCCGCCGCCCTGAGCTCCCTGGCCAACCTGCGGGAGCCGGTGGACAACTTCTTTGACGACGTCATGGTCATGGCCGAAGACGACGCCACCCGCAACAACCGGCTGGCGATGCTGAACATGCTGCGCAACCTGTTCCTGCGGGTCGCGGATATTTCGGTACTGCCGACCGCGGCGTAGTTATTAAAGGAAGTCGGCCGGATTGATGGACAAACGGGGCTGGAAAAACCCCGTTTTGTCCGTATAATACCGCCCGTTGATCGGCGTGTGGCGCAGCTTGGTAGCGCACTTCGTTCGGGACGAAGGGGTCGCAGGTTCGAATCCTGCCACGCCGACCATTTTCCCGCTTTGATTCCCTCCTCTTTTAAAACTCCCGGCTAAACTGCAAACCAGCTGTCCACGGCACTACGTCATACTCGCTTTTGAATGAAGTCTGGCCCTGCGCAGGATCCGTCGCCGTATAATCGATGGAAATGTCTCCCTCATAGAAAACCCGCGCGACAAACATATCCAAAGTCCAGTCACCCGCCACATCCTGCACCTGGGCACCGAAGGAAACTTGATGGTAGTCGTCGAAGGGTGTCAGAGGTGAACGCGTCTTGAGCGTAACGGGCGACTCATCGAATAGATACCCGGCCTTCAGCGACCAGGTCGGTGTCATTTTCCAGATTGCACCAACTCGCCATTGCCAGGTGTCTTTCCAACTCTGTACCTGCTCTTCAGGGGGCTGTTCAGCGGGAAAGGCCATCGGTGTAGTTTCCCGGGATACAACGGTCAACGCCGACGCATCGCTCCACTTCGCCCAGGTGGCTCCGGCAAGCAGCTTAAGCGCGTCGCTCAACTGGTGAGCAAAACCAAAACTCAGGCTTTGAGGGATCGTGATGGGAACCTCTATCTGCTCGGTGACCGTCGTCTGGGTAAGGCCGCTGGCTGACAGGGTCGGGAAGTTGTTGATAGTGCCAGTACCTTTCAAATTGAACTCGGTACCCGTACGGGCAGAGAATCCAAATGATGTTTCAGGGGTCGCCTGCCACAGCATGCCAAGGCTGAACTCGACGGCAATATCCTCACCCTCCAGCAGGGCCTGGCCGTCGCTCAAAGTACCGCTGGGCAAAGAGAAACGCGCTTCAACTCCACTGAAATCTACCGGATTGCGTTGTTCGGCGTTAGCGTAGAGCACATTGATACCGCCGCCTAAAGAGAAACCTTCACCGCTATTGACGGCGAAAGAGGGGCTCACGCCATAAGAAACCAGTTCAGTCTCATCGCCGATAAACCGTCCCGCAAACTCATCGCCATAATCGAAGCCCAGACCATAGGGGACATAAACCCCCACACCCACATCCAGCCAGTCATTCACTTCATGAGTGAGATAAACGTTGGGCACAGCAAAGGTATCAACATGATCGCCACCGCCATCACCGACAACCGGATCTCCATTGGCTCGGGTCGCCGAGGTTTGAGAGTCCCTGCCTTCGGCATCGATCTCAAACAAGATTGCTCCGAACGACAGATTGGTACCGGAAAGACGGCTCATTCCGGCGGGATTGAAAAAGATCGTTGAGGCGTTTTCCGGATTGGCGACGCTGCCGGCGTTGCTGACGCCAGAGGCGCTGGCGCTCTGGTCGCTATTGGACAGGCCGCCCGCAATAGCAGTGGTAGGAGCGAACACGGCCAATGCGAGAGCGACACAAAATTTCTTTACAAAACCTGACCTTGAGCTATACATAGAGCGTCCTTTTGAATAGGATCCGAAGTATAGTTTTTAACGACACATCGTTCCAAGTGACAGTGTCAATGTTTGTAAATTGACTAACTCAGGTGTATGGCCAAGGCAGGAAAAGCTGGATGTACCGAGTCGGAATGGGTGCCTGCAACCTTCAGATCATAACCCTCTTTCTATTTTTGTTTGCGTCTTCCAATTTGCTGGCTGATGACACGGCGGAGGGCTTTCTTGATCTGGAGCCCAGATTAGAACTGTTTCAAGGCAACTGGGATGAAGCCACTGCTCCCGACCCATCGGAAACCGGTTGGACGCCTTTGAGTAAGACGTCTTTCAGAGCCGATGACCCAAGGGAATTTGTTTGGTTACGCACGGAAATAAGCAAGTCTGAACTGAAGACGAAGCCGTGGCTTTTACTCCATCCCTATATTCAGCAAGTGACGGTGTTTGTCGACGGCAAAGCCACAACCGCTGAGCCAGTGAACTCCTGGAGCACCCCTGACGAACGACCCATACCGCACCATTTCATCGCAATACCCCTGAACACTGTGGACCTGAACCCCCTAGCTCAGAGCCATACGATCCACATCAGGGTCGAACCTCTCTTCCATATCAATACTTTTTTCTATTTGCTGAATGAGCGGGAGCTTGTTCAGGAACTAAACTTTCACACGGCCCTGGCCTTTTCGCTGCTCGCTATGATCGCAATCATGGCGATTTATAATCTGTTTCTCTATTTTAGTGTGCGGGACTCCGTCTATCTCTTCTACGTCGCAGCATCAGTTGCAACACTGACTTATTCGGCTTTGCTAACTAATGTTCAGGTTTACTTCGTTGATACAGCCAATTCTCATCCCAAATACGGATTCGTTTTCGGCTTAACCTCATTCATCCTTCACGTGCCTCTTTTCCAGAAACTTTTGGACACACGGAAAAGATATCCACGTACCCACAGAGTATCCGGCCTGATTTGCGCATGCGGCGCTCTCTTGCTGATGTTCTCTCCAATACTCGCGTATGACCTTCTCGTAGCAGGTTGGATAATGTTGGCCTACCCAATTTACTTTGGCGCCCTCGTCCTGGCATTCAGACTCGCAAAAACAGGCTACCGACCAGCGGTCTATTTCATTATCGGTTGGGTGCCTTTCCTGGTCGCAGCCACCATGACCAGCCTTGAGTACGCGTCGCTATTAAAGCCAACAAACTGGGTCTCCTATTTCGTACCAGTAGCCCTATCCTGGGAAATGGCACTCTTTTCTCTGGCCCTTGCATCCCGCATAAAAATCCTACGCGACGAACGCGACACCCTCCATGCCCAGCAGATCGAACTAAGCGAAAGCGCCCGCAAGGCCCTCGAGCGCAGCAACCGTATCAAGGATGACTTTCTGAATGCGGTCAGCCACGAGCTCCGTACGCCTCTGCATACCATTCAGGGTCAGCTTGACCTGCTTCGGGAGGCACCGCTGAACGGGGAGCAGAATCAGGCCTTCCGCCTGATCGAATACGCGAATCTTCGCATGACCCGACAGGTCGGTGGCATTCTGGATTTCGTGGATGCGCAGGACGATAAACTGCTCAGCTCACCACAGGTATTTGAGCCTCAGTCTCTATTCGATCTTCTGGAATACGAGTTCCGGGAAGCGACGCGGGCGAAACCCGTTGCGCTCGCATTCGGCCTTGATGAAACGGTGCCGGGCAAGATCTACATGGATGGACTGGTGCTGGAGAAGGTTCTCTATCAGCTGGTTGATAACGCCGTTAAGTTCACACCGGCCGGCGGTCAGGTTCTGGTAAAGGGAACCCGGCTGGAAGGCGATTCCGTCCTGTGCATCCTGGTTTCAGACACTGGCACGGGCATTCCTGACAATCATAAAGAAAAAGTGTTCCAGGCGTTCGAACAGGGCGAAGCGGGTCTTACCCGCCGGTATGGTGGCGTCGGCCTGGGCCTGCCATTGGCAAGCTCTTTGATCCGCGCCGTTGGCGGCCAGATTTCCGTCGTGGAGTCATCTGATCAGGGCACCACGCTGGAAGTCAGAGCCCCCTTTGGCGAGGTGCACCAGGCAACGCCCGATAATGAGGGCCAGGATAATTTCAGCATTATGAATAATGCTCCCAGGATCCTTGTGGTGGAAGACGATGCCGGCAACCGCACGATTCTTCGAAAACAGCTGGAGAAGATTGGGGCTGTCGCGGAAGGTGTCCAGAACGGATTGGAAGCAATAAGGGTGGCGATGAACGAACCCTGGGACATGATCCTCATGGATTGCCAGATGCCGGTCATGGATGGCATTGAAGCAACACGTGAAATCCGGCTCAAAGCCGCTGCGAACCTGGATACGCCCATCATCGCTGTTACCGCGAACGCCAGCGAAAGCTATCGCCTGCAGTGCCTGGAAGCCGGCATGGATGAATTCTGCACCAAACCCCTGCGAATGGAAAAACTGAAAACACTCGTCACCCGCTATGCGGTCCACCGCGTTGCCACCCGGATACGGAGACAACGGGGGCTCAAGGATAGCCTTTCGGATTAAACCAACACCCCCGGATTCAACATGCCCCCGGGATCCAAGGTCTTCTTCGTCGCCCATAACACCTCCCCAAACAACTCCGGCCGCTGCCGCTCATAACCGGGCATATGGTCTCGCCCAACCGCATGATGATGAGTAATGGTCCCACCCAGGTCGATCAGCGTTTCCATCACCGCCAGTTTGATCTCATCCCACTGGTTAACCTGGTCGCCCCGACGGCCCGGGGCAATCACGGTGTAGTAGGGCGCAGGGCCGTCCGGGTAGACATGGGTAAAGCGGCAGGTAACGAAGGCGCCGCCACAGACCTCTTTGGTGACCGATTTGACCTTCGCCATCACGCCCTGATGGAAGGCCTCGAATTGGTCCCAGGTGATGGCGGTTTCGAAGGTTTCCGCCACCAGCCCCAGGCGCACCAGGGCGTCGCGCATATAGGGGGCGCGGATAAACTGGTTACGCCAGTCGCCGGCCTGACCCTGGTCCGGCTTCTTGTCTTTGAGGGCCTGAACCGAGCCGCCTGCGTCCGACACGATCTCCAGGGCCCGCTCCATCCACGCATCCACCGGATGATCCGCGGATTCAAAACCGACTATTAGTAAGTGCTTACTTCCTCTGCCGATGCCATTCATCATAGCTTCTCGGGCGTCGATCAGCCGGCAGTTGGTGGGATAAAGGCCGGATTGTGACAGCCTGCGCACAGCTTCGGCGCCCTGGGCAAAATCCCCGAAATGAACGGTCCGCGTTGCCCGATAGACCGGCCTGGCCTGGAGGCGCATCCAGGCAGAGGTTACGAACCCAAGGGTGCCCTCGGAGCCCAGAAACAAGCGGTCCGGTGACGGCCCGGCACCGGACCCGGGAAGCCTGCGGGATTGCAGCGCACCCCTGGGCGTGACCACGCGGGTGGACTCCACCAGGTCATCAATGTGGGTATAAAGCGTGGCAAAGTGGCCGCCGGATCGCGTCGCTATCCAGCCGCCCAGAGTGGAAAATTCGAAAGACTGGGGAAAGTGCCGCAGGGTAAGACCATGGGGACGCAACCCGTCCTCCAGCGCCGGACCGTAGATACCACCCTCGATATGGGCCGCCCGGGACTGGGTGTCTACCTCGATAATCCGGTTGAATCGTTCCATGTCCACGGTGATGGTGCCGGCCCAGTCGCTCTCGTAGCGCGGCTCCGTGCCACCCACCACGCTGGATCCGCCGCCATAGGGAATTACAGCCGCGCCGCAGCGGCTGGCGTAATCCAGAACGTCCACCAGTTCCTGTTCGGTGGATGGGCGGGCAATCAGGTCGGGCGCACAATCAAAATCACCGTTCAGGCCCCGCACGATGTCCCGGAAAGACTTGCCATAAGTGTGGCTCGCCCGGTCCCGCCTATCCGTTGACAGGATCGAGCCCAGCGATTCGGGAATTTTAAGCCTGGGCTCAGGCATGGCCAGATCTGCCAGGAAAGGCGCGGCCTGCGCCGTCAGTTCGACGTTACCAAACTGCATGCCCACCAGTTGCCGTAATTGGTTGACCTCCCCATCGCTGAACGCGTTTTCCTCATTGCCCCAGGCCCAGAAGCTTCGTGTTGGCATGATCCATCTCCATTCTTGTTTTGGTTTCAGCATAGCTGAAAACACCCACGCTTTATTCGCCCGTTACTGACCCGCGCACCCCTTCTGAACGTAATCAGGTGCAACTGACGGGAGTTAACAATGACCTCACCCATTCTGATTACCGGCGCCGGCCAGCGCATTGGTCTGGCCTTCGCAAAGCACTGCCTGGACAGGGGCCAGCCTGTCATCGTCACCTACCGCAGCTATCGCCCGGCGGTGGACGCACTGCAGAAGGCCGGAGCCACCTGCATCCACGCGGATTTTTCCACCGGTGAGGGTATCGATCGGTTTATCCCATTACTCAGGGACAGAACCGATTCCCTGCGGGCGATTATCCACAACGCCTCGGACTGGATGCCGGAAAGCGACGACACCGACCCGGCCAATGTGATGAACGCGATGATGCAGATCCACGCCATGACGCCCTACCGGATCAATCTCGCTTTGCGGGACCTGCTGGAAAACAGCGAAACCACTGCCGACATCATTCACATGACCGATTACGTGGTAGAGAAGGGCAGCGCCAAGCATATTGCCTATGCTGCCAGCAAAGCAGCGCTGGAAAATCTGACGCTCTCTTTTTCCCGGCTTCTGGCACCAAGGGTCAAAGTGAACAGCCTTGCGCCGTCGCTGATCATGTTCAACGCGTCAGACGATGACGCCTACCGGAAGAAAACCCTTAAAAAATCCCTGATGGGCCTGGAACCCGGCGTTGCTGTAGCGGTGGACACCCTGCAGTTCCTGCTGGACAACCCCTACATCACCGGCCGCTCGATTCCGCTGGATGGTGGTCGCCATCTGGTCTGAACGGAAGTGCAATTGCATTCGGATTTCTGTAGCCTCCGCGACCTTTTTACCCAAAGGACAGACTATGACCGCAAAGACAGATTCACCGGCCCGCACTGACCGCCCCGGTGCTTTCTCCGACAGCGATCCTGTGGTTCTGATACTGACCATCGGTTTCATTCTGGTGTTTGTCGGCGCCTCGGTGATCAACAGTGAAGGGGTTGCCAGTGTGATCGGCGCCGGCTTCAGCTGGACGGCACAATACCTGGGATCGTTTTTCCAGCTGCTGTTGCTGGCGACTTTTTTTATTGCGCTGGGCACCGCTGTCAGCAAGGCGGGCAACGCCCGTATTGGCGGACTCGACAAGCCGGAAATCAGCCGCTTTCGCTGGCTTTCCATGATCATGTGTACCCTGCTGGCCGGTGGCGGCGTGTTCTTCGCGGCGGGCGAGCCGGTCTATCACTTTGTGGTGACACCACCGGCCTTCAACACTGAGGCAGGAACCGCAGCGGCGGTTGCCCCGGCACTGGCACAGTCTTTTATTCACTGGGGCTTTCTGGCCTGGGCGGTACTGGGGTCGCTGACGGCGCTGGTACTGGCCCGCGCCCATTACGATCAGGGCAAACCCCTGCAACCGCGCACCCTGCTTTATCCGGTTTTTGGTGAGAAGGTGGTCAGTGGCCGTTTTGGCGGGGTGATCGATTCCCTGTGCGTCATTGCGGTCGTGGCAGGCACTGTTGGGCCTATCGGCTTTCTGGCCACCCAGATGAGCTTTGGCCTGCACGAGCTGTTCGGTATCAATGACGGCTATGGCACACAGCTGACAGTACTGGTGGTTCTCGCTGCGGTTTACATGACCTCCGCGATGACCGGTCTGCACAAGGGCATTCAACTGCTTAGCCGGTTCAATGTGATTCTGGCGCTGGTCATCGCGGCAGTGATCTTCATCTTCGGGCCCACCCTGTTCCTGGCTAACACCTTCACCCAGGCGTTTGGTGAGTATCTGAATTCCTTCATGACCATGTCGACCATGACGGCGGAAACCGCGCCGGCCTGGTGGATGAAGTGGTGGACGGTATTCTTCTTTGCCTGGTTTATCGGCTACACGCCCCTGATGGCCGTGTTTGTCGCGCGAATCTCCCGCGGGCGCACGGTTCGCGAGATGATCATTGCGGTGGCGGTGCTCGCGCCGGTGGCCACCACTATCTGGTTCACACTGCTGGGAGGTTCCGGAATCTACCACCAGCTGGCCGGGACCTTCGATCTGACGGAGGCGCTGAACAGTTTCCGCTTTGATGTGGCTACGCTCACGGTTGCCCAGGCCCTGCCGGGGGGCACCTGGATGGCCGCAGCCATTCTACTGCTGACCACCATTTTCGTGGCCACCACAGGCGATTCCATGAGCTATTCCATCGCCATGGTCGGCGCCGGCCACGACGAGCCGAACCCCTGGATTCGCGTGTTCTGGGGCGGTGCCATGGCACTGATGGCCGCGATTCTGCTTTATATGGGCTCGGGGCAGATCGGCGTGCTGCAGCAGTTTATTGTACTAACGGCCATACCCGTGTCGTTCATCATTCTGCCCTCCCTCTGGACCGGCCCCAGGGCCGCCATGGAGATGGCAACAGAGCAAGGAATCGCCTGATCGGCACCCACAGATAGAATCAGAGCTTTGGCCAGATGATATCCATAAGCGCCTGTCGACCTGGATGGGGGAAGGAAACCGTGTTGTCAGACTGCTGGATCTGGAGAACCTCCCCCAGGTTCCGGAACAGATCAATGTGGTTATGGATGCACCGGGGAATGGCCTCGTCCCGCAGGAAACAAACATAGCGGTTGAGGTTTTCCTCATCGGAACGCCAGTGGTCGCCGAAGGCGTACCGAAACAGGGCCCGGGTGGCGATGGACCGCCACTCATCCCGGTAACTGGCCTCTAACCTCTCCGGATAAACGTACAAATCACTGATTTCCTTGTCGATTTCCACCTCAACCCGGTCCGGGGGGAAAATCAGCCGAAGGGCCAGCAGGTAATAGGGATCATCCAACTGCTCGGCAACAACCTGTTTCACCAAATCAATTCTGCTCATAACTGCTCGTTTATTGACCTGTTCTGAAAGACTCTCCGTACCCCTCTGTACGCTTTGAGCAACAAGAGAGACTTCCCATGCATATGAACGACAGCGAGCTGAAATCCCACAAGCACGACACCATTTCATCACTGGAAATTGTCTCCATGGAAGGCCGCTACTACATGGCAAGGTTCTATCTGGACGGCCAGGGATACGTGCTGACTAACTCAGATGACAAGCCCATGATGTTTTCCGGGGCCAGCGCTGCACGGGAGCATTTCCAGAATTATCATGTGGCGAGTACCGAAGTCATTCCGCCCACAGGCACGGACGAAATGATCGGCATGCCGGACGCCGATGATGATGAAACCATGCGGGTTCCTCTCTAGCCCTGGTTGTTATCACCATCCTCATCGCGGTGCTGCTGCGTCCATAGCCGGGCGTAATGGCCGTTCATCGACAGCAGCTCACTGTGATGCCCGCTCTCCACAATTCGGCCCCCATCCATAACCAGAATCGTGTCCGCATCCCGGGTGGTAGACAGGCGGTGAGCAATCACCAAAGACGTACGCTGGCGGCTGACTTCCCTCAGGGCGCCCAGAATAGCCTGTTCAGACAGCGAATCCAGCGAAGACGTTGCCTCATCCAGAATCAGCACCGGCGGGTTCTTGAGGATAATCCGGGCGATCGCCACCCGCTGTTTTTCCCCCCCGGATAATTTCAGCCCACGCTCACCCACCTGCGTTTGGTAGCCGTCCGGAAGGCTGAGGATGAAGCTTTCCAGATGGGCCATTCTGGCGGCCCGGTACACCTCTTCTTCACTGGCCGCCGGCCGTCCATAGGCAAGGTTGCGATAAAGCGTATCGTTGAAAAGGACAGTGTCCTGGGGAACCACGCCAATCGCCGACCGCAGGCTGTCCTGGGTCACGTCGCGGATATCCTGGCCGTCAATGGTGATGCTGCCCTGGTCCACATCGTAAAAGCGGAACAGCAAGCGGGCGAGGGTGGATTTACCGGCACCACTGGCGCCGACCACCGCCACCGTGTGCCCGGCCGGTATGGAAAAACTCACGTCCCGCAGAATCTGGCGGTCCTGCCGGTAAGCAAAATGAACATGATCAAACCGCACAGCGCCCTGGGTAATTTCGAGCGGCCGCGCCTGGGGTGAATCCTTGATCGAGGGTTCATCATCCAGCAGGCCGAACAGCCGTTCAACGTTGACCAGGGACTGGCGGATCTCCCGATACACGAACCCGAGGGCGTTCAAAGGAATGAATAGCTGCAACAGGTAGGCGTTCACCATGGTGAAATCGCCGAGGGTAATCTCGCCTGCGGCCACCTGCTTTACCGCCATGGCCATGATGCTGATCATCGCCAGACCGATAATAAGCGCCTGGCCGGAGTTCAGGGCCACCAGCGACAACCGGTTCTTCAGGCGGGCCTGCTCCCAGTCATCCAGGTTCTGGTCGTACAGCTGGGCTTCAAACCGCTCGTTGTTGAAATACTTGACGGTTTCGTAGTTAAGCAGGCTGTCCAGCGCCCGGGAGTTGGATTGGTTGTCCCGGGCATTGGCCTCGCGCACGTACTTGGTCCGCCATTCGGTGACCTTGATGGAAAACACCACATACACCACAACCGCCACCAGTATGGCCAGAACATACCCGAGGTTGAACGCTACAAAGAGAATGCCGGCAACCATCAGGATTTCCAGCAGGGTCGGCACGATATTGAACAGCGTGAAGCGCAGCAGGAAGCTGATGCCGTTGGTGCCTCGTTCAATGTCACGGGCCAGACCGCCGGTCTTGCGGTCAAGGTGGAAAGCCAGCTCCCGGTTATGCAGATGGCTGAATATTTTCAGGGAGACCCGACGCATGGCCCGCTCCGCCACCCGGGCAAAGACGGCGTCCCTCAGCTCGCTGAACAGGGTACTGGCAAACCGCAGCAGGCCATAGGCCACCACCAGCAGGACCGGAATCCACAGCAACAGGTCACCGCTGCGGTTCTGGTCTAGATAGTCGACGATGTATTTAAGGGCAATGGGCGTGGCAACCGTCGCCAGTTTCGCCAGAACCAGGAGTGACAGAGAAAGCGCAACGCGACCGCGAAACTCGCTGAGATAGGGCCACAACCCGGCAATGATGCGCCAGTTGAGTTTGTGATTGGCAGGGTAATCATTGTCGGCATAAGCTCGCACAGAATGGCTGTCCTTGATCTGTTCAAATCAGTCGGGTTGGATGGCGCAGGCGTATATGGTTGCGATGTTATGGTACAGCCTTACGCCTGACCCGGCACAATAGCTCACACAAAGACCCCGAGGAGTTACCCATCAAACCCACACACCGCCGTGCGCTGATACTGGCAAGAACCTTCATCAGCCCCTACAAGAAAGCGGTTGCCGGCGCTCTGACGGCGCTGATATTCACCGCCGGCGTCACGCTTGGCCTGGGTCAGGGTCTGCGCATTCTGGTGGATCAGGGGCTGGCGACCCAGTCACCGGCGATGCTGTCCCAGTCGATCGGATTTTTTTTCGTTCTGGTGGTGGCGCTGGCCTTTGGTTCCTTCGCCCGTTTCTATCTGGTGAGCTGGATTGGCGAAAGAGTAGTGGCCGATATCCGAAAACAGGTCTTCAACCACCTGATTGACCTGCACCCCGGCTTTTACGAAGAAAACCGCAGCCTGGAAATCCAGTCCCGATTTACCGCCGATACCACCGTACTGCAGTCCGTCATCGGCTCTACCGTTTCCATTGCCCTGCGCAACAGCCTGATGCTGATTGGCGGGCTGATCCTGCTGTTTGTCACCAATGCCAAGCTGGCCAGCATCATCCTGCTGGGCTTTCCGCTGGTGATCGTGCCCATCCTGATCTACGGACGCCGGGTGCGCAGCCTGTCCCGCCTCAGCCAGGACCGGGTGGCGGAAGTGGGCAGCTACGTGGGGGAGAACCTGACCCAGATCAAAACGGTTCAGGCCTTCAACCATCAGCCCCATGACCGGGCGTTCTTCAGTACGGTGGCGGAAAACGCCTTCAACATTGCCCGCACCCGCATTCGCCAGCGCGCGTTTCTGACCACTATCGCCATTACGCTGGTGATGGGGGCCGTGGGCGTAGTGCTCTGGATTGGCGGGCTGGATGTGATTTCCGGGCAGACCAGTCCCGGGGAACTGGCGGCGTTTGTGTTTTACAGCCTTCTGGTAGGCCTGGCCGCCGGCGCCATCAGCGAAGTGATTGGCGAGCTGCAGCGCGCCGCGGGGGCTGCAGCCCGAATCTTCGAGCTGCTGCAGACTGAAAGCGAACTGCCGCCGGTGCCGGCGTCGGTGCAACCACTGAAGCAGCCGGTAAAGGGCGATCTGGCGATTGAAGAACTGGGTTTCTGCTATCCCTCACGGCCGGACAGGCAGGTGATCGACAATCTGTCCGTCACCATCCGGGCCGGGGAAACCATTGCCCTGGTGGGGCCTTCCGGAGCAGGTAAATCCACCCTGTTTGACCTGCTGCTGCGCTTCTATGATCCGGATCAGGGCCGGATCCTGCTGGATGGTACCGATATCCGCCATCTGTCCCTTCATGATCTGCGACGGTGTTTTGCCCTGGTGCCCCAGACCCCATCGCTTTTTCACGGCACCATTGCCGACAACATCCGCTACGCGCGGCCGGACGCCCCGAACGCCGACATGATCCATGCCGCCCGTATTGCCCACGCCGATGAATTTATCCAGAGCTTTCCAAAGGCTTATGAGACCCGACTGGGGGATGGTGGCATCGGGCTATCCGGTGGCCAGAAACAGCGTCTGGCCATTGCCCGGGCACTGCTGGCGGATGCACCTATACTGTTACTGGATGAGGCCACCAGCGCTCTGGATGCGGAAAGCGAACACCTGATCCAGCAGGCCATGCCCGGGCTGATGTCGGATCGCACGACTCTGGTCATTGCCCACCGGCTAGCGACCGTTCGCCACGCCGACCGCATTCTCGTAATGGACAACGGTCGCCTGGCGGATATTGGCAGCCACGACGAACTGGTGGAACGAAATGCACTCTACCGAAAGCTGGCGCAGCTGCAGTTCCGCGAGGGCTAGAGGCCCTGTTAGGGGCCGCTCATGACCAAGGTCTAAGGCCGCAAAAGCCGGGTCCCTGAAAAGGGGAGGCAATTTCTGTATAATGGTTGGTCTAAACCGAGTTGAGGAGAGGCAAAGTGACGAACAAAGAATTGCAGGCACTCAAAGAACGCTATGTTGCGGCAGGTGCTGCCAGCCCGAACGAACAGTTCGCAGACCATGCAACCAACGCCGAACTCTGGGATGCTGATGGCAAGCGGATGATCGACTTTGCCGGCGGTATCGGTGTACTGAACATCGGCCATCGTCACCCGAAAGTGGTGGAAGCCGTCAAGGCACAGCTGGACAAGGTGATGCACACCTGCCAGACCGTTATGCCCTATGAAGGTTACGTCCGTCTTGCCGAGAAGCTGAGCGGCGTTGTACCGGTACGTGGCCATGCCAAGGTGATGCTGGCCAACAGCGGTGCCGAAGCCCTGGAAAACGCGGTGAAAATCGCCCGCGCTGCGACCAAACGCCCCAACGTCATCTGCTTTGATGGCGGCTATCACGGCCGTACCTTTTACACCATGGCCATGAACGGCAAGGCTGCACCCTACCAGACCGATTTCGGCCCCATGCCGGGTACCGTGTTCCGTGCGCCTTATCCCGTGGCTTACCATGGCGTGGACGAAGACGAAGCCATTCGAGGCCTGAAAATGGCCATGAAAGCCGACTCTCCCGCCCATGATACCGCGGCCATCATCATTGAACCGGTTCTGGGCGAGGGCGGTTTTTACGCTGCACCGGCCAGCTTCCTGAAGAAGATTCGCGAGATCTGCGACGAGCACGGCATCATCATGATCTGTGACGAAGTGCAGAGTGGCTTTGGCCGTACCGGCAAGATGTTCGCCATCGAGCACAGTGGTGTCGAGCCGGACATGATGACCATGGCCAAGAGTATGGCGGACGGCATGCCCATTTCTGCGATCGTCGGCACCGACAAGATCATGGACTCCTCCGGGCCCAACTCCCTGGGCGGCACCTATACCGGTAGCCCGACCGCCTGTGCGGCGGCCCTGGCGGTCATGGAAGTCTTCGAGACCGAAGATATTCTTGGCAAGAGCCAGCGTCTTGGCGAGAAGCTGAACAAGCGCTTCCAGCAGTGGCAAGAGCAGTTCCCGCAGGTGGACAATGTGCGCAATCTCGGCCCAATGGCGGCGATTGAGCTGGTTACCGACAAGAACAGCAAGGAGCCACGGGCTGACTTTGCCGGCGCCGTCACCAAATATTGCAAGGAGCACGGCCTGATCCTGCTAAGCTGTGGCATGTACGGCAACACCATCCGCTTCCTGATGCCTGTCACCATTGAGGACGAGATTCTGGAAGAGGGCTTGAACATCGTTGAAAACGCCCTGAAAGAACTGGGCTGAAACGGCCCTTCAGGTCATTCCTGGCAATGACCTGAAAACCAGAACCGGTCGGGGAAACCCGACCGGTTTTTTTGTGTTCAAATCGTCGTATACTGCGGGTTCATGTCAGACTCAGGCCGTTTTATGACCTCCAATCTTCACACCAACCAGACCACACCCACACACAAGCCGAGGCCCTGGGTCGATCTGCTTGTCAGCATTATTATCCCGTCCGTTATCCTGATGAAACTATCCGGGGACGAGTATCTGGGCAGTGTAATGGCACTGGTGGTTGGCCTGGCCTTTCCCCTGGGCTGGGGCCTGTTCGAGCTGGTGCGCTACCGCAAATACAACTTCATTGCCGTACTGGGCCTGATCAGCGTGGGCCTGACCGGCGGCATAGGGTTGCTGGAACTGAACGCCAAGTGGCTGGCAGTGAAAGAAGCGGCGGTGCCTGCGGTTATCGGTATTGCGGTGCTGATCTCCACCCGCACCCGGTATCCCCTGGTAAAAACGCTGCTGTACAACCCGACAGTACTGAATGTCGACAAAATCCAGTCCGTACTGAAACAGAATAATCGGGAAGAGGAATTCGATGCACGCCTGCAAAAGGCAAGCTATCTCTTCAGCCTGACGTTCGTATTTTCCTCCGTGATGAACTACGTTCTGGCCAAGTGGATCGTCACCAGTCCCTCCGGCACGCAGGCTTTTAATGAAGAGCTGGGTAGGATGACGCTGGTCAGCTATCCCATGATTGCTATTCCCTCCATGATCATGATGATCGCCATTTTTTATTACCTCTGGCGCTCCATCCGGAAGCTTACCGGTTACACCCTGGAGGAGGTGATGGCGCCGCATCTGGCTTCGGACGAGGGCAATAAATCATCGGATTCGTCACCCCGCTCCTGACATCCGGCGGAGAGTCCAGTGGACAGACCGGCTAACAACAACGGCTTGCCACCGGTCCTGGCGGGCCCCGTTCTCAGACACACCACCTTCCACAGACTGACTCTCTGGCTGGTAGCCTCCTTCACTCTGGACCTGCGCCTGCAACTGTATTTCGCCGACGGCCAGGCGCCATCGGTCGACCGGGTTCTGACGGATAGCGACATTACCCGAATCAGACTGGGTGACTCCGCCTGTCTGCACCTGATCGACCTGAAACTAGACGATGCCCTGCCTGCCGACACTGTTATCGGCTATGACCTGGGCGTAAAAGGGCCTTATGACGGCGGTGAGCGCTCTTACTACTGGATAAACGACTGGGGGCCGCATCTGTGCCTGCCAGACCGTCCACGTCCGGATTTCATCCTCCGGGAGCGGCTGGATAAACTTGCCCACGGATCCTGCCGCAAACCCCATTCACCGGCGGCAGACGGCCTGGTCAGGGTGGATAGCGAACTGCTGCAGGCAGGGGACGACTACTCTCAACGACCCGCCCTGATGCTGATGACCGGTGACCAGATTTACGCTGACGACGTGGCCGGGCCACTGCTTCGTGCCATTCACAGCCTGATCGAGCGCCTGGGCCTGTACGAGGAAACCATGACCGGCGCCGCAATAAACGATAGCCGGGCGTTAAGGGAAGACAACCGCACCTACTTCCATCGGGAAAATCTGCTTCCGGACGTACACAGCAACGAAGCCCTGGTAGAGCGTTTCTTTGGCGGGGTCCGCAAACCCGTCTTTACCACGGCGAATGCCCATAACCATTTGATTTCATTAAATGAAGTGGTGGCTATGTACCTTCTGGTCTGGTCACCCGTGTGCTGGCAGCTGATTGACACGGAGCAGCCACAGCTGTCCCCGGAGGACGCTAACGGCTACCAACATCAGCAAAGCCTTATAGACGATTTCGTTGACGGCCTGCCCCGAGCCGCCCGGGCTCTGGCGCATATCCCCACTTATATGATCTTCGATGATCACGATGTAACGGACGACTGGAATCTGTCCGCGCTCTGGGAAGCAACCACCTACGAGCATCCGTTTTCCCGGAGAATTGTCGGCAACGCATTGATCGCCTATCTGCTGTTCCAGGGCTGGGGAAACAACCCCGATGCCTTTGCCGACCTGATGCAGCCAGTTGGTAGGCTAATGATGTCGGCTGATGGCCAGGGTTTACTGGATCAGCGCCGCCAGGAGGAGATCATAAACCAGTTGCTGGAGTTCGAGCACTGGCACTACACCCTGCAGACATCGCCGCGAATTGTGGTGCTGGATACCCGCACCCGTCGCTGGCGCAGCGAGCTCAATCGGGCCCGGCCGTCTGGCCTTCTGGATTGGGAAGCGTTGACCGAGTTTCAACAGGATGTGATGGATCAGAAGGCCGTCATTGTGGTGTCACCGGCGCCGATGTTCGGTGTAAAACTGATCGAGGCCATTCAGAGTGTTTTCACCTTCTTCGGAAAGCCGCTGGTGGTGGACGCGGAAAACTGGATGGCGCACCGGGGGGCTGCCAGTGTCTTGCTGAATATTTTCAGCCACTCCCGCACGCCGGAAAACTTCGTGATCCTCTCCGGCGATGTGCATTACTCATTCGTCTATGACGTGCGTTTTCGCCGTCGCCCGCAACATCCCCGCATCTGGCAGATCACCAGTAGTGGAATCAAGAACGAATTTCCCCACAACCTGATGGAATGGCTGGACCGGATCAATCGCTGGCTTTACGCCCCCTGGTCGCCGCTGAACTGGTTCACCAAGCGCCGCCGTATGCGGGTGACGCCGCGAATGCCGGAAGGCCGTGATGCAGGGGAAAGGTTATGGAACCACGCCGGGATCGGCATGGTTCATCTGGATTCTGAAGGGGTTCCCACCGAGATTCGGCAACTCAATTCCGACACCGGGGGAACCCGCTTTCCAGACCGGGAGCAGTCCGGCAACTCCGGCTGACTCCCGGTGGAGCGGGCAGGGTCACACGTCCAGGTTGGTCACTTCCAGGGCATTGCTCTGGATGAACAGTCGGCGCGGCTCGACATCATCACCCATCAGTGTGGTGAAGATCTGGTCGGCGGCGAAGGCGTCCTCGATAGTCACCTTCATCATCCGGCGGGTTTCCGGATCCATGGTGGTTTCCCACAGCTGTTCCGGGTTCATCTCACCCAGTCCCTTGTAACGCTGGATGCTAAGACCTCGCTGGGCCTCTTTCATCAACCAATCCAAGGCGCCCTCGAAAGACAACACGGCCTGCTTGCGCTCGCCACGCTGGATGTAAGCGCCTTCTTCCACCAGACCGTCCAGGGTTTCACCCACGCGGGCAATCGCGGCGTAGGAGGAGGAGTCGAAGAATTCATGGCTGAACACGTGTTCGTGAGCAATACCATGCACATAAATGGTGACCTTCGGCAGGAAGATATGTCGCTCAGCATCCTTGGTCACCGAGAAGGTGTACTTGGTGCCGGTGCGGGTATCCAGTTGCAATCCGTCGCCAAGGCGCGCAACCCAGCGAGCTACCGCTTCCTCTGACTTCAGGTCTTCCATGTTCAAGGTAACGTTCTGCAGCATCTGCTCCAGTACCTTGGCAGGGTAGGCCCGTGACAGCCGGGAGATCATGTTCATCACCGCCTGATAGTCCTTCACCATGGTTTCCAGCGCGGAATCCTTGATCGCCGGAGCATCAGCGTTGACAAACAACTGCGCGCCTTCAAGGGCGGTCTGGGTGAGATAGGCCTCTTTGGCCTTCTCGTCCTTGATGTACTGCTCCTGCTTGCCCCGCTTTACCTTGTACAGTGGAGGCATGGCGATGAACACATGGCCACGCTCGATCAGTTCGCGCATCTGGCGGAACAGGAATGTCAGCAGCAGGGTGCGGATGTGGGAGCCGTCCACGTCAGCGTCGGTCATGATGATCAGCGAGTGATAGCGCAGCTTTTCCGGGTTGAATTCTTCCCGGCCGATGCCCGTACCCAGTGCAGTAATCAGGGTGCCGACTTCCGCGGAGGACAACATCTTGTCAAAACGCGCCTTTTCTACGTTCAGGATCTTACCTTTGAGCGGCAGAATAGCCTGGGTCTTCCGATCGCGGCCCTGTTTGGCACTGCCGCCGGCGGAATCACCCTCCACAATGAACAGTTCGGAAAGGGCAGGATCCTTTTCCTGGCAGTCTGCCAGCTTGCCAGGCAGCCCGGCGATATCAAGTGCGCCTTTGCGGCGGGTCATGTCCCGTGCCTTGCGGGCCGCTTCTCTGGCGCGGGCCGCGTCGATCATTTTGTTGACGATCAGCTTGGCTTCGGAAGGTTGTTCCTGGAGGAAATCGGCAAACGACTGGTAAAGTTCCTGCTCGACGGCCGTCTTTACTTCCGAGGACACCAGCTTGTCTTTGGTCTGGGAGGAGAACTTGGGATCAGGGACCTTCACACTGATGATGGCCGTCAGGCCTTCACGGGCATCGTCACCGGACGTAGCCACCTTGGCCTTCTTGCCAATGCCTTCCTGCTCGATGTAGTTATTCAGCGAACGCGTCAGGGCGGCACGGAAGCCGGCCAGATGTGTACCACCGTCTTTCTGGGGAATGTTATTGGTAAAGCAGTAGATGTTTTCCTGGAAGGCGTCGTTCCACTGCATGGCCACTTCAACAACCGTGCCGTCTTCCCGCTCCTTGATGAAATGGAACACGCGGTTGATCGGAGTCTTGTTGGAGTTCAGATGTTCTACGAACGCCCGTAGGCCGCCCTCGTATTCAAACACCTCTTCCTTGCCGGTGCGCTCGTCCTGCAGACGGATACGAACACCGCTGTTCAGGAAGGCCAGTTCCCGAAGGCGTTTGGCCAACAGGTCCCAGTGGAATTCAATGTTGGTAAAGGTGACCGGAGATGGCTTGAAATGGACCTTGGTGCCACTGGCATCGGTATCGCCAACCACGGCCAGCGGGCCCTTTGGGACGCCCTCAGCGTATGTCTGCTCGTAGACTTTACCGTCCCGTCGGATGGTAAGGGTGAGGTGGGCAGAAAGGGCGTTTACCACCGAGACACCTACACCGTGAAGACCCCCGGAAACTTTGTAGCTGTTGTCATCAAACTTACCACCCGCGTGCAGGACGGTCATGATGACCTCAGCGGCGGAAACACCTTCCTCTTCATGGAGGTCAACCGGAATGCCCCGGCCATTATCCCGCACGGTAATGGATTCATCGGCGTGAATCACAATGCCAATTTCGGAACAATGCCCTGCAAGCGCTTCGTCGATTGAGTTATCGACTACCTCGAACACCATGTGGTGCAGACCGGTGCCGTCGTCCGTGTCACCAATGTACATGCCCGGCCTTTTACGTACCGCATCCAGGCCTTTCAGAACCTTGATGCTGGAGGAATTATAAATCGATTCGCTCATTCAAAAACTCCTGAGGGTGATGTCCCGGTCGGCGGTTGTAACCATGTCAGTGCGCGCTATTCCGGGTTTTATTCTTCCGTCATTTTGCCATGTTCCACGTGGAACACTCGATACTCGGGCAACGGCTGTTGCCATAATTCTTCCGGCTTGGGCGGCTCAATAGAGGTCACAAAGACCTGGCATCTGAGCTCGTCAAGCTTTGAGGCCAGCATGGCCCGGTGGCCAACGTCCAGCTCCGCATTGATATCATCCAGCAGAAAAGTGACCTGTTTTTCCAGGTCAGCCAGTACCATGCCCTGGGCTATCTTCATGAGAATCACCAGGGTCTTCTGCTGACCACGTGAAAAGGTTTCTGCAACCGGACGCCCCTGGTATTTCAATCTCAGGTCTGCCCGGTTCGGACCATACAATGTGTGGCCCATCTTCACTTCCTGTTCCCGATGGAGTCGGAGCACATCCAATAACGACTGCCCGTCATCCCACCCCGGATAAAACAGGACCTTGAGGCCGTCGACCCAGGGAGCCGATACTTCACTCACCAGCCGAAAAAAGGCTTGATGGAAAAGTCCAAAAGTATGTTTTCTTGCCTTCGTCATGCGTTCGGCAAGCTCCACATACTGGGCGTCCCAGACCTTCATTAACGCTTCGTCCAGTCTACCATTTCTGAGGATTTGATTCCGCTGTGATGTGACTCTCTGACACTGCTGCCATAAGGAAGCATAAGAAGGTTCCACGTGGAACACTGACCAGTCCAGAAACTGGCGGCGCTTGCCCGGCCCGCCCGCAACGATATCGAAAACCCCAGGATCGATCACCGACACAGGCAAGTGCTGGGCCAGCACAGACATATTCCTGACTGCTTCACCATCCACGCGTAACGTGGTTTCTTTGGCGCTTACATCCCTGGCAATACCCAGCCGATGACGGATTGCGGTATCCCGTTCCGGATCAAAGCCCTGATCAAGACCACCGAATACCGTCAGTTTATGTTGGCCATGACTGACAACAGCTTGGTGTCGGTTCACACGGAAGGATCGGCCGAGACCCAGATAACCAATAGCTTCCAGCACACTGGTTTTGCCGCTGCCGTTTTCGCCGTAAAGCAGATTCATGGAGGGAGAGAAACTGACAGGTGAGCCCTGGAGATTCCGGAAATGTTCCGTTTGCAGTTTGACGAGCGCCATAAATCCCTGAAGTCTCAAGCCGGCCAAGGCGGGAACAATAAAGGGCAGCCAATTGGCTGCCCGGAGCGATCAGTGAAGCATGTTCAGCCGTTCGTCCATAAACACATCCATTTCCGGTGCCAGAATGTGCACGTAGCGGTCGAAATAAAGGAACTGCTTGAGAAGCAGGGCAAACTCCCTGGGGAAATGCAGCCCGTGCCCTTCACCAATCCTGACCATGTCCATCAGGATGTTATTCACATCGTCATCAGCCTGTTCCGCATAGTAGGGAACATCATCCGGCACCATCTTATCCATCTGCTGATACAGCTTACGCAGGTCGTTCGCCAGCTCGCTGACAACCACCCGCTGATGGGTGATGCCAATCCGGATCATGGCATCGGCCATGCCATCGAAATTGCCAACCATCACCGAGGAAATAAAATCGCTCACTGCCTGCCAGGTGTCCGGTCGAATGCGACCGACAATGCCGAAATCGATAAATCCGACCCGACCGTCCTTAAGCACCATCAGATTCCCCGCATGAACATCCGCATGGAAAAATTCGCATTGCGTCAGGCTGGAGAACCAGGTGTTCATCGCAGTAATCAGCGTACGCTCTGGATCGCGGGCATACCCTCGAATACTCTCCAGGTCCGTCAGCGGTACGCCATGGAATCTCTCCATGGTGAGAATACGTCGGGTGCTGGCCTCTTCGTAGACTTTCGGCACCGTGGCATCTTCATTGTGGGTGTTGTGGAGAAATTCCCGGAACACCTTGAGATTGTTCGCTTCCTTGATGAAATCGCATTCTTCCATCATGGTGCGCTGGATTTCTTCGACAATGCCCGACATGGACGTCCATGACAGCTTGGGCGCCAGGGTCTCCAGAATTCTGGCAGACAGGTAAAGGAAATTCAGGTCCGTCAGCAGAATGGTTTCCACCCCCGGCTTCTGAACCTTGATCACCACTTCCTCCCCGGTCACCAGGGTGGCGGGATGCACCTGGGCAATCGAAGCCGAGGCCAGGGCGACCGGATCAATATCGGAGAACACTTCCTCAATGGGCCGGCCCAATTCGTCCCGAATGATCTTACGGATCACGCTATAGGGCAGGCTGGGAGTTCGATCCAGGCAGTACTGGAACTCTTCCACATAGGCCTTGGGGAAGAAGGTGGGGGAGCTGGCAATAAACTGACCCAGTTTGATGTAGGTGGCCCCCAATGACTCAAAGGTCTCGCGCAACAGACGTGGTGCCGGCGGCCGCTCACCCCGCACCCAGTTGATGCCGGTGCGGCCCAGTACGGAGACCGTCTGGCCGATCCTGAAAGCGCCCTTGAGACTGTTGGTCACGGTTCCCATAATCGTTTTCCTCAAATTCCCGATGCTCGAAAGTGTCATCCTTTACCGACCCGCATTATCCATCGTGACCTAGAGCCGCATGGGCATCACTACGTACAGGCAGCGGTTATCGTTCTGGGATTCGATCAGCGCGCTGCTGTTAGGATTGGCCAGCGTAATCTTGACCTGGTCATCATCCAGCGCATTCATCACGTCCACCAGATAGCCTACGTTAAACCCGATCTGCAGGGATTCGCCCTGATACTCGACAGGCAATGCGTCTTCGGCCTGTTCCTGATCCGGGTTGTTGGCAAAGACCCCGAGCTCGTTGGGGGAGAGGTTCAGCCGCACACCACGAATGTTTTCATGAGACAGGATACCGGCACGCTGCAGGGTATTTTTCAGGGTGGCACGGTCTGCCAGCACCACCTTGTCGCCGCCGCGGGGGATAACCCGGTTGTAATCCGGGAACTTGCCCTCGATCAGTTTGGAGGTGAAGGTGTACGCGCCTACGGTGGCTCTCAGATGGTTGTCGCCAATCACCAGGGTAACCGGTGTCTCCACGTCATCCAGCAGCCGTGCCAGTTCCAGAACACCCTTGCGGGGCACAATCACCTGCCGTGGGTCCGGGCAACCGGTCGCCAGATCCACATGGGCCATGGCCAGTCGATGGCCGTCGGTAGCCACAGTACGAACGTGGTCTTTATCCACTTCCAGCAACAACCCGTTCAGATAGTACCGCACATCCTGCTGAGCCATGGCAAACGCAGTCGCGTCCAACATCCGCCCAAGTTCTTTCTGCGGCAGCTCCAGGCGAAAACTCTCTTCCTCATCTTCCACATTGGGAAAATGCTCAGCCGGCAATGTCGACAGGGTAAAATGACTGGCACCACAACGCAGGTGCAGCCGATCGCCTTCCAGCGCCAGCTCGATGGGCGCTTCCTCGCCCAGAGCCCGGCAAATATCGGAAAGCTTCCTGGCGGGAACGGTAATCCGCCCCGGCTGGTCCACATGAACCGGAGTAACCCGGCCCACCAGCTCCACTTCCATATTGGTACCGGTCAGGGTCAGGGTATTGTCTTCTGCCACCAGCAACACGTTGGATAGCACCGGCATGGTCTGTTTGCGCTCAACCACCCCGGCAATGGATTGCAGGGGAGTCAGCAGGGATTCACGACTGATTGTCAGTTTCATGGCACTCAGCATTCTTTTATTGGACGGTGAATGGGTATCAGCTAAAGAGTCATCTGCCGCTTTGTCAGGTCGTCAGTAGCCGCATAAAGTTCTGATAATCTTCCCGGATGCCCGGGTCCGTTTCCTGGAGTTCAATTATTTTCTTGCAGGCGTGAAGCACTGTGGTGTGATCACGCCCGCCAAACGCATCGCCAATTTCCGGCAGGCTGTGGTTCGTCAATTCTTTAGCCAGGGACATGGCAACCTGCCGTGGCCGGGTCACGGTCCGGGTGCGGCGCTTCGAATGCAGATCCGCCACCTTGATCTTGTAATATTCCGCCACCGTGCGCTGAATGTTATCAATACTGACCTGCTTTTCATGCAAGGCAAGCAAGTCTTTCAGGCTTTCACGGATAAACGGCGGGGTAATCTCCGAGCCCGTGAAGTGAGCATTCGCTATCACCAGACGCAGTGCGCCTTCTAACTCTCGTACGTTCGATCGAATTTTCTGGGCAATAAAAAAAGCCGCTTCGCTGCTGAGTTTAACGTTCACCTGCTCGGCTTTTTTCATCAATATCGCCACACGGGTCTCAAGCTCCGGGGGCTCGACCATCACAGTCAGGCCCCAGCCAAATCGGGATTTGAGCCGCTCTTCCATATCAACGATTTCTTTGGGAAAGCGGTCGCAGGTCACTATGACCTGTTGCCCGCCTTCCAGCAACGCATTGAAGGTATGGAAAAACTCCTCCTGGGAGCGTTCCTTACGGGCAAAAAACTGGATATCGTCAATCAGCAGTGCATCCACTGACCGGTAATAACGCTTGAATTCGTTAATGGCGTTGAGCTGTAACGCCTTGACCATATCCGCAACAAACCGCTCCGACCTCAGATAGGCCACCTTGGCGCGCGGATTGCGACGAACGATCTCGTTGCCGATGGCATGCATCAGGTGGGTCTTACCCAGACCCACGCCGCCATACAAAAACAGCGGGTTGTAGGCTCCGCCAGGGTTTTCCGCTACCTGCATGGACGCTGCCCGCGCCAGCTGGTTGGATTTACCCTCGACAAACGTGTCAAAGGTGAACCCCTCATTGAGAAAACTCTGATGCTTGATGTCGCCTTCCACCTGCACGGACGGCCGACCATTCGCGCTTTTAGCTCTGGCCCGCGGTACTGCAACCGTCTCGGCAATGCCTCTTTCTTCTTCCGTCACATGACTGCTGACCGTTTCCCGCTCGGCAGCATGGCCATTCACTGACGTTTCCGAGCGTACGACCATTTCGGCGCCGCTGGGCGCAGAACCAACCTTCATGCCCACCCTTGGCGCCTGCCCGCCTTCGAGATCCTTTAATACTTCTTCTATACGTCGCAGGTATTTTTCATTCACCCAGTCCATCACAAACCGATTGGGGGCAAACAGCATAAGCTGGCCCTCCCGGTGATCGGACTGTAATGGCCTGAGCCAGGTATTGAACTGCTGAGCGGGGAACTCGTCCCGAAGCACTTCCAGGCACTGATGCCAGAGTTTGTTGGGCACGATGTTCTGCCTCCAATGCCTAAAAATCGTGACCCAGAATTCTAACCCGCGCACCCCCCGAGTGAAAGTGTAAAACCAAACTAATAAACAGCCTGTGGAATTCTTTATTCTTTTAAATCAATTTTTTACAGACTTACCTACAGGGTTGTGTACAGAAATCTCCTGAAAAATAGTTATACACAGAGGGGTGTGCGCGAATGCCTCTGAGCCCTGTGGAGAACCCTGAAAACTTCGGTGGATAAAACCACTGATTCTGGGAACGCCAGGTTACGCACAATCCGTACTGGCTCCATCCACAAGGCTCACCCCGCCTTATGAACAGGGTTAACCTCAACGTAAGCACCTGATAAGAATTGATTTAATTGGCCTTTCCACAGAAATACCGCTGCGTAATAACAGTAGTAATAATCTTTTAAGAGATTTAAAAGAAAACCTAATGATGTAATTACCACACCGGCTACCACGGCCGCCGTTTTTACCCATTGAATTCCCTCTCCGCATTGCATAGAATGCCGCTCCTGTTTCGGTTGTTCATTTTCCAGTCAACCATTGAATTCCTAACTCGTATTGTGAGATCGACATCATGAAAAGAACGTTTCAACCAAGCGTACTGAAGCGTAAGCGCGTTCACGGTTTCCGTGCTCGCATGGCCACTGCCAACGGTCGCAAAGTTATTTCGCGTCGCCGCGCCAAAGGCCGTGCCCGTCTGTCTGCGTAACGCGTTGACTGCCTGATGAAGGCTTTGAGCTTTCCAAAGTCGTCGCGGTTGCTGACACCAAGGGATTACGCCAGAGTCTTCAACGATGTCCAGATCAGGGTTCCCCACCGGAATTTCCTGATTCTGGCAACACCGAATGAAGTTAACCAAGCCAGAATAGGCCTGGTTTTTTCCAAGAAAAACCTGAAACTGGCTGTTCAGCGGAACCGGGTAAAACGACGGGTTCGCGAAACCTTCAGACTGCAGCCTGATTTTCCTGCCCTGGACATTGTCGTTCTGGGAAGACGCGGCCTGGCGGATATCGATAACGCGGTGCTGAACCAGTTGCTGGACGATCTCTGGTCCAGACTGAAACGCAAACACCGGCATTTGACCACAACGGTGTCCCACGACCAGACGGACGCTTCCGAAGGACGGGGTTAATGCGCAAACTGTTACTCCTCCCCATTCGATTCTATCAGTACGCTATCAGTCCCATGATGGCCAGTCATTGCCGTTACTATCCAACCTGTTCCCAATATGCCGTTGAAGCCATTACCTGTCATGGTGGAATAAAAGGAATTTTTCTTGCGGTAAAACGCCTTCTCAGGTGTCATCCCTGGGCCCATGGCGGGTATGATCCCGTACCGGGCACTGACGTTCGTAAAGACTCATCATCGGTCTGTTGCGGGCCGGCTGACCAAACCCATATTCCCAACCAGACAAAACTCTAAGTGTATGGATATTCAACGAATAGTAATTTATGTCGGCCTCGCAATTGTCAGCTACATGATGATACTGGCCTGGAACGAAGACTATAATCAGCCGCAGTCGACACAGGTAGCCGAAGAACAGGCAACCGTTTCTCCATCCGGCTCCGGTGGAGATTTTGAGGTTCCCGCCACTTCATCAGGCATGTCGGGAGAGAATACCCAGGCATCGGACGGAGAATTTTCAACTCCGGAAGCCGACCAACAGACCCTGCCCAGTGCCGATACCGCCAGTGCTGAAGCCAGCGATCAGCTGATTACCGTGCGAACCGATGTCTACGAGATCACGATCGACCGGGTCGGCGGTAATCTTATCCAGAGCTCTTTACTCCAGTATGACCGTTCCCTGGACAGCGATGAGTCCCTGCGTCTGCTGCAAAATACCAAGCAGCGTACCTACATCATGGAAAGCGGCCTGATTGGTAAAAACGGCATTGATAATCGCCGGCAGGGTCAGAGTGCACTCTATTCAGCCTCGGCAAATGAATATGTACTCGAGGAAGGTGAAGATACGCTTACCGTCAATCTCGAACTGACGACCGAATCCGGCGTCAGTATTACCAAGCAGTATCAGTTTGCCCGGGACAGCTATGAAATTGACGTCCGTTACCTGATCAATAACCAGTCCAGTGAACCCTGGCAGGCCAATATGACAGGCAAAATCGTGCGGGATCAGGCACCGGACCCGACTGCACAGACCAGCCTGGGCATTCGCGCCTATCTCGGTATGGTTGTTAGCTCCTCCGAAGATCCCTACGAGAAATACGACTTTGATGATCTTCGGGAAAATCCGGTCAACCGCTCGGTAACCAACGGATGGCTGGCCTTTCTGCAGCACTATTTCCTGTCCGCATGGATACCGGAACAGGGACAACCCGCCCAGTTCCAGACAACCCAGCGTGGCAATCTGTTTGTGATGGGTTTTGTCTATCCGGCGACCCAGGTTGCGCCAGGCCAGACCGGTGAGGTAGCCGCCAGAGCCTATGTCGGCCCCAAGATCATTGAACGGCTGGAAAACGTCGCGCCCAATCTTGACCGGACTGTCGACTTCGGCTTCCTGTTCTTCATCGCCCTGCCGCTGTTCATCATTCTGGACTGGTTCTACGGCCTGGTGGGTAACTGGGGCGTGGCCATCATCCTGTTGACGGTTCTGGTCAAGGCGGTTTTCTTCAAGCTGTCGGCCACCAGCTATCGTTCCATGGCCCGGATGCGGGCGGTGGCGCCACAGCTGACACGCTTGAAAGAGCTCTATGGTGATGACCGCCAGCGCATGTCTCAGGAAATGATGGCGCTGTACAAGAAGGAAAAAATCAATCCACTGGGTGGCTGTCTGCCGATACTGGTGCAGATGCCGGTGTTCATCTCGCTCTACTGGGTTCTGTTCGAGAGCGTTCAGCTGCGCCATGCGCCCTTTATGCTCTGGATCAACGACCTGTCAGTGATGGACCCCTACTTCATCCTGCCGCTGCTGATGGGCGCGAGCATGATGTTGCAGATGCACCTGAACCCGACACCGCCGGATCCGATGCAGGCGAAAATCATGAAGATGATGCCTATTGTTTTCACAGTCTTCTTCCTGTGGTTCCCGGCTGGCCTGGTGCTTTACTGGTTGACCAACAACATTCTGTCCATCGCCCAGCAGTGGTACATTACCCGCAAGATTGAACGGGAAATGGCCGCGAAAAAAGGCTGACATCTGCCAGTGGTTTAAATAACCAGACTTTCAGAGGCTCCTAATCAGGAGCCTCTGCTGTTTCAGGAATGCAAGATAATGCTCAATGCCACCGATACAATTGCTGCGATCGCGACGGCGCCCGGCCAGTCCGGTGTCGGTATTGTGAGAATCAGCGGGCCCGGAGTCAGTGACATTGCCCGTCAGATGCTGGGCTTTGTCCCCAAACCCCGCTATGCCCACTACGGTCCTTTCTACGACACCCATAGCCAACTCATCGACGAAGGTATCGGGCTGTTTTTTCCCAACCCCCACTCTTTTACCGGTGAGGATGTACTGGAGCTTCAGGGTCATGGCGGCACGGTTATTCTCGACCTGCTGCTTCGGGCGGCTTGCGAGCTGGGAGCGAGATTGGCAAGACCGGGTGAATTTTCCGAGCGGGCGTTTCTCAACGACAAACTCGACCTGACCCAGGCCGAAGCCATCGCCGATCTGATCGAAAGCAGCTCCGAACAGGCGGCCCGATGCGCGGTTCGGTCCCTGCAGGGAGCGTTTTCACGGCGCATTGACGCACTGGTCGAAGCGGTAACGCACCTGCGGATCTATGTGGAAGCGGCGATCGACTTCCCGGAGGAGGAAATCGATTTCCTGGCAGACGGCAAAGTGGCAAACGACCTTGGCCAGCTGTTGTCAGATCTTGATGAGATACTGGCGGAGGCACAGCAGGGATCGATTCTGCGGGAAGGCATGAAAGTGGTGATCGCCGGCAGACCCAACGCCGGTAAATCCAGCCTGTTGAATGCCCTGGCCGGCCGCGAGGCCGCCATTGTCACCGCCGTGGAAGGTACCACCCGGGACGTGCTCAGGGAACATATCCACATTGACGGTATGCCGCTGCACATTATTGACACCGCGGGTCTCAGAGATAGCCCCGACGAAGTGGAGCAAATCGGCATTGCTCGGGCATGGGATGAGATTGGTCAGGCGGATCGTATCCTGCTGATGGTGGACGCCACCACCACAACCGCAACCGAACCGCATCAACTGTGGCCGGACCTGATCGACCGACTACCGGACAGCGCGCCTTTGACCGTAATTCGCAACAAGGTGGATCTGACCGGCGAAACTGTCGGCATTGAGCAGGCGGCTCACAGCGCTCCAATACTGCGGATTGCCGCCCGATCCTCGGAAGGACTGGAAGAGCTGAGGGATCACCTGAAAGCCTGCATGGGGTTTGCCAGTACCACCGAAGGCGGCTTCCTTGCCCGCCGGCGACATCTGGACGCATTGGAGCGTGCAAGAAGCGCCATGGTACAGGGCCAGGACCAGCTGCAGGGCTATGGCGCCGGTGAGTTGCTGGCCGAAGATTTGCGCGCTGCCCAGGATGCCTTGGGGGAAATCACCGGCGCCATGACACCGGATGATTTGTTGGGCAAAATTTTCAGTAGTTTCTGTATTGGCAAGTGAATGGCAGAAAGAAACAGTTTGAAGCCGTGTTCTTCCGTGTGAAACTGAGGGTTCCATTGACTGCCGTGAACGGCTGGTGAGTTCAGATGTATCGCCTATATTCGTGTTGGTTAATAGCGCTTTTTCTGTCCGGTTGCGCCAGTATTGATGGCAGCCGCATGGCCGCTATTTTCTCTGGTCCCCAGGAACCCGACTCTTCCGATGCCAGCCGCTATGAGAATGAACGCCAGACGCTGTTCAATCAGCCCTATATAGATCCGTTGACAGACTACCTGATCGAGTATCAGGGCGATCCGGACCGCACCGAGGTCCTTCGGCAAGTCAGAAGGGAGCGTGACCGCCGCTGCGACAAGGTAGCCGATGAATACGGCGGTGAACCTGCTACCGAAGTGGTGCTTGAACGTTACAACATCAGTTATGGCTACTCCTGCCCGGAACAGGTGGCAAATTTCGAAAATCGGGTGGATCGCCAGGAATCTCAGAAAGAACTGGAACCTGAATCCAAAACTGCACCTGAGACAGAAAGCCAACCGGTGACGGCAGAGATACCCGAACCTGCTGACCCGGTGGATAAGCCGGTCCTTTCTGACCAGGCCCTGAGCGATTGCTATCTACTCACCACCATCCGCAACTTCAGTGCCGCCAGAAAAGCCTGTCTGGAACCGGCAGAGAAGGGCGACGTGCGATCCCAGGCGAATATGGCGGTGATAGCCCATGCCTTCGAGGATTACACCAGCGCGTTTGAGTGGGCGGAAAAGGCCGCGGCCGGTTCCGCCGACGCCGCTTTTCTGCTGGGGCAGATGTTCGCCCGCGGACAAGGTGTCAGCCAGAATATGAATAAGGCGGTATACTGGTACCGACAAGCCGCCAGTCAGGGGCACAAGGAAGCGCGGGTGGCACTTGATAGCCAGCCTGATACCAGACCTGAAGGCGAACTCTGATTTACTGCTCGAGGATGCCTTTTAATGCCGGGGATGCTTCCCAGCCGGCGCAATAGCCGAAAAGATCTGTCGTCACGCCAGTCCATCATGTGGATGCTCGGGCTTTTGCTGCTGGTGTTTATCGCCGGCATGTTCCTGCTGTCCAGGCTGAACCTCAGCTACTCCCGGGATGCCCTGTCTGACCTGCGTCGACAGCAGATCAATGAAGTCGTAAGCGCGGGATTGTCCAGAATTGATGCCCGTCAGGCCGCGCTGGCCAGTTACACGGTGACCCTTGCCAACGTGGGGGAAAGCTTCCACCAAATGCAGGAGACAGGCTCGCCGGACATGACAGAAACCATGTTCCGGGACAGTCTGGAAAGCAGCGTGAAAGCCCATTTAAGGGATTTTGAGGGGGCTGCTGGCGCCGGCCTCTGGTTTGAGCCGGGGATTTTCTCCGAGAAGGGCAATAGTTACATGCCCTATTTCGTTAAGACGGGAGAAGCTGGCGATTTGACCCGGCTGGATACCGAGTCTCGTTTTGAAAGCTACCGCAATGCGCCCTGGTTCAACCGCACCCTTGAGCCGAAGGTAGAAGGCGTTCCCGCCAGTGCCGGCAAAGTCTACTGGTCCCCAGTATATTTTGATCTGAATACTGAACGTGCGCTGGTCACCCTGGCCAGCCCAATGTTCGACCGCACTGGAAGGCTACTGGGTATGGCCACGACCGCCTGGGGCGCAGATCAGATCATTGATCTTGTCAGCCGTATTACCGTTACCGACCACAGCTTTGCCTTTCTCAATGACCGAAATAACCGCAATCTGTCCAGCCTCAGTGAAGGAGACGACACCCTTGAGGAACAGGCACTGATTGATGCCATACTGGCGCTTGAGCTTGGCAGCAGCCTCGGGGACCAGTCCGCGGCAGCTGAGCCTGAGCGGAATACGCTGCAGACCCGTGCGCTGACCGTCGGCGGCAGGGAGTTCGAGCTTTACTTCGCGGCCACTGACGGCGGACTGGTCTATGGCGCCGGGGTTCCCCGGGACGAAATCAATGCCGTGTTGCGTCCCATGGAAAAGGCTAACCAGCGGATTCTGGTAGGAACCGTTTCTGCCATGCTGTTGCTGAGCCTGTATCTGCTGTACCGGATTATCCAGCTGATTCGGGAACTGCAGGCGTCCTATACTGATGGGCTTACCGGCCTGCCCAATCGGGTCCGCCTGTTGCGGGATCTACAGGACCGGGAGGCGGCTTCACTGCTGATCATCAACCTGGACCGCTTCAACCAGATCAACAGCCTGTTCGGCAATGAGTGCGGAGATCATGTCCTGCTGGCAGTGGCCACGCGGCTGGCAGGATTCAGCAGCCAGTACACCCCCAGACCACTGCGGATATTCCGCCTGCCCGGCGACGAGTTCGGAATCCTGGCCCCGGCAATGGATCCTGAAGCGGTTCTGGATCTTGCCAGCCAGGTTCGTCAATTGGTTACTGGCGATCGCTTTTATTGGCAACGGCAAAGCCTCATGGTGGATGTCAGCATCGGTGCGGCCATGCGCAGCAAACGCAGGCCCGAGGAAGTTGCCGATCAGCTGGTGAGCCAGGCCAAGGTGGCCGTGTTGCAGGCCCGTGAACAGGGACGTCACTATCTGCTGTACGATCCGGCGGTGGGTGTCGAGGAAAACTACGAGAACAACCTGTACTGGGCCAATCGCCTGAAAGAGGCGCTGGACAATGACCGTCTGGTGCCCTGGTTTCAGCCGATCCATAATAATCAGACAGGTGTTATCACCAAATACGAATGCCTGGTGAGGATGATTGAGCCCGATGGCAGCGTGATCAGCGCCGGACGCTTTATCGATATTGCCAACAAGTTGCGTCTCAACCGGCGAATCACCGCGTTGATGATCGAGAAATGCTTTGCCTCCTTTACCGCGCGCACCGAGGAGTTTTCCATCAACCTGTCCTACGGTGATATCGCGGAACCGGAAACCGTGGCACAGATACTGTCGGCGTTGGAATCCTCAGGCATTGGTAATCGCGTGATTTTCGAGCTTCTCGAATCAGACGGTATCTCAAGCTACGACGACATCCGTCTGTTTATCGAACGGGTCAAACCCTTCGGTTGTCGAGTGGCCATCGATGATTTTGGAACCGGCTATTCCAACTTTTCCCATCTCCTGAGTCTGAACGTGGACTACATCAAGATTGACGGCAGTCTGATTCGCAATCTCCATGAAGATCACACAGCCTTTCTGGTCACCAGCGGCATAGTTCAGTTTGCCCGCAGTCTGAACATGCGCACGGTGGCCGAGTATGTTCATAACGACGCAGTCCAGGCTCGGGTTCGCGAACTGGGCATTGATTACTCCCAGGGCGAGTATTTCAGCATGCCCGTGGCCAGCCTGACCTGAATCAGATATCGAACGCCAGTTCCTCGGCCGGTGTCTGCATCAGATTCCGGCTCGGGCTCAGCATACTGCTTGCGTGGGCCTGGGCCCTGGGCAGCAGGCGCTCGTAGTAGAATTCCGCGGTGGCCAGTTTGCTGCGATAGAAGGCCTCGGAGTCCTCCCCGCCGTCCCGTAGTTTCTGCTGGGCAACCGCCGCCATTCGCGCCCACATATAGGCCATGGTGACGTAGCCGCTGTACATCAGAAAGTCGTGGGCGGCACAGCTGACCATCTCCCGGTCCTTGCGGGCAGCGAGCATCAGGCGGACGGTCAGCAGGTTCCACTGGCCGGTCAGTTTCAGCAGTTCCACCCCGAACGGTCTCAGGCGTTTGTCAGTGAGCTGTCGGCGGGCAAAGTTGGCGACGCGGTAGGTGAAATTGCGCACCGCCCCACCCTGGGTCATCAGCAGCACTTTGCGTCCCAGCAGGTCCAGCGCCTGGATACCGGTGGTGCCTTCGTAAAGCGTGGCAATACGGGTATCCCGGACAATCTGCTCCATCCCGTGTTCGCGGATATAGCCGTGGCCGCCGAATACCTGGACACCCAGATTCGCCGCCTCGTTACCCAGTTCCGTGAGAAATCCCTTGAGAATCGGCGTCAGGAACCCGAGTTTGTCGTCGTACTGATCCGCCTTTTCCGGCTCGCCATTGGCATGGGCTTCCACCATGTGGTCGGCCAGGCGCGCGGCGTCATACAGCATGGCCCGGCCGCCTTCGGCTATGGCTTTTTGAGTCAGCAGCATGCGACGCACGTCGGCGTGATGAATCAGCCGGTCGGCTACCTGATCCGGATCTTTCTTGCCGGACACCGAGCGCATGGACCGGCGCTCCCGGGCATAAGCGAGCGCCCACTGATAGGACAGTTCCGCAGGTCCTACCCCCTGAATGGCAGTACCGATTCGAGCGGTGTTCATAAAGGTGAACATACACTCCAGCCCTTCATTTTCCGGACCGATCAGGTAGCCGGTGGCGTCGTCGAAATTCAATACGCAGGTGGCGGAGGCGTTGATGCCCATTTTCTTTTCCAGGCTGCCACAGACTACGCCGTTGCGTTCGCCTTTGCCGCCATCCGGATTCGGCAGGAATTTGGGCACAATGAACAGGCTGATGCCGCGGGTGCCCTTGGGCGCTTCCGGCAGGCGGGCCAGAACGATATGAACAATGTTCTCGGTCAGATCGTGGTCACCGGAGGAGATAAAGATCTTGGTGCCGGTTACCTTATAGCTGCCGTCGGCCTGAGGTTCGGCTTTTGTCTTTACCTGCCCCAGGTCCGTGCCGCACTGGGGCTCGGTCAGGCACATGGTGCCGGCCCAGCGGCCTTCGGTCATGGGGTGCAGGTAGGTCTGCTTCTGTTCATCACTACCGTGCAGATAGATGGTGTTCATGGCCCCCATGGACAGACCCGGGTACATGGAAAAGGGCCAGTTGGCGGTGCCCATCATTTCCTGTTTCAGCAGTCCCATGGACGCCGGCAGCCCATGCCCGCCAAATTCCTCCGGTGCGGACAGGCCTTGCCAACCGCCCATAACGTACTGGTCATAGGCTTCCTTGTATCCGGACGGCGTCTTTACCTCGCCGTCGGCCAGGGTACAGCCCTCTTCATCGCCGCTCTGGTAGAGCGGGCTGAGCACCTGTTCGGAAAATTTCGCGCACTCGGCAAGAATGGCGTCCACGATATCGGGCGTGGCGTTTTCACCGCTGGGCAGAGAGGCGTAATGGGCCGGGTAATCGAACACCTCGTTCAGCAGAAATTTCATGTCGCGCAGGGGCGCTTTATAGACAGGCATGGCGGTTCTCACCTTGAAACAGGTTAGCGTATGGATAGCAGTTGTACGCCAAACCCCCGGGCCTGCCATTGACGAAAACCGCAAGGGCGCCTGTCAAAAAAGACAATTGGTGGATGTGACCTAGTCCCGGCCAGCCAGCAGCTCTGATCGGCTTATCCCCCGCTGGCGTATTTATTCGGCACGGAAATCATCATGTGGTTCAGGAGTGTAAAAGTTATGCAAATACGTAAGGAAGCTGTGCGTCCTGCTGGTTTCGCAGGCAGGTACTCGCTATTGTTGATGGTGCTGATATTGACGGCCGCACTGACCGGTTGCGCCGGGCCGTCGCTCGATGCCTATCGTGACATGGAACCCACCCTGACGCCCCAGGAATTTTTCACCGGTGAACTCTCGGCACGGGGCGTGGTGAAGAACTACTCGGGCAAGGTTATCCGGACTTTTGACGCCGATATTTCCGCCAGTTGGAACGATCAGGGCGTCGGTACTCTGGACGAAGTCTTCCGATTCAACGATGGCGAGGTGCAGACCCGTGTCTGGACCCTGACACCCAACGAGAACGGCTGGCTTCACGCCGACGCCGGTGATGTGGTCGAACCGGGCATCATGCGCTGGCAGGGCAATGCCATCAATATGAACTACGTGCTCCGTGTGCCCTACGGCGACGGCACCATAGACGTGAGCATGGACGACTGGATGTATCTGATTACCCCGGACACCCTGATTAACGAGACCGAGATGACCAAATGGGGCTTCAAGGTCGGCGAGATTGTTCTGGTGATTCAAAAGCAATAACGGCTTTTACCTTGAGGCGGAAATGACGAATGGCAAAACAATGGATGATTGCGCTGGGACTGGTTCTGGTCGCTGGTGGCGGTGTGTTTGCCTGGAACTCGCTGAATCCCGGGGCGGCAACGGAAAGCCAGGCTGAGCGCCCGCCCAGCAAGGTCAACGTGGTGATTCCGGTGATGGATGTGGTCACCGATTCCGTAAGCGCCGTTGGCAGCCTCAGGGCCCGCGACCAGATCTCCCTGACCACCGAGCTCAGCGGCCGTGTGGTTGAACTGAATCTGAATGCCGGCAACCGGGTCAAACGCGGTGAACTGCTGCTGCGACTGGATGATCGCCAGGCCCGGGCGGACCTTCAGGTCGTCGAAGCTACCCTGGCGGACGCTCTTCGCCAACTGGAACGGGCTCGCAGCCTCCAGGCCAACAACAGTATTTCCCAGTCCCGGGTGGACGAACTTCGCACCGCCGCCGAAGTTGCCGAGGCGCAACGTTCCGCCGCCCGCACCCGCGTGGATAATCATCGCATCGAGGCGCCTTTTGAAGGGGTGATCGGCCTGAATGACATCAGTCTGGGCGCGTACCTCGCTGCCGGTACCGAAGTGGCTACCCTGGATTCCACCCGCCGGATGGAACTGGGCTTTGCCATTCCCGAGAAGTTTCTGGGCCAGATCAGCCTGGGCCAGGTTGTGCAGGGGCGTTCCCCCGCTTATCCCGATGAGCGCTTTGCCGGCGAGCTGGTGGAGCTGGGTACCCGCATTAATGAGCTCAGCCGCACCCTGCCGGTGCGGGCGCTGATCGATAATCCCGATAACAAGCTGCGTCCCGGTCAGTTCATGTCGGCAGAGCTGACTCTGCGCCAGCGTGAAGCACTGATTATTCCGGAACAGGCGGTGATGACCCGGGGTGATGAAACCTACGTTTTTGTCGCTGTGGACGGGGTCGCGCGGCGGGTATCTGTCGAGCTGGGCTCCCGCTCGCCGGGGATCGTGGAAGTTGCGTCAGGGTTAACCCTGGATGACCAGGTCATCGTGACCGGCCAGGACCGGCTCAGTAGCGGTGACCGCATCAATGTGGTGGAAGACACGGCGGCCATACCCGATAACCGCTTCGCCAATGCCCGGGATTCCTGAGCCATGATCCTCTCCGACATTTCCATTAAGCGGCCGGTGTTCGCCACGGTCATCAGCCTGCTGATTCTGGTATTCGGGCTGGCGGCCCTGCGGGGGCTGCCGGTGCGCGAATATCCGGACATTGATCCGCCGGTGGTGTCCATCTCCACCGATTACGTTGGCGCCGCTGCCGAGGTGGTAGACACCCAGATCACCCAGGTAATCGAGGGGGCCATCAGCGGCATTGAAGGTATTCGATCCATCGAATCCAGCACGGAACAGGGTGAAAGCCGTACTTCCATCGAATTCAACACCTCCCGCAATGTGGATATTGCCGCCAACGATGTCCGTGATGCGGTTGCCCGGGTCGCCAATGATCTGCCGGAAGAGGCGGATCCACCGGTGGTGCGCAAAGCCGATTCCGATGCCCGCCCGATGATGTGGCTGTCTCTGCGCAGCGATGTCTGGGACAGCGCCGAGCTGAGTGATTTTGCCGAACGGGTTCTGGTGGACCGGCTGTCGGTTCTGGACGGTGTCGCCGATGTCCGGATTGGCGGTGAACGCCGCTATGCGATTCGCATCTGGCTTGACCGGGAACGTCTTGCTGCCCGGGACATTACCGTGGCGGAGGTAGAACAGGCACTGCGTGCCAACAACGTGGAGCTGCCGGCGGGCTCGGTGGAATCCTCCACCCGGGACTTTACCGTCCGCGCCAAGGGCCGGCTTTCTGACGTGGACCAATTCCGCAATCTGGTGATCCGTCGTAACGGCAACGATCTGCTGCGTCTGGGTGAGGTGGCGAATGTGCAGATGGGCGTGGAGTCTGATATCAGCCGCCTGCGCTTCAATGGCCAGACCGCGGTGGGCCTGGGCATTATCCGCCAGTCGAAATCCAACACCGTGGCGGTGTCTGATCTGGTTCAGGCGGAGCTGGATGAAATCCGGGAAACCCTGCCACCGGAAGTCAATATCGCCCAGAGCTATGACGAATCCATCTTTATCCGGGCGTCCATTCGCGAGGTGGGCGTGACCCTGGCAATTTCGGTGTCGCTGGTAATCCTGGTCATTTTCATGTTCTTGCGATCCTGGCGGGCCACCCTGATTCCGGCGGTGACGATTCCCGTGGCGGTGATCGGTGCCTTCATTGGCCTCGGCGCCCTGGGTTTTTCCGTCAACGTACTGACGTTGCTGGCCGTTATTCTGGCCATTGGCCTGGTGGTGGACGATGCCATCGTCATGCTGGAAAACATCCAGCGGCGAATTGATGAGGGCGAGCCCCCGCTGCTGGCCGCCTACCGCGGCGCAAGGCAGGTTGCCTTTGCCGTCATCGCCACCACCCTGACTCTGATAGCGGTCTTTGTGCCGATCTCTTTCATGGGTGGCAACGTGGGCCGGCTGTTCGCGGAGTTCGGGTTTACCCTGGCCGCTGCAGTTGTGGTGTCCAGTCTGGTTGCCCTGACACTGGCGCCCATGCTGTGTTCGAAATGGCTCAGACACAGCCCGGAAACGGCCGAAGGCCACCGGCTCTGGGCTTTCAGCGAGCGCGTGCTCAATGGACTGACCCGCGGCTACGAGCGCATGCTCCGTTTTTCCCTGCGCCAGCCCGGATTGTTGCTGGGCATCGGTATGGTGGGTCTGCTGCTGGCGGTGGTGATATTTCCGAAACTGCCCCAGGAACTGGCCCCTACCGAAGATCGGGGCATCATCATTATGCCGGGCAGCGCGCCCCGTGGCTCCACGGTGGAATACACCGATCACCATGTCCGTAAGGTTGAAGAAAAGCTGTTGCCCTATCTGGAAGATGGCACGGCCAACCGGATCCTTGCCATCGTCGGTTTTCGCAATGAGGCAGACAACGCTTTCATTATCATGGGTCTCAGCCCCTGGAGCGAGCGAGCGGTCAAACAGCAGGCCGTCACCAACGAGATCCGCCGCAAACTGGCGGATGTTCCGGGTATCCGTGCCGTAGCGGTGAACCCGCCGGGTCTTGGACAGCGAGGCTTCAGCCAGCCCATCGAATTCGTTATTGGCGGGCCGGATTACGAATCGGTCCAGGCCTGGAGTGAGGAAATTGTGGAGCGGGCCAAAGCCAATCCGAATCTGCTGAGCCTGGAAACTGATTTCGAACTTACCCGTCCGGAACTGAATGTCACCATCGACCGGGAGCGCGCGGCGGATCTGGACATCACAGTGCAGGATGTGGGGCTGACCCTGCAGACCATGCTGGCCTCGCGCCAGGTGACCACTTACCTTGACCGGGGCCGGGAATACGATGTCATTGTGCAGGCTGCGGATGCGGACCGGGCCACCCCCGGCGACCTGGGCAAGATCTTTCTGCGTCCCAGACTGGGGGGTGAGCTGATCCCGCTGGAAGCACTGGTCTCCGTTGAGGAAGTGGGCGCCAACCCGGATTTACGGCGGATTGACCGCCTTCCGGCGGTGGTCATCAGCGGTTCGCTGGCGGATGGCTATGATCTGGCTTCGGCACTGAATTACCTCAACACCCTGGCGGTGGACAACCTGCCACCGGAAGCACGGGTGAGTTACAAGGGCCTGAGCCGGGAATTCCAGGATTCGTCCAGTGCCATCTACCTGACTTTCGCACTTGCATTTGTGATCGTCTTTCTGGTGTTGGCGGCACAGTTTGAAAGCTGGATCCATCCGATGATCATCATGCTGTCGGTGCCCCTTGCGGTCACTGGCGCGCTGGTTGCCCTGTTGTTCTCGGGCATCAGCCTGAATATCTACAGTCAGATCGGAATTATCATGCTGCTGGGGCTGATGGCCAAGAACGGCATTCTGATCGTGGAATTCGCCAATCAGTTGCGGGACAAGGGTTATGAGGTTACCGAGGCGATTCTGGAAGGCGCCATACTGCGCTTCCGTCCGGTGCTGATGACCACGATTTCCACGGTGTTCGGGGCCGTGCCCCTGGTGCTGGCCTCCGGCGCCGGTGCGGAAAGCCGCGCGTCGATTGGCGTGGTGATTCTGGGCGGCCTGATTTTCGCCACCACCCTTACCCTGTTTATCATTCCGGTGCTCTATAATCTGCTGGCGCGCTTCGCCAAGTCCAGTAATGCCGTGGCCGTCGAACTGGATAAACAGGCCCGGGATACCGCCGGTGGCCAGGGTATGTCGTCTGCGCCCCAGTCACGGCATCCGGACCGTTTCTAGACGCGTTGCCTCGGCGGTTTAAAGAACCGCCGGAAAACAAAGCTGTCCGTCGAAGAGTTCGTCCGGGTGGATATCCACGCAGAACACCTGCCGGGTGCTTCCCGAGGTCAGTGATGTGGACAGGGTTACCGTCCGGGCCGCATCGGGCAGGCCGACGTAGGGCCGGGAGCAGTTGATGCTCTGGGGCCGTTCCAGGGCATTCAGGAAATACTCCCGATGCGCCCAGCATGCCCCGGCTGATCGGTACAGGGGATTGAAATGCTGGGGGCTCGAGTCTTTCCTGGCAAAGGCCAGGTTACCCTGCTGCACACCGTCCGAGTTGAGCATAAAGCAGCGTTTGACCCCGCCCATATCAAACACCGCACTGCAGGCGTCGGCAAAGGCTTCGCCCCTGGCCAGCCGGTGGCAGGCCTCGAGAATTTCAAACCGCAGCAGCCGTAGGAAGCTGCTCTGATCAGAGCTTTCCTGCAGGAACCGGCGTCGGGTCTGTTCCATCATCGCTGACAGTCCCGCTTCCTGGGACGCCGCCAGCGCACTATCGACGATTCCCGGCATGCCGAACAGAAAACCCTGTAGCAGGTCCGCCTCGGTATCCAGTGCAATCCGGGCCTGAACATCGTTTTCAATGCCCTCCAGCAGCACCAGGCTGCCACTTTCCCGAATCATCCTCACCAGACTTTCCAACAGCTGGCGCGCCCGGTTGTGATGTTCGGCGTTCACCAGCAGGCTGCGATCAATCTTCACGATGGTGGGGTTTATCTGCCACAGGCGTTCGAAATTGGAGTCGCCGGTGCCAAAATCGTCGATAGCGATCCGGAACCCCCGGCTTTTCGCCATGTTCACAAACTGGATAAGGGCTTCGGTATTGTCGCTGGCAGTTTCCACCAGCTCCAGAACCAGTTTTTCCGGTGAGATGCCGCATTCGGTGCATTGATCAACCAGACGGTCCAGGGAAGAGGTCGGATGGGTGCAGGTTTCCGGGTTTATGTTCAGAAACAGCCACACCGGCTGGTCGCGGCCGGTAAAGTTATCCACATGGTGGTGCAACAGAAAGCTGTCCAGCTGGACGGTCTGGCTGGAGGTAAGGGCCCGTTCAAACAAAGCGGCAGGGGACAGCGGTCGGCTGCCATCATCCACTCGCACCAGAGCTTCAAAGCCCACCAGCTTCTGGTGGGTAGGGCTGAAGATTGGCTGATAAGCCGAGCGAACGTTCAGTCCCTCGAGCAGATCCTGCTTGTTGGTGACGGCGGCTTCTGGTGCTTTCGCCTGGTAGCGTGAAAAGGCAATGACACGGTTCATGGAACCCTCGGTTGGCAAGTCTTTCGGATATGCATCTTCAGAAGCCTGAACCGATGCGAATTTCATACCAGAACGTCAATAAAACAGCTTTTATGCGACCATTTCCACGTCAATTGTATGTCAGACCGAAAACCGGACGGATTTACTGCACTGATCTGGAGCGCAATCCCATTGGTTGCAGGAAAATGCCTCATTGTGGGGACAGGTCATCGCTGCTTGTGGATAAAACGTTGAACAACCTTCGGATAAGGTCCGTTGACTTTTGATTTGGAATATATAAATCAAAAGGTTAGGCGATTATTTCAGGGTTTCATCAATGTCCGGAAATGTGGATAACTTTTCTGAAAACCTTCATGAATAAAATCTTACAAGCTGCTGAATAAGGTCGGATTTCGGTTTTTTCTGACGGAAACGCCTGGTTAAAATTTGCACATTCCGACTGCAATTTTCAGGGTGAAGCGTTATACTCGCCGCCCAGTTTTTATACCCCGTTTTTTCCGAGGTGATGTTGTGGATTATCCAACGCGTTTTGATGTCATTGTCATTGGTGGCGGTCATGCCGGCACCGAGGCGGCGCTGGCTGCTGCCCGCATGGGCTCGCAGACCCTGCTGTTGACGCATAACATCGAGACGCTGGGTCAGATGTCCTGTAATCCGGCGATCGGTGGCATTGGTAAAAGCCATCTGGTGAAAGAGATAGACGCTCTTGGCGGCGCCATGGCAAAAGCCACAGACCGCGCCGGAATCCAGTTCCGGGTGCTGAACAGCCGCAAGGGGCCCGCCGTTCGTGCCACCCGCGCCCAGGCCGACCGTGTGCTTTACAAGGCGGCGATTCGCGAGATACTGGAAGGCCAGCCCAATCTCACCCTGTTCCAGCAGGCGGCGGACGATCTGATCGTGGAAGGCGAGCGGGTAACCGGTGTGGTCACCCAGTCGGGTATCCGTTTTCGGGCGCCGACTGTTGTGCTTACCACCGGTACCTTCCTGGGTGGCGTGATCCACATTGGTATGGAAAAGCACGCCGGCGGACGTGCCGGGGACGCGCCGGCCAACGCTCTGGCCCAGCGCCTGCGGGAACTACCCTTCAATGTCGGTCGTCTGAAAACCGGCACGCCACCGCGTCTGGACGCGCGTAGTGTGGATTTTTCCGTGATGCAGGAACAGTGGGGCGACGACCCGGCGCCGGTGATGTCGTTCCTGGGTTCGCGCAGCGAGCATCCACGGCAGGTCTGCTGCTATGTGACCCGCACCACCGAGGAGACTCACGACATCATCCGCAGCGGCTTTGACCGTTCGCCCATGTTTGCCGGTAATATTGAGGGCATCGGCCCCCGTTATTGCCCGTCCATCGAGGACAAGGTCAACCGCTTTGCGGACAAGGATTCCCACCAGATTTTCGTGGAGCCGGAAGGGCTGACCACCAACGAGCTTTACCCCAACGGCATCTCCACCAGCCTGCCGTTCGATATCCAGCTGGCGGCGGTGCGCAGCATTCCCGGCTTCGAGAATGCCCATATCACCCGGCCGGGTTACGCCATTGAGTATGATTTCCTGAATCCTCAGGACCTGCGTCATACTCTGGAAACCAAGTTTATCGGCGGCCTGTATTTTGCCGGCCAGATCAATGGCACCACCGGTTATGAAGAAGCCGGTGCCCAGGGGCTTCTGGCGGGTATCAACGCTGCCCTGCAAGCCCAGGAGAAAGAAGCCTGGTATCCCCGCCGCGACGAAGCCTATCTGGGCGTTCTGGTGGACGACCTGATCACCATGGGCACCTCCGAGCCCTATCGCATGTTCACCAGCCGCGCCGAGTATCGCTTGATCCTGCGGGAAGACAACGCCGACCTGCGCCTGACCGAAGCCGGTCATCGGCTGGGCCTGGTGGACGACCATCGCTGGCAGGCTTTCAACACCAAACGTGAGGCCATTGCAGCCGAACGCAGCCGGCTCGCAACCACCCGGATTCATCCGGGATCATCGGCCGGCGAAACGGCTAACAGTTTTCTGCGCCAGCCCATGACCCGCGATCAGTCGCTGGCGGAACTGCTGCGCCGTCCGGAGATCAACTATAGCCACATTGCGGCCATGGCCGACGGCCAGGCGGACGACCCGAACGTGGCCGATCAGGTGGAAATCGAGATCAAATACGAAGGCTACATTTCCCGCCAGGCGGACGAGATCGAGCGTCTGCGCCGGAATGAAAATACCCGGCTTCCCGACGATCTGGATTTCGACGTCATTGGTGGCCTGTCCAATGAGATCCGACAGAAGCTGAAAGAGGTAAGGCCGGAAACCGTCGCCCAGGCGTCCCGCATTCAGGGCGTCACACCGGCGGCGATCTCCCAGGTTCTGGTGCATCTGAAAAAGCGTGACTTGCTGCGCAAGCAGTCTGCCTGAGCGTCGATATGAGTGAGGCTCTATGGCAACGCCAGCTGGCCGACGGTCTGGCGCAGATGGAACTGGCGCTGGATGCTGCCACCCAGGCGAAGTTGCTGGCGTTCCTGGCGCTACTTAACAAGTGGAACCGCGCCTACAACCTCACCGCAGTCAGAGATCCCGGGCAGATGGTGTCGCGGCAATTGCTCGACAGCCTCAGCATTCTGCCTTTCGTCTCGACCGATCATCTGCTGGATGTGGGGGCTGGTGGCGGTTTGCCCGGCATCCCGCTGGCCATTGTGCGGCCGGATTCGCGATTCACACTGCTGGACAGCAACAGCAAAAAAACCCGGTTCCTGACCCAGTGTGTGCTGGAACTGGGCCTGAAGAACGTCGAAGTCATTCATGGCCGGGCGGAACAGTGCCAGCCAGATCAGCCTTTCCAGCAGATCAGCAGCCGGGCCTTTACTGCCCTGGACAATCTGGTGGCCTGGTGCGGGGATCTGCTGGCAAATGACGGCGAGTTCCTTGCCATGAAAGGTCAGTTTCCGGATGATGAAGTGTCGGCGCTGCCCGGTCACTGGCAGGTATCGCAACGGCAGTCGCTGTCGGTTCCCGGAGCTGACGGCGACCGGCACCTGCTGATTGTGCGGCGGGTAACGGAACCCCAGCTCTAAACTACAGGAGGCGAGTCATGGCGCGCGTAATGGCGGTGACCAATCAAAAAGGCGGTGTGGGCAAGACCACCACCTGCGTCAATCTGGCGGCGTCTCTTGCGGCAACCAAGCGTCGTGTCCTGCTGGTGGATATGGATCCCCAGGGCAACGCCACCATGGGCAGCGGCGTCGACAAGAATGAGCTCGAGCTGTCCGGGTACGACATGCTCACCAAACGCTCAACGGCGTCCCAGGTGATATTCCACGTGGAGGCTTCGGGTTTCGATATCCTTCCGGCCAACGGTGACCTGACCGCCGCCGAAGTGGAATTGATGAACGAGATTGGCCGCGAACACCGTTTGCGCCTCGCCCTGAACACCGTTCGTGAAAATTACGACTATATCCTGATCGACTGCCCGCCTTCCCTGAACCTGCTGACGGTAAACGCCCTGTCTGCCGCCGATTCCGTGCTGATCCCCATGCAGTGTGAATACTATGCGCTCGAGGGTCTGGCCGCGTTGATGAATACCGTCGAGCAGATCCAGGAGACGGTGAATCCGGAGCTGCAGATCGAGGGCATTCTGCGCACCATGTACGACCCCCGCAACAGTCTGACCCTGGATGTTTCCGGCCAGCTCAGCGAGTTCTTCGGCGACAAGGTCTACCGTGCGGTGATTCCCCGCAACGTAAGACTGGCCGAGGCGCCGAGCTATGGTCTGCCTGCGCTGAAGTACGACCGCACCTCCAAAGGCGCGGTGGCCTACCTGGCCCTGGCGGGGGAAATGGTCAGACGTCACGGCGCTAAAAAGACATCCGAGCCGGTTGCCGTGTAGACTACCCCTCTTGCATTCCAGCGAACCCATTTAGACAGAATTCTTATCAGGACGAATGACAGACACCATGGCGGCGAAGAAACGAGGACTGGGTGAGCGCGGCTTAGGCGCGTTGCTACAGGGATCCAGGGTCAATCTTGATCAGGAAGTGAAAGATCACGACGGTGAGCTGCGTGAAATCCCCGTGGATCTTATCCAGCGTGGCCGGTTTCAACCCCGCCGTGACATGGACCCGGCCGCTCTCCAGGAGCTGGCGGATTCCATTCGTCAGCAGGGCGTTATGCAGCCGGTGGTTGTTCGGCCCATTTCCGAGGGCCGGTTCGAACTGATTGCCGGTGAGCGCCGCTGGCGGGCCACCCAGCTGGCCGAGCTTGACCGTATTCCCGCCATCATCCGCGATGTACCGGATGACGCCGCCATCGCCATGGCGCTGATCGAAAACATTCAGCGTGAAAACCTGAACCCCATTGAAGAGGCGTTTGCGCTGCAGCGCTTGCAGGAAGAGTTTGGGCTCACCCAGTCCCAGGTAGCAGAAGCCGTGGGCAAATCCAGAACCACCATCACCAACCTGCTGCGGTTGATCAGCCTGTCGGAAGATGTGCGGGTGATGCTGGAGCACGGCGATCTGGAAATGGGCCACGGCCGGGCCATGTTAACGTTACAGCCCGAGCAGCAAATGCAGGTGGCACGGCAGGTGGTGGCTAAATCCCTGTCTGTGCGCCAGACCGAAGCGCTGGTGCGGCAGGTACAGCAGCAGAAACCGGGCAAGAAAGCCAAAGGTCAGCTCGACCCCAATATTCGTGCATTGCAGGACGATCTGGCGGAGCGGCTGGGTGCCCGGGTCTCCATTGCCCACGGCCAGCGCGGTAAGGGCAAACTGGTGATTGAGTACACATCACTGGACGAATTGGACGGCATTCTCGGCCATATCAAGTAACAGGTCCCTGAACCTCCAAGAATGTTTCGGCGATTGGGGAAATAGTTCTAAAGAAGCATGTGGCGTCATAAACACCATATGTCGTGACGGAAATGGCCCCATAGCACTACTTGTGTCATGGACAGAAGAATAGCACG